>NZ_JBMKJI010000018.1:0-98139 GCF_049237025.1 Enterobacter cloacae complex sp. SYL001 | reverse complement strand
GCCTCAGCGATTTACAGCCGGACCAGGGCATCGCTGACAGCCCTCAGTCATTTAGAAAGCAACTTTATTGCTTCTGCATAAAAAAATTACTGGGGAACCCTCAGCCCATGGGGAGAGGGAGAAGGGCACGTACCGTAGGCCGGGTAAGCGCAGCGTAACCCGGCAGGATTTTAAAAGCGCGTGTCCACGGCTGAAGCCAGCTTCTCCAGCAGCCGTTCGCTGTCTTCCCAGCTCAGGCACGGGTCGGTGATCGACTGGCCGTACACCATTTGCTGTCCGGCGACGATCTTCTGCGTGCCTTCTTTGATAAAGCTCTCCGCCATAATTCCTGCAATGGCGGTCGAGCCGCTGCGGATCTGCTGGCAGACTTCATCGCAGACGTCCAGCTGGCGGCGGTGCTGTTTCTGGCAGTTGCCGTGGCTGAAATCCACCACCAGATGCTCCGGCAGGTCAAATTCCGCCAGCGTTTCGCAGGCGGCGGCAATATCTTCTGCATGGTAATTCGGTTTTTTACCGCCACGCATAATGATATGTCCGAACGGGTTGCCGCTGGTCTGGTAGATGGTCATCTGGCCGTTTTTATCCGGGGAGAGGAACATATGGCTGGCGCGTGACGCGCGGATGGCATCAACGGCGATGCGGGTATTGCCGTCCGTTCCGTTTTTGAAGCCCACCGGGCAAGAGAGCGCCGACGCCATTTCACGGTGGATCTGGCTTTCGGTGGTACGCGCGCCAATCGCGCCCCAGCTAATGAGGTCGGCAATAAACTGTCCGGTCACCATATCCAGAAATTCGGTAGCGGTCGGCACGCCCAGCTCGTTAACCTGTAGCAGCAGCTTACGCGCCAGCGCAATGCCGTGATTCACCCGGTAACTACCGTTCAGATCGGGATCGGATATCAATCCTTTCCAGCCCACGACAGTACGCGGTTTTTCAAAGTAGGTACGCATCACGATCTCCAGGCGATCCTGATACGTGCCGCGCAGCGTCTGAAGGCGTTGTGCATAATCCATCGCCGCGTCCAGGTCGTGGATGGAGCAGGGGCCAATTACTACCAGAAGACGTTTGTCTTCACCATTGAGAATTTTTTCGATGCGGCGACGGGAGGCCGTCACATGGTCCGCCACCTCGGCGGAAACGGGGTGCAGCCGGGCCAGCTCAGCCGGGGTGACCAGGCTATCAATGCGCGCGGTGCGCAGTTCGTCGGTTTTGTTCATGGAATGTCTCAGAAATTTTTTGCTTCATCGGCAGACTACCGGGAAGTGATGGGCATCACCTTAAACCAATCCCTGCTGATTTCAAGTTCGGGGCACGTCGCCCCGAGGATGGCATGATAATAACTGAAACTGGATTAATGTACTAGCATATTAGTACATGCGGCGATTCAGTCCCATGATATCGAGGATCTTGGTGGCAATTTCTTCTACTGAATAGTTGGTACTGTTCAGCCAGGGGATCTGATTTTTCCGGTACAGCGCTTCGACTTCGGAGACTTCCATTCGGCACTGGCGTATTGAGGCGTAGCGGCTGTTCTCGCGACGTTCTTCGCGGATCGCCGCCAGTCGTTCCGGGTTGATGGTCAGCCCAAATAGCTTATGCTGAAGCGGCTTGAGCGCGGCAGGCAGCACCAGGTTGTCCATATCATCGGCAATAAAGGGGTAGTTGGCGGCGCGAATGCCAAACTGCATTGCCAGGTAAAGGCTGGTGGGGGTTTTACCGCAGCGCGACACGCCTAGCAAAATGACCTGCGCCTGGTCCAGATTGCGCAGCGAGATCCCGTCGTCGTGCGCCAGAGTGTAGTCAATGGCGGCAATACGCGCATCGTATTTGGTCAGGTTGCCGGGGTTCAGCCCGTGGGTACGGTGAGCGATCGGCGTCGGGTCGAGCTTCAGCTCGCTTTGCAAGGGTGCAACCAGCGCCTGCACGATATCCTGACAGAAGCCCTCGCTTTGCAGAATGATGTTGCGGATCTCAGGGATCACAATGGAATAGAACACCAGCGGACGAACACCGGTCTGCTGGTAAATGGCGTCGATCTGGTCCTTGACCGCTTTGGCCCGGCTCTCGTTTTCCACGAACGGCAGCGTGATGCTGTTTATCGACACGGGAAACTGCGACATCACCGCGTGTCCCAGCACCTCGGCGGTAATCGCCGTCCCATCAGAAATATAAAAAACGTGGCGATCGACAGCATTATCCATTTTATCCACCCTGAATAGCGTACGTAATTGCCTGAAAGCATAAATTAAAAAAGTTAATTGCACAGCAAAGAACTTATCTGAATTTAAAATGAAATGGTGTTTTTGATTTTCCTGAAAAGTGGATTTCATTTTCTGATTAGCGGCGTTATTTCTATGGTTTTTGCCGGAATCTATAGGAATCATCGGGTTAGCGAGTGCGGGGAAACTGTCCGAAAAGTTGAAAATTTAAATTGCTTACACGATTCACCGTTTTTTTAGCGGAAATAAATATGCCAGTATAAATACGTAGTCAGGTGTTTCTTACTCCGATCAAATATCACAAAAGGATTGTTTCGATGTCCAACAATGGCTCGTCACCGCTGGTGCTTTGGTATAACCAACTCGGCATGAATGATGTAGACAGAGTTGGGGGCAAAAATGCCTCCCTGGGTGAAATGATTACAAATCTGTCCGGTATGGGTGTCTCCGTACCAAACGGGTTTGCCACAACCGCCGATGCGTTTAACCTGTTTTTAGACCAGAGCGGTGTAAACCAGCGCATTTACGACCTGCTGGATAAAACGGATATTGATGATGTCACCGAGCTTGCCAAAGCCGGCGCGCAAATCCGCCAGTGGATCATCGACACACCTTTCCAGCCGGAACTGGAAAAAGCCATCCATGACGCCTACAACCAGCTCTCCGCTGACGACGCGCAGGCCTCCTTTGCCGTGCGCTCTTCCGCTACCGCGGAAGATATGCCGGATGCCTCTTTCGCCGGACAGCAGGAAACCTTCCTCAACGTCCAGGGTTACGAGGCGGTACTGGTGGCGGTGAAGCATGTGTTTGCTTCCCTGTTCAACGACCGCGCCATCTCCTATCGCGTGCATCAGGGCTATGACCACCGCGGCGTCGCGCTCTCCGCAGGCGTACAGCGCATGGTGCGCTCCGACGTGGGCTCTTCCGGCGTGATGTTCTCTATCGACACGGAATCCGGCTTCGACCAGGTGGTGTTTATCACCTCCGCGTGGGGTCTGGGCGAGATGGTGGTGCAGGGGGCGGTGAACCCTGACGAATTCTATGTGCACAAGCCTACGCTGGCGGCTAACCGTCCGGCAGTGGTACGCCGCACCATGGGCTCGAAAAAAATCCGCATGATCTATGCCCCGACGCAAGAGCATGGCAAGCAGGTCACCATTGAAGATGTGCCGCAGGAGCAGCGGGATCGCTTCTCGCTCACCGACGCCGAAGTGGAAGAGCTGGCGAAGCAGGCGGTGCAGATTGAAAAGCACTATGGCCGTCCGATGGACATCGAGTGGGCCAAAGACGGACACACCGGCAAGCTGTTTATCGTGCAGGCGCGTCCGGAAACCGTCCGTTCGCGCGGTCAGGTCATGGAGCGCTACACCCTGCACGCGCAGGGCAAAATTGTCGCGGAAGGTCGTGCGATTGGTCACCGCATCGGTGCCGGTCCAGTGAAAGTGATCCACGACATCAGCGAGATGAATCGCATTCAGCCTGGCGACGTGCTGGTGACCGACATGACCGACCCGGACTGGGAGCCGATCATGAAGAAAGCGGCTGCTATCGTCACCAACCGTGGTGGCCGTACCTGTCACGCGGCTATCATTGCCCGTGAGCTGGGGATCCCGGCGGTAGTCGGCTGTGGTGACGCGACCGAACGCATGAAGGACGACCAGAACGTGACGGTCTCCTGTGCCGAAGGCGATACCGGTTACGTGTATGCCGATATCCTCGACTTCAGCGTGAAGAGCTCCAGCGTGGATACCATGCCGGACCTGCCGCTGAAAATCATGATGAACGTCGGTAACCCGGATCGCGCGTTTGACTTCGCCTGCCTGCCGAACGAAGGCGTGGGCCTGGCGCGTCTGGAATTCATCATCAACCGCATGATAGGCGTTCACCCGCGCGCGCTGCTGGAGTTTGACGACCAGGACGCGAAGCTGCAAAACGAAATCCGCGAGATGATGAAGGGTTACGACTCGCCGAGAGAGTTCTATGTCGGCCGCCTGACGGAAGGCATCGCCACGCTCGGCGCGGCCTTCTACCCGAAACGCGTGATCGTGCGTCTGTCGGACTTTAAGTCCAACGAATATGCCAACCTGGTGGGCGGCGAACGCTACGAGCCGGAAGAAGAGAACCCGATGCTGGGCTTCCGCGGCGCCGGACGCTACGTGTCGGAAAGCTTCCGCGACTGCTTCGCGCTGGAGTGCGAGGCGGTAAAACGCGTGCGCAACGACATGGGGTTGACCAACGTGGAAATCATGATCCCGTTCGTCCGTACCGTGGATCAGGCGAAAGCGGTGGTGGATGAGCTGGCGCGTCAGGGGCTGAAGCGCGGCGAGAACGGGCTGAAGATCATCATGATGTGTGAAATTCCGTCCAACGCCCTGCTGGCCGAGCAGTTCCTGGAGCACTTCGACGGCTTCTCCATTGGTTCGAATGATATGACGCAGCTGGCGCTCGGCCTGGACCGCGACTCCGGCGTCGTCTCTGAGCTGTTTGATGAGCGTAACGAGGCGGTGAAAGCGCTGCTCTCCATGGCCATCCGTGCGGCGAAGAAACAGGGTAAATATGTCGGGATCTGCGGGCAGGGTCCTTCTGACCATGAAGACTTTGCGGCCTGGCTGATGGACGAGGGGATTGATAGCCTCTCCCTGAACCCGGACACCGTGGTGCAAACCTGGCTGAGCCTGGCAGAGCTGAACAAGTAAAACCTGCATAACCTGAAAAAGGCGAGGATATCTGTCCTCGCCTTTTTTATTTTCCTGCGAATATGCTCACCATCACAAATAAATCAAAAAACCAAATATCATAATTTATCTGTTAATTTAGACAATTGTTAGTGGGCAGGGCGTTGCTAATACTTGAGCCTTACCGCGTACATCCGTCGGGATGATGCGCGACTGGTTGAAATACGTTTTAACCTGATAAAAAGGCAAATAACAATGACAATCTCCTCTGTATTACGTACCAAAGATAAAATAGGTTATGGCCTCGGTGATATGGCCAGCGCGCTGGTCTGGCAAACGGCAACGTTATTTCTCGCGTATTTCTATACGGACGTATTCGGTTTGCCGGCGGCCATTATGGGCACCATGTTTTTAGTGGTGCGCGTGATCGATGCGTTTGTCGATCCGTGCATTGGCGCGCTGGTGGACCGCACTCAGACCCGCCACGGTCGTTTTCGTCCCTGGCTGCTCTGGTTTGCCATTCCGTTTGGCGTGAGCTGCCTGATTACCTTCTACGTACCGGATGCCGGGCAGACGGCGAAAATTGTCTATGCCTGCGTAACCTATGCCATCCTGAGCCTGATCTACTCCGCGATTAACGTTCCATACTGCGCCATGCCCGGCGCGCTGACGCTCGACCCGCGCGAGCGCCACTCGCTGCAATCCTGGCGCTTTGGCCTGTCGTTTATCGGCGGGTTGATTGTAACGGTCATCGCGCTGCCGCTGGTCTCATTATTAGGTCAGGGGAATGTGCAAAAAGGTTATTTCTATGCCATGAGCCTGATGGGGCTGCTGGGTATTGTTTTATTCTTCTGCTGCTTCTTTATGACCCGGGAGCGTTACTCGCCGCGCAATGACACCTCCGGCTCGATGCTGACGGATTTAAAACTGCTGGCCGCCAACAGCCAGTGGCGAATTGTTTTTCTGTTTAATATTTTACTGTTAACCGCCGTCGTGACGCGTGGCTCTGCGACCATGTATTACGTTAACTATGTTCTGTTACGTCCTGAACTGGTCTTTGCCTTTATTGTTTCCGGCATGGTGGCATCCTTAAGCGGCGCATTATTATCTGAACGCCTGCTGGGGAAATTTGATCGCGTACGTGCCTATCAGTGGACCATTATTTCTTTCGTTATTTTTGGCGCGTTGATTTTCTTCATTCCTCCTTCGCAGGTGTGGCTGATATTCGGTCTGAATATTGTGTTTAGTTTTATTCAGAACCTGACCACGCCGCTGCAATGGACCATGTTCTCCGATGTGGTGGACTACGAAGAACACCGCAGCGGCCGCCGTCTGGACGGGCTGGTCTTTTCTACCGCCCTGTTTGCCATCAAGTTTGGGTTGGCGCTGGGTGGGGCGGTAGTCGGTTGGGTGCTGGGCATGGTGGATTACGCGCCCGGACAGGCAAACCAGGCGCCTCACGTCCTCGCAACCATCAATGCCCTGTTCACCCTGATCCCCTGCGCGCTGTTCCTCTGCATGGTGGCGCTCCTTGCTATCTACAAACTCAACAGCCGACTGGTGGATTCCATTGCCCGTGAGCTGGCCAGCAAGCGAGACATTCGAAACGATGCGGGGCAGCTCAGCCCGGTAACCCAATCCGCACTACAGGAGTAAACCATGACTGTGATCTACAAGGACGCGGGACGTCCCGTACACGAGCGTGTCGCTGATTTACTGGCGCGTATGACGCCGGAAGGGAAATTTGCCCAGATGCACGCGTACTGGCTGATCCTCGATGAACACGGCAGCCACCGCGAGCGCAGCGATTTGAGCGATGAGTTCGCCGGCGTGAGCGAACAGGCGTCCCTCAGCGAAAGGCTGAAGCTGGGCGTCGGGCAGATCACCCGTCCGCTCGGCACGCACATTGTTGATGCAAAAACCGGCGTGCGTGCCGCTAACCGCCTGCAACGTATGATGATGGAGGAGACCCGGCTCGGCATTCCGGCGCTGTTTCATGAGGAGTGTCTGGTGGGGCTGCTGTGCAAAGATGCAACCCTGTTCCCGTCGTCGCTGAACTACGGTTCCACCTGGGACCCGGCGCTGGTGCAGCGCGCGGCGGAGCAGATTGGCAATGAGGCCCGGTCTGTCGGGTGCCAGCAGGGGCTGGCCCCGGTGCTGGATGTCTCGCGCGATGTGCGCTGGGGACGGACGGAAGAGACCTTTGGGGAAGATCCGTGGCTGGTAGGGGTGATGGCGACGGCGTACGTGAAGGGGTTGCAGGGCGATAAGCGCGATCTGCTGGCGACCCTGAAACATTACGTGGGGCACTCCTTCAGCGAAGGGGCGCGCAATCATGCGCCAGTCCATCTGGGTTTCAGCGAGCTAAACGATACCTTCCTGCTACCGTTTGAGATGGCGGTGAAGCTGGCCAACGCCGGTTCGGTGATGCCAGCCTATCATGACATCGATAATCAGCCAGGGCACAGCGACCATTTCCTGCTCACCACCGTGCTGCGTGAACAGTGGGGCTTCGACGGCATTATTGTCGCGGATTACGGCGGCGTCAGCCTGCTGCACCAGCACCACGGGATTACTCACGATCCAGCAGAATCGGCGGCGCTGGCGTTTAACGCCGGGCTGGACGTGGAATTGCCGAAGGATGACTGCGCGCGTCATCTGGCGGAAGCGGTAGAGCGTGGGCTTATCTCAATGGCGAAAGTGGATGAGATTGTGGCGCGCGTGCTAAGTGAAAAATTCCGTCTCGGGCTGTTTGAAAAACCGTACGCCGACGAAAAAGGTATCGATTTGCAGAATGAGGCGACCCGGCAGGTGGCGCGCGAGGTGGCAACAAAATCGATCACGCTGCTGGAAAATAACGGCATTTTGCCCCTCGGTGGAAAACCCCGTGTAGCGGTAGTGGGGCCGACGGCGGACGATCCGCTGGCGTTGCTGAGCGGCTACAGCTTCCCGGTTCACCTGATCATCAGCGATATGGTTGAAGAGACCTCGCAGGTGACAACCCCGCGCGCGGCGCTGGAACAGTACCTTGGTGCATCACAGGTACGTTACGCCAAAGGGTGCCACATTATCGAAAAACGGATGGCGGGTGCGCCGGTGTTCCCGGGCGACAGCGGCGGTAAACCGATGCAGCAATCGCCGGTTTCACAACGCACGGATTTGATCCCCGAAGCCGTGAGCGCGGCAAAAGAGAGTGACGTGGTGGTGGCCTGCGTGGGCGACCTCGCCGGGCTATTCCAGAGCGGCACCGTGGGGGAAGGATCGGATACCGATTCGCTGAATCTGCCGGGCGTGCAGCAACAACTGCTTGAGGAGCTGGTGGCAACCGGCAAGCCGGTAATTGTCGTCATGACGGGCGGGCGTCCTTATAACCTTCAGGGGCTGGAAGAGAAGGTGGCCGCGCTGATGATGGCCTGGGCGCCGGGGCAGGAAGGGGGCTGGGCGATTGCCGATATCTTAACCGGCCGCGCGGAGCCGCAGGGCAGGCTGGTAGTCAGCGTGCCGAAAAACGCCGGGGCGATGCCGTACTACTATAACCACAAGCTGAAAAGCGGCGGCACGCCGTTTGCGTTCCATTTCGGCGCACTTTACCCGTTCGGTTACGGTCTTGGCTGGACGCAGTTTCGCTGGAGTGCGGCGCGTCTCGCTGAAAGCCACGTCCCGGTCGACGGAGAGGTGGTGTTAAGCGTCGATGTCAGCAACATCGGGGAGCGCAGCGGCAGCGAAGTAATACAGGTGTACGTGCGTGACAAAGTCGCGACGCAGGTTCGTCCGCTTCAGGAGCTGAAAGCGTTTCAACGCGTTACGCTTTCACCGGGAGAAACCGCCACCCTGACCTTTACCTTGCCGGTGGAGATGTTTAATTTCACCCGCCGGGACGGGAAGCGAATTGTCGAGCCAGGTGAATTTGAGCTACAGGTTGGCGCGTCCTCGGCGGATATTCGCGAGGTGGTGAACGTGCAGGTGACCGGGGAGACGCGGGTGCTGGAGGGGGAATGGCAGATGTTGAGTAGGAGTGAAATTTGTAAAAATTAATATTCAGGACTCGCCTGGCCACAAAGGCGAGTCCTCTTTCAAGCAATTAAAAGAAGAAAATGAACTTACAAAGCACTAATAACTTAAAAAAATAGTTCGCATAAGAATAGTCTTAGTCGCCTTGCTCTGAGCCTGGAACTGATATAGCTACTCCTCACCGTCTGCTGGTTGCAGGACTGCGCCAGATAGCCTGATAGGTTTGATGAGCTATAAAAGATGAAATTTAAATGAAGATACGGACTCTGTCTGATTTAAGTTCCCTGTGCAACGGCTACATGACAACGCAATGCAGGGAAAACGAAGACCTACAGTGCATAGCGTCAGAACTCAGGATTCAATAAGTAACTGGAGAGGTTAAGTGGTTGTAGATATTTCGGTGTTATTCATTATTCTTTTAATGATTGTGTGCGCCCTGATTTATCGCCTTTCTGTCATGGAAGATAAGTTGTTAGCAATGGAGTTAAGACACGCTACGGAAGTCAACGCAGCGCGTAGAGAAGGGTATATAAACTGCATGAATCTTCATGCTCAGGTTGAAAAAAGTATAAAAGATAAAGCTAAATGATGGCGTTTTTAGGAACGCCAGTTTGGCTGTTATATCATTTACTGTGCTTGCCTTGATGTTTATCTTTTTTCTTATGGCGGGAAAATAACCCACATAACTATTATTGACAGAAGAAAAAGGTGCAGGCGCTGCTCCTGGAGTGGTCAGCCGCCTTAAACGTGGTGATGCTCATTACAACGTGAACGTGCTCGCGCTGATGAACGGGCAGAGGCTACTAATAATTCAGAGTAAAAGGAACACCTGGCGGTACGAGAAAGATATTCAGTTGATAGTGAAATGGCATATGCTTATGACGAATGGAACTAAACAGTAAAACTCTTTCATCGCTATTCATCAGTCTGTAATGAACGGTTTTTTCGTTTAAAACACGCCTAAATCCTGTGCGCTCAGCATAAGATAAATAAAAAAAAGCCCATCGTGGGAGATGGGCAAAGACTACACACAGCAATTCGTTGTTTCACTCAGGGGATTTCCATGCTTATAAATCAAGGTGTTGATTTATAACCGTGTCTTAATAGTAGGCATGCCAACTTTATGAGTCGATCGGATTCGTCTCAATAGTTAAAGGGAGGTAAAGATTTCTTGAAGAGAATGACGGTTTTAGGCATGAAAAGGCGGGTCTGACCAGTGCGCAGAGAATAAATAGTTTAGCAACGTTTAAGTATTCCTGCGAAGAGTGTAGGCCGGGTAAGCGTTAGCGCCACCCGGCAAAGGTTCTTACTGCGCGTTCTTATCTTCCAGCTCTTCAAGTTCGCTTAAGATGAGGTCCGGATCGGTTCCGGGTGGCGGCACTTCATGCACCCAGGCAGAGAAGAGACGCCAGGTTACCGCAAGCAGCACCGGACCGATAAACAGGCCAATCATGCCGAAGGCAATCAACCCCCCGATCACCCCGGACAGGATCAGAATCAGCGGCAGATCAGCGCCCATGCGGATGAGGAGAGGACGAATCACGTTATCCATGGTGCCCACCACGCAACTCCAGACCAGCAGCACCGTGCCCCAGGTCGTGTCCCCCGTCCAGTAAAGCCAGATAATGCAGGGAACCAGCACCAGCAGCGGACCAAGCTGTGCCAGACAGGTCATCAGCATGACAACGGTGAAAATGGTGGCATAAGGTACGCCGGAAACCGCCAGCCCGATACCGCCAAGCACCGCCTGCACCAGCGCTGTGACCACCACGCCGAGCGCCACCGCGCGAACGGCCTGGGCTGCCAGCAGCACGGCCGCATCGCCGCGTTTACCTGCCAGTCGGGTGGCGAAATGGCGTACCCCCAGCGCAACCTGCTCGCCGCGCCAGTACAGCAGGGCGCTGAAGACCAGCATCAACGTACAGTGCATCATGAAGCGACCAATATGTGCAGCCTGCCCGACAAACCAGGTGGTGGTTGTGCCGATGTACGGGCGCACTTTGGCCATCAGGGCGCTACCGCCCATCTCCAGCAGGCTGTGCCAGCCGCTGTATAGTTTTGCGCCCACAACAGGAATGCTGTTCAGCCACGCGAGATCCGGCAGCGTCATGTCACCGCTGGTGACCGCGCGAATAACCGGGCCGCTGCTGTCAACCAGGCTGTTAACCAGCAGCGCAATGGGAATAATAAACAGCAGGAACAGCAGCAGCGTCATCACCAGCACGGCAAGGCCGCGGCGACCAAACAGCAGTTTCTGCAAACGTAAGAGTAAAGGCCAGGTTGCGACCACGACGGTCGCGGCCCAGGCAAATCCGAGCACGAAAGGACGAACAATCCACAGACACGCAATAATCATAATGGCTAAGAACAGCACCGACAGCAGTATCTGTGCGACATCCCTGGGCTGACGAAGATTGACCATAAACGAAACTTTCCTTAAATGAATACCAGCAAGGCTGATGGGAATATAAACCGCATCTCTCTAATCATTAGTGATTTCAGCGATTTTTGACAGGCGGATTTTGCCCGTAATTCTACGAAGCACATAAGAAAAAAATGTGATAAAACTTTCCAGACACAACGCAAACGATTTCACACTATTCTCATTAGGGTCGACAGCAATGATCCCACAGATTTCTCAGGCACCGGGCGTCGTTCAACTGGTGCTTAATTTTTTGCAGGCACTGGAGCAACAGGGTTTTACAGGTGATACCGCCACCGATTATGCCGACAGGCTGACGATGGCAACCGATAACAGTATTTACCAGCTTCTTCCCGATGCCGTCGTTTTCCCGCGCTCTACCGCCGATGTGGCCCTCATCGCCCGTCTGGCGTCGCAGGAGCGTTTCAGCTCCCTGGTCTTTACCCCGCGCGGCGGCGGGACGGGCACCAATGGGCAGGCGCTGAACCAGGGCATCATCGTTGATATGTCCCGCTATATGAATCGCATCATTGAGATCAACCCGGAAGAGGGGTGGGTGCGTGTGGAAGCGGGGGTAATCAAAGATCAGCTGAATCAGTTTTTAAAACCGTATGGCTATTTTTTTGCGCCCGAGCTTTCCACCAGTAACCGCGCAACCCTTGGCGGGATGATCAACACCGATGCCTCAGGGCAGGGCTCGCTGGTCTACGGCAAAACCTCCGATCACGTCATGGGTGTGCGGGCGGTGCTGCTGGGGGGCGATATTCTCGATACCCAGCCGTTGCCGGTCGAACTGGCTGAAACGCTGGCAAAAGAGAGCACCACCAGCGGACGGATTTATCGCACCGTGCTGGAGCGCTGCCGTGAAAATCGCGAACTGATCCTCGACAAATTCCCGAAGCTCAATCGCTTCCTGACGGGCTACGATCTGCGCCATGTCTATAATGACGATCTGAGCCAGTTCGATCTTACCCGCATACTGACCGGGTCAGAAGGTACGCTGGCCTTTATCACCGAAGCGCGTCTGGATATCACCCCGCTGCCGAAGGTGCGCCGTCTGGTGAACGTCAAATACAACTCCTTTGACTCCGCGCTGCGTAATGCCCCGTTTATGGTGGAGGCGCGGGCGCTGTCGGTGGAAACCGTTGATTCAAAAGTACTGAACCTGGCCCGGGAAGATATTGTCTGGCATTCGGTGAGCGAACTGATTACCGACGTGCCGGATAAAGAGATGCTCGGTCTGAACATCGTCGAGTTCGCCGGGGATGACGCAGAGCTGATTGAGAGCCAGGTGAGCACGCTCTGCCAGCGTCTGGACGAGTTGATTGCACAGGGTGAGGGCGGCGTCATTGGCTGGCAGCTGTGTAACGACCTCTCCGGCATCGAGCGAATCTACGCGATGCGTAAAAAGGCGGTGGGGCTGCTCGGTAACGCGAAAGGGGCGGCGAAGCCGATTCCATTTGCGGAAGATACCTGCGTGCCGCCGGAGCATCTGGCGGATTATATTGTGGAGTTTCGTGCGTTGCTCGACAGCCATGGACTGAGCTATGGCATGTTCGGGCACGTTGACGCGGGTGTGCTACACGTGCGCCCGGCGCTGGACATGTGCGATCCGCAGCAGGAGATCCTGATGAAGGAGATCTCCGACGAGGTCGTGGCCCTTACGGCCAAATATGGCGGTTTGTTATGGGGAGAGCATGGCAAAGGATTCCGCGCCGAGTACAGCCCGGCATTTTTTGGCGAACAACTCTACGCCGAGCTGCGTAAGGTGAAAGCCGCTTTTGATCCTGATAACCGTCTTAACCCGGGTAAAATCTGCCCGCCAGAGGGCGTTGATGCGCCGATGTTGCAGGTAGACGCCGTCAAGCGCGGCACCTATGACCGACAAATTCCGATTGCGGTTCGCGCTTCCTGGCGCGGCGCGATGGAGTGCAACGGCAACGGGCTGTGCTTCAACTTCGATGTGAAAAGCCCGATGTGTCCGTCGATGAAAATCACCAGCAACCGCATCCACTCCCCAAAAGGACGTGCGACGCTGGTGCGCGAATGGCTGCGCCTGCTGGCCGATCGCGGCATTGACCCGCTCAAGCTGGAACAGGAGCTGCCGGAAAAACGCGCCAGCCTGCGCGGGCTCATCGAACGGACCCGCAACAGCTGGCATGCGAATAAAGGCGAATACGATTTCTCGCATGAGGTGAAAGAGGCGATGTCCGGCTGCCTGGCGTGCAAGGCGTGTTCAACCCAGTGCCCGATTAAAATTGACGTGCCGGAATTCCGTTCCCGCTTCCTCCAGCTGTACCACACGCGTTATCTGCGCCCGATGCGCGATCATCTGGTGGCAACGGTGGAGAGTTACGCGCCGCTAATGGCTCGTGCGCCAAAAACCTTTAACTTCTTTATCAATCAGCCGCTGGTGCGCAAACTGTCTGAAAAACATATCGGCATGGTGGATCTGCCGCTGCTGTCGGTGCCATCGCTCCAGCGTCGGCTGGTGGGGCACCGCTCGGCGAACATGACCCTGGAACAACTGGAAGCATTAAGCCCTGAGCAGAAAGCGAAGGTGGTGCTGGTGGTGCAGGATCCGTTTACCAGCTATTACGATGCGCAGGTGGTGGCTGATTTTGTCCGTCTGGCAGAGAAAATTGGCTACCAGCCGGTGGTACTGCCGTTCTCGCCGAACGGCAAGGCGCAGCACATTAAAGGTTTCCTGACCCGCTTCGCGAAAACCGCGCAGAAAACTTCAGATTTCCTGAATCGCGTGGCGCAGCTCGATATGCCAATGGTGGGCGTCGATCCGGCGCTGGTGCTCTGTTACCGGGATGAATATAAGCATACGCTCGGCGATAAGCGCGGTGATTTTCAGGTCTTACTGGTGCATGAGTGGCTGCCTTCGGTGCTGAAGCAAACGGCCCCTCAGGAGGTCAGCGGAGAATCCTGGTACCTGTTTGGGCACTGCACTGAAGTGACCGCGCTGCCGACGGCGCCTGCCCAGTGGGCTTCTATCTTCGCCCGCTATGGCGCGAAGCTGGAAAGCGTCAACGTGGGTTGCTGCGGTATGGCTGGAACCTACGGTCATGAAGTCAAAAACCACGCTAACTCGCTCGGCATTTACGAGCTGTCGTGGCACCAGGCAATGCAGCGCCTGCCGCGTAACCGCTGTCTGGCGACGGGCTACTCCTGCCGCAGCCAGGTGAAACGGGTGGAAGGTAACGGCGTTCGCCATCCCTTGCAGGCTTTACTGGAGATTATCGGATGATCTGGAAACGTGCGGTCACTCTGCAGGCCTTAAATGCCATGGGTGCGGAAAACATGGTCGGTTTGCTGGATATCCAGTTTACGCGCATTGGCGATAATGAACTTGAAGCGACGATGCCAGTAGACAGCCGTACTCATCAACCGTTTGGCCTGCTGCACGGCGGTGCGTCCGTCGTGCTGGCCGAAACGCTGGGGTCGGTCGCGGGTTACCTGTGTACGGAAGGGGAGCAGAAGGTGGTCGGGCTGGAGGTCAATGCCAACCACATCCGCTCCGTTCGCAGCGGGCGCGTGCGCGGTGTTTGCCGCGCACTGCACGCCGGAAGTCGTCATCAGGTGTGGCAGATTGATATTCTGGACGAGCAGGATCGCCTGTGTTGTTCATCCAGACTGACGACGGCCGTTGTGTAAAGTTTCCGAATGTCTTGCTTTTGGTCAAAAATTAGCCGTCTGATTGTGATATACTGGTCACGTTTTGAACATAAGCGAGGACATCATGGATACTGAAATAACCCCAACACAGCTGGCAATTGAATATTTACGTCGCGATAAAAGCAATCTGTCTCCGGCGCAGTACCTGAAAAAGCTGAAACAACTTGAGCTGGAATTTACGGATTTGCTGGCGCTCTCTTCAAACGAGCTGAAAGAAGAGATCTACTTTGCCTGGCGGTTGGGCGTTCACGTCCATTGAGCAGTGAAGAAAAGGCCGCCTGCGCGGCCTTTTTTGTGTCTGAAAATCAGTATTTGGCAGGCAGTTTGTTAATTTTAATGAGCCGGCCTTCTTCCATTTCGATGAACCCGCCCGTTTTCAGGTCAGCCAGGATCCGCATTACGCCGCTGCGGGAAAGCCGGGTTTTATCCCGGATGTACCTTTCCGCCGTCACGCTGCGTCGGTAGTTGTCATCTTCCTGCATCAGCATCATGAGCTGCTGACGAATCATCTCGTAAGCCGTTGGCGCACCTTTCGGCATGACGTTGTGATAAAGGCGGTTATAGACAAACATCAGATGATTAGAAAGCAGCCCCCATAACGCCTTCTCTTTGATAACTTCTGCCACCCGATCGGTAGGTAGCACGCCGATCAGGCATGGCGTCACCGTTTTGAGATAATCGTTAAAATATATGTCCGTCAGGTTAGCGAGACCAAACAGGGCGGGACTGCGCGCGGTGGTAAGCATCATGTCGTCGCTTCTTCTGTAAATCGCGATTGTGCCCTCGAGAATTAAATAACACATACTCTGCCCGTTAACCTGGAGATCAAGTTGCTCACCGGGATCGGTTTTATACGTGGCGCAGTGCGGCTGTAAGTGGGAAATCAGTTCCTGGGCATAGGGAGAGCCGCGATGCGATGGTTTGTCAGAAGACATAGCGTTAACCTGGAAAGAGACTGTACTTTCTATAGTGTCGCTCTTATCTTCCACCTTCTCCAGAGATAAAAACAGCCTCAGTACTTGCGGGGTAAGTGATGGATCTCGATTAGCACGCCGCGCTCCATAGTGATGTATTTCCCCGTCCGCAATTCCGCCAGGATCCGCATAATGCCGCTGCGTGAAAGATAGGTGCGGCTTTTGATATAGGCTGCGGCGGTAATGCTCTGTCTTATGGCTTCCGGCTCCTGCATCAGTTCTACCAGCTGAAAGCGGATAATGTCGTAAGCCGACATCTGCGATATCTGGGCACAATGTTCGTAAACGCGCGATGCGGTATAGATCAGCAGGTTCGAGAAGGACTCCCATAAATTCTGTTGTGCGACTACGTGATTAAAACGCTCCAGCGTAACGCTAGCCACCTCTGAAGTTTCCAGCGCTCTGACGTAGAGGTGCTCAGAAGAAAACTGGCTGCTCACGCCGAGTATAAAAGGTGCGGATTCGGAATTTAAGACGATACCGTCACCTCGGCGATGCAATGCCACGCTGCCATGTAACAGTAAAAAGCATTTGCGGATATCACCGGAATAATAATGGATGACTTCACCTTTAGCCATGATGCATCTTTCCGTATGCGGCAAAACATTATCGATTATTTTTTCAATGTGCTTAAGAGGCTTAGCGCCAAGCACTGTTGTTATTTCATTGCCTGAAACGGGCGCAATACGGGTGTTCATAAGAGGCCTCATACACTGATGCGATCATTTTTTGATCGACATAAAGAATTATCTTAAAAAACAGTTAGTCAGGGAGTATTTTCGTCGAGTCTAATTATAGACTTGCCTATTGGTTAGTGTTAATTAGTTGAATTTGAAACATTTTTGACTTAGGTCTAAAAGTAGACCGGGGACTTTATTGTTAAGATATTTCCAAAGTAATTTGTTTTGTTTTTGTTAAAAGAGAGTCTACAGCTAGACCCTAAAATCGATTGTGCGTAGAAAAAGAGTTGTATAAATTTTGATTCGTCGAAAGGGGTTTTATTTCTGCAACTGAATATCGGTAATAAATAAAGTAATACAGGAAAGAGAATTATGAATAAAAAATTGATGATGGCAATGTTAGCGGCAGGTTCTGTACTCACCATGACCAATGCATTTGCAGCGGCAGGTACCGTTAATTTTAACGGAAATATTCTGGATTCTGCCTGCGACGTAGATGTGGCATCTCAGAACCAGGTGGTGGTATTGGGCGATTATTATAAAACGGAATTCTCGACGGCGGGAGCCAGAACGGCTGCGACGCAGTTTAATATTATTTTGAAAAACTGTCCTGTGACGGTCACTAATGCAAAAGTCCGTTTTGACGGTACGCCGGATTTAACCAACGCCAGCCTGCTGGCGATTGATACGTCCGTGGCGGGGGCGGCCACAGGGGTAGCGATTAACCTGATGACTGCAGATAAAGCCGATCTGCCGCTGTACGGCAGCAACAGCTATACCTACGCGCTCAGCAGTACGGCTGATAATACACTGAACTTCTACGCGCAGTATATCTCCACCGCAGCGTCCGTGACCGCGGGCCCGGCTAACTCGGTCGCGAACTTCTCAGTGGTTTACAACTAAGTCATTGGCAGTAATTAGCAGGGGGCTTCCCGGCCCCTTGTTTTATGAGGTATTGAAATGCGTTTTATAACGACAACTGGCCTGGCGATGGCGCTGTTATCGCTGACGTTAACATCCGCCAGTGCTGGAGTAGTTATTGGCGGCACCCGCATTATTTTCGATGGGGCAAAAAAAGAAGCGTCAATAAGTATCACCAATC
The DNA here is from genome assembly GCF_049237025.1 of Enterobacter cloacae complex sp. SYL001. Lineage (NCBI taxonomy): Bacteria > Pseudomonadati > Pseudomonadota > Gammaproteobacteria > Enterobacterales > Enterobacteriaceae > Enterobacter > Enterobacter cloacae complex sp. SYL001. Next base: position 80,372 of record NZ_JBMKJI010000018.1, on the reverse strand, counting down.
CTGATGACGTTCCTTATTTAATCCAGTCGTGGATTGATGTTCAGGATGGGCAATCCGGTAAAGCGCCTTTTATTATTACGCCTCCGCTGTATCGGCTGGATGGCGGGCAAAAAAACCTTGAGCGTATTGTCATGACAGGCTCGCTGCCTCAGGGGCAGGAGAGTTTATTCTGGCTGAACATTAAAGCTATTCCATCAGCTTCAAAGCAGATGAACTCGCTGCAAATTGCCGTCAAAACGCGGATCAAACTTATTTATCGGCCAGAGAGCCTTCGTGCGTCTACCCCTGAGGAACAAACCAACAAATTAACCTGGCATCGTGCGGGAAATGCTCTGCAGGTAAATAACCCTACGCCGTACGTTATCAATTTCAATGAAATAACGGTCGGGGTTAAAAAACTTGACGATGTCACGTACGTAATGCCTTCAGGCTCAGTTCGTTTCCCGTTACCGAATGGGACCAATGGCAATACGCTGACGTTTAAAGTCATTAACGATTATGGCAATCCTGGCGAATTACACCGGGCCAGTTTGTGATCCCTTTGCATTAATCGGGTGCTCGTCATGACAACGGCATTTAATACAGTGCAGCCTGCGCGCCTGGCAATATTCATTGCCCTCGCGCTTGCGGGTTTCTCTCCCACGCTGTATGCCAGTGAGACGTTTAATACGGAACTGGTAGAACTGGATAATCCCGGAATGGGAAAAGCGGATTTATCTGCCTTTGAATCCGGCTCGCAGGCGCCCGGGACGTACCTCGTTGATATTATTCTTGACGATCGGCTGCTGGAAACGCGGGATATTCGTTTCATGGCAGTGAAGGATGCTAACGGCAGTGAAACGTTGCAGCCGTGCCTGAGTATCAGGCAGTTAAAAGCGTGGGGCGTGAAAACGGCGCTTTTCCCGCAGCTCGACGCCGGGCAAGGAGAATGCGCCGATCTCAAGGCGATTCCACAGGCCAGCGCGGATTTCAAGTTTGGCGCCCAGCGTCTGGCAATCAGCATCCCACAGGCGGCCATAGATCTGCCAGCGAGAGGTTACGTTCCGCCGGAGATGTGGGATGAAGGCATTACCGCGGCCATGCTCAACTACAGCCTGAGCGGCGCGAACAGCCGGGCAAGAAGCGGGGCAGGCACCCGCAGCGACAGTCAGTATGCAAACCTGCGACCGGGGATCAACGTCGGTCCCTGGCGGTTACGCAACTACACCACCTGGTCCCGCGATGCGTCCGGCCAGGATAAGTGGGACAATGTCTATACCTTGATGCAGCGCGCGATTATTCCCCTGCAAGCCCAGCTTACGCTCGGAGACAGTTCCGCCCCTGCCGATGTCTTTGACAGCATGCCTTTTCGCGGCGTCCAGCTGGCGTCCGACGACGACATGCTACCGGATTCCCTGAAAGGCTATGCGCCGGTGGTGCGCGGTATTGCGCGAACTAACGCGCAGGTCGTGGTGCGTCAGAATGGCTATCAAATCTACCAAAGCTATGTGGCGCCGGGCGCGTTTGAGATCGCGGATATGTATCCCACCGGCGGCGCGGGCGATCTTGAAGTCACGATCGTCGAAGCCGATGGCAGTGAGCAACATTTCACCCTGCCGTACGCTTCGCTGCCGGTCCTGCAACGGGAGGGGCGCCTGAAATATGCCCTTACCGCCGGGCAGTATCGATCGTATAACCGTAGCGTGGAGAAAACCCCCTTCGGGCAACTGACCGGAATTTACGGCCTCTCTCACGGCCTCACGCTCTATGGCGGCGTCCAGCGGGCAGATAAGTACCAGTCGGCAGCTCTGGGGATGGGCAAGAACATGGGCGATTTCGGGGCGATATCCGCAGACCTCACCCAGGGCTGGTCAACGCCGGAGCATGCCGCGAAAACAAGCGGTCAGTCGTGGCGGGCCCGATACAGCAAGAATTTTATTAATTCCGGGACGAACTTTTCGATTGCCGGGTATCGCTACTCGACCCGCGGCTATTACGGGATGCAGGAGGTCCTCGATTCGTACGGCGACAGCAGCGCGCTTCAGGACAGGCGACGTAACCGTGCCGAGTTGACAATGAGCCAGACGCTGGGGGACAACCTGGGCGCGCTCACCCTCAGTGCGGCGCAGGAAGATTACTGGAATGACGGTAAGTCGATGGCTTCGTGGAGCGTCGGCTATAGCAACTACTGGCACAACATCAGCTATGGCCTGACATGGACCTACAGCAAAAATGTCCGCTCAGCGTCAGAAACCCACGACAACCAAAAAAACGCTGACCACGACCAGCTTCTGGCGTTCAACATCAGCATTCCGCTGGATAAATTTTTGCCGCAGACATGGGCGAACTATGGCATGAACGCCAGCAGGAATAACGGGATGACACACAGCATCGGTCTGAACGGGGTGGCTCTCGAAAACCGAGCCCTGAACTGGAACGTGCAGCAGGGATACGGCACAGAGGGCGTGGGCTATACCGGCAGCGTTAACGCGGACTACAGAGGCACCTATGGCGAAGCCACGGCGGGGTATGGTTATGACAAAAACAGTGAACGCCTGAATTACGGGCTACAAGGCGGCATTCTCGCCCATGCTGATGGCATCACGCTTTCTCAGCCGCTGGGGGAGACCAACGCCTTAATTAAAGCGCCTGGCGCCCACGGCGTGGATATCCGCAATCAGCCCGGTGTACGGACAGATGTTCGCGGTTATACGGTCGTGAGCAACCTTTCGGTCTACCGAAAAAACGATCTCACTCTCGATCCGGAAAATATGCCGGAGGATGTCGAACTGGAGATCAACACCCGCACGGTGACGCCGACGCGGGGAGCGGTGGTGAGAGCCGATTATTTGCCGAAGTCAGGTCGCCGGGTGCTGATGACCTTGACCGACAACGAACGCGCCGTTCCGTTTGGGGCGGTGGTCACCCTTGTCGGTGATGAGAGCAGCAGTTTTATTGTGGGCGATCGCGGCCAGGTTTATTTAACCGGTATGCGCGAGGAGGGGACGTTAGTCGCGACATGGGGGAGTCAGCCCAGCCAGCAATGCCGCGCTGATTTCAGCCTGCCGACACACTCAACATTCGGTGGGATCGCTGACATGCGCGCCTCCTGCCGTCAGGAACGTTAACATGAAATGGCTTATCGTGATTTTGCTTCTCTGTTTGCTCGCGGCGGGAAACCTCGCCCGTGCCGGTACGTGCACCACCATCACGCCGCAGCTGTCAACCCTGTCCGTGGGGACGATTAACGTGCAGCGTGATGCGCCTGTCGGCACGGTGGTCTTTTCCGGCGCGGCGACAGCCACCGGTTCCTATCTTACTGGATGTGCTAATCCGCTGATGCTGGGATTCAGCATGCGCTACAACAGCGCCACGTTGAGCAGCTACGGCAATCATGTTTACAACACTAACGTCAGCGGGATAGGCATACGCTTTTCCTCCAACGCCTATTTTGAAAACCCGAGCAATACGTTCTCGTACAATGCGCAGACCTCCTATGTCGACTGGTATGGCGGGAGGATTGAGCTGGTGGTGACTGGCCCGGTCTCATCGGGGGCGTTAACCCCGGGGGCGATCGGCGTCGTGACGCTTCAGGGGAGCGACGGCATCTATCGTGACGGCCTGACCACGCAGCTCACCGCCGGTACCATTAATGCCATGGCGTGCACGGTGAATACGTCACAGCTGACGTTTCCGATCGGGGATATCCCCGCCTCGGCGTTCGGCACCGTGGTGGGCACCACGCCAGCGGGAGCACAGAACACGCAAAACCTGGGCTTAACCTGCGCCGCCGGAACCAATATTACGGTCTCGCTCAGTGGAATACAGAATCCGGACAGCGCCAATACCAGCGTGATGGCCTTAACCGGGCAGGGGAATGCCGGCACCGCAAAAGGGGTTGGGGTGCAGCTTATCTATAACGGTGCGCCGCTGGTGATGAACAGCCGACTATTCTTGCGGCAGTCTGCCGGCGGGCAAGAGACATTGCCGTTAACGGCCCGATATTACCAGACGTTGAACCGCGTGGAGTCAGGTTCAGCAAATGCCTCCGCCACCCTTAATTTGACCTATCAGTAGCAGGTACGAAGATGAAAATAATATACGGGACACTGCTGTTACTGGCTTTACTCAGCGGGAAGGCTTTCACCGCTGATAGCGTCAACATCGGTGTGACGGGAAATATCGTTGCGTCGCCGTGCATATTTAATGGCGGGAGTAACAGCCTCGATGTCAATCTGGGCAATATTCAGGCAACCAATAAGGCGACGCCGGGCTCAACATCGGATCCGGTGCCATTTAGTCTGCTGTTCACCCAGTGCCCAACGGGAACGCAGAGTGTGACCGTCTCTTTTACCGGCAGCCCCGATCCCGCGGCGGGCGCGGACTATTTTATGAACAGCGGTTCGGCCACGCACGTGGCGATAGCCATGCGCGATGCCCAAACGGGTACGCTTAAAGGAACAGGCTCTGGCATGACTCAAACTATTGGTGCCGACAGAACCGCGACAATGGCTATGCAGGCCTCGGTTAAATCCGTGACGGGTGGCGTCACGCCGGGAAGCATCAGTGCAGTTGTGGTGATGACGATGCAGTACAACTGAGCGCCGGTGATATGCCTTTTTTAAAGACGTTGGTATGAGCTATGTTAAATATTCTGATTCAGGAAACCGATCTATTTTTTCAGGCTGGGCTACATGAATTTTTCGAGGATTTTTTTAAACATAACTTTCATCGTGCCATCACATTTAACCTGGCGCTGACCCATGAAAACGTCAGTCAGGCCGATATTATTGTCCTGTCATTATGCCAGGGTGAAACACTGACCTGTTTTCCCGAGTTACTCGCCCGGCAAAAAGGGATTGTGCTAGGGTTTGTCGACGATGAACTGCGCTTTTCGGCGTTGCCCTCCTGCTTTCAGGACATTATTTTTCTCCCTCGACGTGCATCGCTTGATCGTATCAGTGGCGTACTGTTTATCGCGTGGTTCAGGACGCAATTACCGGGTTATACATGGACTAAACATAACTGCTTCGACTGCCAGCATAAAGGGTTATCCCGGCAACAAATTCGTATTTTGGTCAATTTTTACCGAGGGCTGTCGGTAGTGCAGACCGCTCAGGCGCTGGAGATGAGCCAGAAAACGGTCTTTACCCATAAATATATGCTGATGCAAAAATTTAATCTGCGTAGCGATTACGAGCTGATCGTACTGTTGAGAAGGCTGATGGAGAAAAAGAGCCGTCCGAACCTGCTTCGCGATTACCTTGAAAATAATTATGCAGAACAGATAGCGTAAAACGCCAGCGGATAGCTGGCCGGGCAGTGATAGCCACCACCCGGCAATGCATTTAAACGTTAACCGCAGCGATCAACCGCGTCTTCATGGTCTGGTACGCAGAAGCCGCAAAATCCTCCGCCCAGCGCTGGTCCTCGATCGCCTCCATCTGCACGGCGCAATATTTCGTTTCAGGCGTTCTGGAGATCGGGTCTAGATTATCCTGCGTCAGCTCATTACAGGCGCCAATCCACCACTGGTAGGTCATATAGATTGCTCCCGCATTGATGCGCTCGCTGATGCTGGCGCGCGTGATCACTTTACCCCGGCGTGAACGTACCCAGACCAATTGGCCGTCGGCGATCCCACGCTCATCCGCGTCGGCCGGGTTCATTTGCACCCGGCCCGGCTCGTCGGCCAGGCTTTGCAGCGCCGCGCAGTTCCCGGTCATTGAGCGACAGGAGTAGTGACCGACTTCGCGCACCGTGCAAAGTACCAGCGGGTATTCCGTATCCGGTGTCTCGGCCGGAGCGCGCCAGGGGGCAGCAAACAGCTGGCCTTTGCCAGTGGGGGTGTCGAACTGATTATCCCTGTACAAATAGGGTGTGCCGGGATGATCAAGGGTTGGGCAGGGCCACTGGACATGGCCCATCTCGCCCATTTTTTCGTAGGTCACGCCGTAGAAGAGGGGGCACAGCTCGCGCATTTCGTCCCAGATCTGCTGGTTATTCTCGTAATGCATGGGATAGCCCATCTCCGTGGCCAGCAGGCTGATGATCTCCCAGTCGCGCTTGACGTTGCCGCTGGCCTCAATGGCCTTGCCAAAACGCTGGAAGCCGCGATCGGCACAGGTGAACACGCCAGCATGTTCTCCCCATGACGTGGCAGGGAGCAGTACGTCAGCCACCTCTGCCGTTTTGGTCATAAAGATGTCCTGAACCACCACAAAATCGAGGGACTCAAAGCCGCGGCGGACCAGGCCCAGATCGGCTTCTGTCTGAAGCGGATCTTCCCCCATGATGTAATAGGCTTTGATCTTACCTTCCAGCGCGAGATGCGGCACTTCGGTGATACGCGTCCCGACGCGATCGTCCATCCGGCTGACATTGATTTTCCACGCATCGGCAAATTTCAGTCTGACTGCCGGGTCAGTGACATCCTGGTAGCCGGGGAACATATTGGGCAAAACGCCCATATCGCAGGCACCCTGAACGTTATTTTGCCCGCGAACCGGACCTACGCCGACGGCAGGGCGGCCCAGGTTGCCGGTGAGCAGCGCCAGGCTGGAGAGACCTTTCACCACATCAACCGCCTGACCAAACTGCGTAACGCCCATTCCCCACATTACCGTTGCTGAAGGCGCCGCCGCGAACATGCGCATTGCCTGACGAACATCCCGCGCGGGAATGCCCGTCAGATGTTCAACCTGCTCGGGTGCGTAATCTTTTACCGTCAGTCGGTAAGCCTCAAGCCCTTCTGTGAAGCGGGCAACGTAGTTTTTGTCGTACAGTTCCTCTTCAAGCAGGACATAGCCAAAGGCATTGACCAGCGCCATGTTACTGCCGTTTTTCAATTGAAGATGAAGATCGGCAATGCGTGCCGTTTCAATATGACGCGGATCGCAGACGATGATTTTTGCGCCATTTTCACGTGCTTTAAGCACGCGTCGGGCGACGATGGGGTGAGAGTCGGCGCAGTTATAGCCGAACACCAGCAGGCATTTTGAGTTTTCAATATCGTTAATGGAATTGCTCATGGCACCGTTGCCGAGGGTCTCCTGTAAACCGGCAACGGACGGACCGTGACAGACGCGGGCGCAGCAGTCGACGTTGTTAGTGTTCAGCACCGCACGGGCAAATTTTTGCATCACATAGTTGGTCTCATTGCCCGTTCCCCGCGAGGACCCCGTGGTCATAATGGATCGAGGGCCGTACTGATCTTTGATGCTTTTAAGCCTGTGAGCAGTATAGCGAATGGCCTCTTCCCAGGTAACAGGGGTAAAGGACTCGCCTTTGCTGTAGCGGATCATGGGCTGCGTCAGACGGGGGGTAAGCAGCCGTGTGTCGTTAAGAAAGTCCCAGCCGTAGAATCCTTTCAGGCAAAGCGTGCCCTGATTGGTTACGCCATCAGCGGCTTCGGCACGGATAATCCGGTTATTTTTAACGACGAGGTTTAGTTTGCAGCCTGCACCACAGTAAAGGCAGACGCTGGCGATTTTTTTCATCAATAACAGACCTGTTAAGAAATGAAGCAATGTTTACTGGAAAGCCCAGTCCCTTAGCGGACTAAGCAGGATCCATGCCACATTCAGCGTGCTTGATTAACAGGGCGTCAGGGAAGAGAGGGTGTGTCATCGTCAATCTGCTCGTCAGAATTGACGATGACACGCTATCCGTAGGGATGGGAAGGGAGAGGCGTTAAAGATCGTCCATGGTATAACCGACAACAATTTCCAGCGTCTTGCGGATCACATCCGCCTTAACGACATCGTCGGTAGTTTCCAGCGTCTGGATCAGCCAGAGAATGATCGCTTTGTTGGTCAGATGACCTTCAGAAGCGAGAACACAACGAACCGCAGTCGAAAAAATGGCAGACTCTTCAGCAAAGCGATCGCCTGCGTGACGGAAATACTCCGACAACGCGCTATCTAAAAAGGCGGAGTGGTATTCGGGTTGAAGCTGAATATTTTGTCTCATTTGTTCTCACCGTTGCTGTAAGGTTGTAGTCAATGCATCTTTTTGGGATCGGACGGTTTTCCATTTCCAAATAACGGCACTACATTGTCTCGATTATTTTTGAGAGATCCCTCTCTCTGTATTCGTCCTTGTGCGGTTCTGCGACCTTTAAAAGCGACAGTGCCTGTGCTGATTTCAGCTATCACCCTCGCTAATGTCTCCCGCCGCTGGGGATCCGTCTCACAGGCTTGCATGTTACGCAGACGCTGAACCAATCCCTCGGTCGTCACGGGACCGCGCTCCTTCAAAAGTGAAAGAGCGGCTTCTCCAATAAGCTGGTCGATCAGTCGGTCCGCATCACTGCTGTTCATAACATTAACGTTCGAAGAGCAGACCAAGAAGCAGGTGATAATGATGTTCCTCTTCCGGACCATTGGCCCTTTCAAGGCGACTCAACAGTTTTGTGCAGAGCGATTTGCGATTCAGATTCCGCCCATCGCTAAGGATTTCAACAACAACCTGACCCAGGGTTTCCTGTTGGGTTGGAAGCGCGGCTTTTTCGAAGTACTGCGCAATCGCTGTTGCTGAGTCTGCGACGTATCCGTTCTGCTGCATGTTTCGCTCCTGTAAAATTATGTAATCAGTAACGTTACATTTAAGGTATACATAATTTTCAAATCTGTACATTTAAAATGTACAATTTTTTAAATATTTTATTATATATTTTATAAAGTGTTTATTTATCATTGTGTTATGTGTACACACTTTACTGCGTGATTCACAAAATATATTGTACAATCCAAAGCGGCGTCGCAGAGTTGTACAAGCTTGGGAAAGGCGCAAAGAAGCCGTGTAAATCGTTGAGATGTAAATTATTTGTTGGGAAATTAATGTGCTATAACAGAGTTCTCCCCACGTGTTTTCGTGGTCACCCCCTCAATCTTCAGGATTAGCATGCTCACAACCATCATTTACCGCAGTCATATCTGCGAGGACGTTCCAGTGAAAGCGCTGGAAGACATGGTCGCTGCTGCAAATTGTAGAAATCGCCAGTTCGATGTGACGGGGATTTTGCTGTTTAACGGCACACACTTTTTTCAGTTACTTGAAGGGCCCGCTGATAACGTTAAGGAGATCTATGAGCTCATTTGCCGTGACCCACGGCATCACAACGTGGTCGAATTGTTGAGCGATCACGGGCCTTCAAGACGTTTTGGCAATGTGGGTATGGAGCTCTTCGACCTTCGTCAGTACGACACCAACGAAGTGCTGCAACAGGTTCTTGATAAAGGCACAAGCCGCTATCAGCTAACCTATAACGATCGCGCCCTGCAATTTTTCCGCACCTTCGTTGAGGCCACTGAAAAAGCCAACTACTTTGAGCTGCCTCCGGCTGACGCCTGGGAGTTTGTCATCGAAAACACGCCGTTATCCTCCCAGCCGACGGTAGTGGCAAAGGGAGCGGACTGTAGTTTCGCGTTTCAACCTATCGTCGATCCGTTTATGCAGCAGGTTGTTTCCTGGGAAGCCCTGATCCGCACGCCGTCCGGTGAGTCCCCGGAAAGCTATTTTGCCAACCTGTCGCGTGAGGCGCTGTACGAATCGGATCTGAAGAGTAAACAGGTGGCTTTGTCGATGGCCAGCGCGCTGGGCCTACAGACTCAAACGTTGTCCATTAATCTGCTGCCGATGACGCTGGTCAATGTTCCTGGCGCCGTCGATTTTTTACTGTCGGCAATTGAGGCGAACGGTTTTGTGCCGGAGCAAATTGTGGTCGAGTTCACCGAGAGCGAGGCGATCTCGCGCTTCGAAGAGTTCACCAGCGCGGTCAGACAGCTTAAAAGCGCCGGGATCAGCGTGGCCATCGATCACTTTGGCGCGGGATTCGCCGGTCTGCAACTGCTGGCTCAGTTCCAGCCGGACAGAATCAAGATCAACCGTGATTTGATTGCTAACGTGCACAAGAGCGGCCCGCGTCAGGCAATCATTCAGTCAATCATTAAATGCTGCGCCTCCCTGGAAATTCTGTTCTGTGCGGTAGGCGTAGAGCTGGCTGAAGAGTGGATGTGGCTGGAATCTGCCGGGATTTCTCAGTTCCAGGGTCACCTTTTCGCCAGCCCGCGTCTGGGGGGCATTCCGGCGATTGCCTGGCCCGAGAAAAAGTACGATTTATAAAAAACCTGTACGTAACTGTTAAAAGTGACCTGTACGTACGGCTAAATTTATACAACAATACATTAACGAGTGAGGGGTTCTTTGAGCCATTCACTTGTCTCATAACGAGGAGTTAGTTATACAAATGATTTGTACAATCTGATAAGGTTGGTTTGGTTAGGTATGGAAGTATTGTGCGTGAGGGAGTTAATGGCCTATTACAGTATCGGCGAAGTGGCCGAACGATGCGGTATCAACCCCGTTACGCTGCGTGCCTGGCAGCGCCGTTATGGATTGTTGAAGCCGCAGCGAAGTGAAGGGGGTCATCGTCAGTTTGACGATGAAGATATCCTGCGTATCGAAGAGATCAAACGCCTGATGAAAACGGGTGTTTCGGTCGGTAAAGTAAAAGCGCTTCTTGAAAATACAGAAGTGATGACTCAGGGGAACTGGGCATCGTTTCAGGAAGAGATGTTAACCGTTCTGCGCTATGCCAGCCCGGCAAAACTGCGCGCCAAAATCGGCGAGTTCCGCCGCGACCATGCGATGGATGTTCTGATAGATAACATCATCACCCCTGTGCGTCAGCGAATGAACCAGGACCAGAATACGGTGCGTCACATGGCGAGCCTGCTCGACGGTGTCCTGATTGAGTTTGCCGTTACAAGCCTGGGTGAGTCGCGAAAAAAAGCAGGTAAGGATGCGCTGCTGATTGGGTGGGAGTGCGACGACCGTACGCATTTGTGGCTGGAAGCTGCCCGTCTTGCCTATAAGGGCTGGCATATTGACGTGCTGGCTGAACCGATTGATTCTCCACGTCCGGAACTTTTCCCTGGACAAAAAATTTTCGTCTGGACCGGTAAAGCACCTACGCCTCGTCAACAGGAGCAGCTCGACCACTGGCGTGAACAGGGTTTCGCCGTCTCGTTCCATCACTGATGTTAAGGGGTCCAACGGTAAACCGCCAGCGCGGGATTTTTGCTTTCTGGCGATACGACAGGGGTATCCGCGAAGATGCATAGCATCAGTACCCCTGTTATATCGTCGGTTTATTCCATCATCAGGTTGTCTGAAATATTCATACTGGCCACGGATTCAACTTTCCACACGCCATCTTCCTTGAGCATGCAGTCAATCACGGTGTGATCCCGCTTTTTGCCGAATGAGATATAAACCTGCATACAGGCGGCATCGTAATCCAGCGCCCGGGCACTGACGATGTTCCAGTCATCTTCATATCCCTGAGCCTTGATGAACAAATCGACGTCAGGCACGTCATATTCATCTGGATCCAACTTATCCATGGCTTTGAGTTTGCTGATGGTTTCGCGGGTCACATATGGCCTCAGCGCTTCATAGTTTTTCAGGGGCTCTTTCCCGGTAATAATTTGCGAGATGTACCACTTATTAAACTGAAGGGCAGCGGATACCTCAGGGGGTAACTCCTGTGCAGCGGATGCGAGAGTGGGCAGAAGCAGGATCGCCAGAATTATTTTTTTCATGTCAGTCATGCCTGTAAATTGCATATGCTGGCTTTACTTCCCGGTATTCTTTTCCCGGATACATTGTTCGCTGAACAAAATCAGAGTACCAGACGCCGTTCCCACCATAGATGCAAGCGTGGCCATAGGGGTGGTGCGCTGTGGGCTGGATCACCGCCACATCGCCCTCAACAGGCTCACCGTAAACCTGGTGGAAGCCCGCCAGAATTAAATTGCTTTTCATATCCTTAGCATAATGTGTGTTCTGTAGATTAGCACCGCCGGCGCGAATGGATTTTGAAACAAATTCTGCACATCTTTTCTGGCTATACTGACCTGCATGCTGGCGAGCATGAACTGCGGCTTTATGGGCACTCCACATAATTTAATCCCTTACTGAATAAATGGTTAACAAGGGAAACATTACGCCGAAAAGGGACGAGTTTATGTAATTAATCATGATCGGAATTTAACCACTATCAGACTGATAAATAATGGTTAACTTATCCATCAAACGTCTTTATGCGCGCCCAGGTAAGGCAAAAAAGAATTAAAAAGAACCTGGCTTAAGGGGGAGGCATACGTAAAAAATGTATATGATGCCTGGGCGTACTTTAGCTATCTCAAAAATAGGTATTTTCAATACAATTTTTATTATTGCCCGCCACCTAACCGCCTTTCTTATGAAATGCATTATTTATCAATGCATTGAACAAAACTAACCCACCCATCCGCATCCCGTCACAGGGTCTATGCTTAATGAAAGTAGCCAAAAAGGGCGGTTTAGCCCAAAGCCCCTGCTCGCAGGGGGTTGAAGTGATAATCGTTATCACTAACATGGTGTTATGCCCTGGTGGCTTATCAGATGAGGTGGACCTATGGAACTGCATTCAGAAACCTTCAATCCGGCCGATTTTGCCTGGCGTGGCTTAACGCTGACGCCCGCGGCGGCGGCGCATATTCATGAGCTGGTGGCAAAAAATCCCGACATCCTCGGCGTACGCTTAGGCGTTAAGCAGACGGGCTGCGCAGGATTTGGCTACGTGCTGGATACCGTAACCGAACCCAAAAAGGACGATCTGGTCTTTGAAACCGACGGTGCAAAGTTATACGTCGCGCTACAGGCTATGCCGTTTATTGATGGAACCGAAGTCGACTACGTTCGGGAAGGTTTAAACCAGTTATTCAAATTTCATAACCCGAAAGCCCAGAACGAATGCGGCTGCGGCGAAAGCTTTGGGGTATAGGCGGTACTATGTCTCGTAATACTGAAGCAACGAGTGATGTAAACACCTGGAGCGGCGGACACCTCAACTATAAAGAGGGTTTCTTCACGCAGCTGCAAACCGATGAGCTGGCGAAAGGCATCAACGAAGAGGTCGTGCGCGCCATTTCGGCCAAACGTAACGAGCCGGAGTGGATGCTGGAGTTTCGTCTGAGCGCATTCCGCGCGTGGCTGGAGATGGAAGAACCTCACTGGCTGAAAGCGCATTACGATAAGCTGAACTATCAGGATTACAGCTATTACTCCGCGCCCTCATGCGGCAGCTGCGATGACACCTGTGCCTCGCAGCCCGGCGCGGTACAGCAAACCGGTGCCGAGAACAGCTTCCTGAGTAAAGAGGTGGAAGAGGCCTTCAATCAGCTCGGCGTGCCCGTGCGCGAAGGTAAAGAGGTGGCGGTGGACGCCATTTTTGACTCCGTCTCGGTGGCAACCACCTACCGTGAAAAGCTGGCGGAGCAGGGGATAATTTTCTGCTCCTTTGGGGAAGCCATTCACGATCACCCGGAGCTGGTGAAAAAGTACATTGGCACCGTGGTACCCAGTAACGATAACTTCTTCGCGGCACTGAATGCGGCGGTGGCGTCAGACGGCACCTTTATCTACGTGCCTAAAGGTGTGCGCTGCCCGATGGAGCTCTCGACCTATTTCCGCATCAACGCGGAAAAAACCGGCCAGTTTGAACGCACCATCCTGGTGGCCGATGAAGGCAGCTACGTCAGCTATATCGAAGGCTGTTCGGCGCCGGTGCGCGACAGCTACCAGCTGCACGCGGCGGTGGTAGAGGTGATCATCCATAAAGACGCGGAAGTGAAATACTCTACGGTACAGAACTGGTTCCCGGGCGATGGCAACACCGGTGGTATTCTGAACTTCGTCACCAAGCGTGCGCTGTGCGAAGGTGAAAACAGTAAGATGTCCTGGACGCAGTCAGAAACCGGCTCCGCCATTACCTGGAAATACCCGAGCTGTATTCTGCGCGGCGACAACTCCATCGGTGAGTTTTACTCCGTGGCACTGACCAGCGGTCATCAGCAGGCCGATACCGGCACCAAGATGATCCACATCGGTAAAAACACCAAATCGACCATCATCTCCAAAGGGATCTCTGCCGGTCACAGCCAGAACAGCTATCGCGGGCTGGTGAAAATCATGCCGACAGCCACCAACGCACGTAACTTTACCCAGTGCGACTCCATGCTGATTGGTGCGGACTGCGGGGCGCATACCTTCCCCTATGTCGAATGCCGCAATAACAGCGCCCAGCTCGAGCATGAGGCGACTACGTCACGTATTGGTGAAGATCAGCTGTTCTACTGCCTGCAACGCGGGATCAGTGAAGAAGATGCGATTTCAATGATTGTTAACGGCTTCTGTAAGGACGTGTTCTCTGAACTGCCGCTGGAATTTGCCGTTGAAGCCCAGAAACTCCTCGCCATTAGTCTTGAACACAGCGTCGGTTAAGGAAAGCACATGTTAAGCATTAAAGATTTACAGGTTAGCGTGGAAGAGAAAGAGATCCTTCGTGGGCTCAATTTTGACGTCAAACCGGGTGAAGTTCACGCCATCATGGGGCCAAACGGCTCCGGGAAAAGTACGCTTTCAGCGACGCTGGCAGGACGCGAAGATTATGAGGTCACCAGCGGCTCCGTTGAGTTTAACGGCAAGGATCTGCTGGAGATGTCGCCTGAAGAGCGTGCCGGTGAGGGCATCTTTATGGCCTTCCAGTATCCGGTGGAAATCCCGGGCGTCAGCAACCAGTTCTTCCTGCAAACCGCGCTGAACGCGGTGCGCAAGTATCGCGGACTTGAGGCGCTGGATCGCTTTGACTTCCAGGATCTGATGGAAGAGAAAATCAAGCTGCTGAAAATGCCCGAAGATCTGCTCACCCGCTCGGTGAACGTGGGTTTTTCTGGCGGTGAGAAAAAACGTAACGATATTCTGCAAATGGCGGTTCTTGAGCCGGAGCTGTGCATTCTCGATGAAACCGATTCAGGGCTGGATATTGATGCCCTGAAGATCGTTGCCGACGGCGTAAACTCTCTGCGTGACGGTAACCGCTCATTTATTATCGTGACTCACTACCAGCGTATTCTGGACTACATCAAACCGGACTATGTCCACGTGCTTTATCAGGGGCGCATTGTGAAATCCGGTGACTTTACGCTGGTTAAACAACTGGAGGAGCAGGGTTATGGCTGGCTTACCGAACAGCAGTAATGCACTCCAGCAGTGGCACCGGCTGTTTGAAGCGCAGGGTGGAGCGCGCTCTGAACAGGCTCAGCACCATCTCCAGCAGATGCTGCGTCTCGGTTTACCGACGCGTAAGCATGAGAACTGGAAATATACCCCGCTGGACGGCCTGCTGAACGGCGAGTTTGTCACCCGTCTGGCGCAGGTTAGCCCCGGTCAGCGCGATGTGCTGGCGCTGAGCGTGGATGCCGTGCGTCTGGTGTTTGTAGACGGGCAGTTTCGTGAGGAACTCAGCGACAGCGTACAGGAGAGCGGGTTCGATATTGCGATTAATGATGAGCGTCAGTCGCTGAACGCGCCCGTTCAGCCTGAAGTCTTCCTGCATCTGACAGAGAGCCTGTCTCAGTCTGTCACCCATATTCACGTTAAGCGTAACCAGCGCCCGGCGAAACCGCTGCTGCTGATGCATATCACCCAGGGTGTTGAGGGCGGCGAGATCAACACCGCCCACTATCGCCACCATCTCGAGCTGGCAGAAGGGGCAGAAGCGACGGTAATTGAGCATTACGTTAGTCTGAACGACACCCGCCATTTTACCGGCTCGCGTCTGACGATGAACGTGGCGGCCAACGCCCAGCTGCACCATATCAATCTGGCGTTTGAGAATCCGCTCAGTCACCACTTCGCCCACAACGATATTCTGCTGGGCCAGGATGCCGCGGCGTACAGCCACAGCTTCCTGCTTGGCGGCGCGGTGCTGCGCCACAATACCAGCACCCAGCTGAACGGTGAGAACACTACGCTGCGTATTAACAGCCTGGCGATGCCGGTGAAGTCAGAAGTGTGCGACACGCGCACCTGGCTTGAGCATAACAAAGGCTACTGCAACAGCCGTCAGCTGCACAAAACCATCGTCAGCGACAAAGGACGTGCGGTGTTTAACGGCCTGATCAATGTGGCGCAGCACGCCATCAAAACTGACGGGCAGATGACCAACAACAACCTTTTGCTGGGACGTCTGGCAGAGGTGGACACCAAGCCACAGCTGGAAATCTATGCGGACGACGTGAAATGCAGCCACGGCGCAACGGTCGGGCGTATTGACGATGAGCAGATGTTCTACCTGCGCTCTCGCGGGATAGACCAGCAGGCCGCGCAAAAGATGATTATTTACGCCTTTGCGGCTGAGCTGACGGAAGCGCTGCCCGATGGCGGACTTAAACAGCAGGTGCTGGCCCGTATCGGTCAGCGGCTGCCTGGAGGCGAAGCATGACATTTCCCGTAGAGAAAGTCCGGGCAGATTTTCCGGTACTGACCCGTGAAGTGAACGGTCTGCCGCTGGCCTATCTCGACAGTGCGGCCAGCGCGCAAAAACCGAATCAGGTGGTGGATGCGGAAGCCGAGTTTTACCGCCACGGTTATGCGGCGGTCCATCGCGGGATCCACACCCTGAGCGCCGAGGCGACCCAGCGCATGGAAAACGTGCGCACGCAGGTTGCGGCGTTTCTCAACGCGCGTTCGCCGGAAGAGCTGGTGTTCGTGCGTGGCACCACCGAAGGGATCAACCTGGTGGCTAACAGCTGGGGCAATGCGCAGGTGCACGCGGGGGATAACATCATCATCACCCAGATGGAGCACCACGCTAACATCGTGCCCTGGCAGATGCTCTGTGAGCGTATGGGGGCGCAACTGCGGGTGATCCCGCTAAACGAAGACGGTACGCTTCAGCTTGAACAGCTGGACGCCCTGCTTGACGACAGAACGCGGCTGGTAGCGGTGACCCACGTTTCAAACGTGCTGGGGACGGAAAATCCGGTGGCGCTGATCGTCGACAAAGCCCATCAGGCCGGTGCGAAAGTGTTGATTGATGGTGCCCAGGCGGTGATGCACCATGCGGTTGACGTTCAGGCCCTGGACTGCGATTTCTACGTCTTCTCCGGGCACAAGCTGTATGGTCCGACGGGCATCGGCGTGTTGTATGTGAAGGAGGATATTCTCCAGGCCATGCCGCCGTGGGAAGGGGGCGGGTCAATGATTGCCACCGTCAGCCTGACGGAAGGCACAACCTACGCCCGGGCGCCCTGGCGCTTCGAGGCGGGCACGCCAAACACGGGCGGGATCATCGGGCTGGGCGCGGCCATTAGCTACGTATCTGAAACGGGGCTGGCGGCGATTCAGGAGTACGAACAGCTGCTGATGCAATATGCCTTGCAGGAGCTTGCCAGCGTCCCGGATCTGACCTTATATGGCCCTGCTGACCGTCTGGGTGTGATAGCCTTCAACCTCGGCAAGCATCACGCTTATGATGTGGGCAGTTTCCTGGATAATTACGGCGTCGCCGTACGTACCGGGCATCACTGCGCGATGCCACTGATGGCGTATTATCAGGTACCGGCCATGTGCCGCGCATCGCTGGTGATGTACAACACAACGGAAGAGGTCGACAGACTGGTGGCGGGACTAAAACGTATTCACCAGCTGCTTGGCTAACGGAGAGGCGAGAGATGGCAGATTTGCCGGACAGAGATAAATTGCTGCGTAACTTTGGGCGTTGCGCAAACTGGGAAGAGAAATACCTTTATATTATCGAGCTAGGTCAGCGCCTGCCGCCGCTCAGCGAAGAGGCGCATAACCGGGACAACATCATTCAGGGCTGCCAGAGCCAGGTCTGGATCCAGATGCAGCAGACGGATGATGGCGTAATCGATTTACAGGGTGACAGCGATGCCGCCATTGTGAAGGGGCTTATTGCCGTCGTATTTATTCTTTATCACCAGATGTCGGCGCAGGATATTGTCGCCTTTGACGTTCGCTCGTGGTTTGAAAAAATGGCCTTAACCCAACACCTCACCCCGTCCCGCTCCCAGGGGCTGGAAGCGATGATCCGCGCCATACGCGCCAAAGCCACAATCCTTAGCTAAACTGACAGAACAGCATTCATTCTGTTTCGCGGGGTGGTTTCCACCTCGCTGGTTTTTCAGCTTTCTGACGTTTGGTCAGTGAATAAGGAATCTCAGCATGAAGCGCGCGTCTCTAATAACTCTATTACTCCTTGGTTCGCTCAGTGCTGTTAATTCAGCCAGGGCGGTTGATTATCCTTTACCGCCCGCAGGCAGCCGCCTGATTGGGCAAAATCAGACATACACCATTCAGGAAGGCGACAATAAGCTCCAGGCTATCGCTCGTCGGTTTAATACCGCCGCACAGCTTATCCTTGAAACCAATAATACCATTGCACCGGTAAACCCTGCGCCAGGAACGGTTATTACCATTCCTTCCCAGATGCTGCTCCCGGACACCGAGCGTGAGGGCATTGTGGTGAATCTGGCGGAGCTGCGTCTTTACTTCTATCCGCCTGGCGAAAATATCGTGCAGGTCTATCCGCTGGGTATTGGTCAGCTTGGGCTGGAAACACCGGTCAGCACCACCCGTGTGAGTCAGAAAATCCCTAACCCTACCTGGACCCCCACAGCGGGCATCAGAGCGCGCTCACTGGCGCAGGGCATTAAACTGCCGCCTGTGGTACCCGCAGGGCCAAATAACCCGCTGGGGCGCTTTGCGCTGCGTCTGGGCATCGGGAATGGGGAATATCTTATTCATGGCACCAGCGCGCCGGACAGCGTAGGGCTGCGGGTCAGCTCGGGCTGTATGCGAATGAACGCGCCGGATATCAAAGCGTTGTTTGAACAAGTGCGCGTCGGCACGCGGGTGCAGATTATCAATGAGCCGGTTAAGTTCTCCGTCGAGCCGGACGGCAAACGTTATATCGAGGTGCACAGGCCGCTGGCGCAGGCTGAGGGCGAAAACCCACAGACGGTGCCGTTCACGCACTCGGCGGCGTTTACCGCCTTCGCAGCGGAATCAGGTAGCGATAAAACGCTAATCGACAAAGCTCTGGCGCGCAGAGCCGGGATCCCGGTTGCCGTTTCAGCAGGCAATGGTTCGTCAGCCAGCAATTCTGTCCTGTCGGTTCAGAACAGTCGTGTCTCAGCGGCGGTGACGGAAGGCGAGGGAGAGAAAGCGCTTCAGTAGAGGTTTGACGAAGGCAAAAAAAATGGCGCACAATGTGCGCCATTTTATTAACAGGTACTATTACTTACGGTATTTAGTAGCCTGGTTGTCCAGACGCTGGTTAGCGCGAGCTGCGTCGTCTTTAGCAGCCTGAACGTCGGAACGCATTGCGTTCACGTCGTTGCTCAGCTGGTCAACTTTAGCGTTCAGAGTCTGAACGTCAGAAGACAGCTGATCGATTTTAGCGTTGCTGGAGCAACCTGCCAGCAGAGTAGAACCCAGGATTACCGCGCCCAGTACCAGTTTAGTACGATTCATTATTAATACCCTCTAGATTGAGTTAATCTCCATGTAGCGTTACAAGTATTACACAAAGTTTTTTGGGTTGAGAATATTTTTTTGATGGGATTACGCCTATTTTTGATCGTTCGCTCAAAGAAGCAACGAAATCGGCAATTTTGACGAAAAAGCTATGTTAAAAAAGGCATTTTTCATCGGATTCATCTTAGATAAATCGCGATTAAATAGAAAAACCCGATTTGCTTTTTGAATAGTTCTGGTTAATTGCGGGAATAAAAAAAGCGCCCCGAAGGACGCTTTTTAACAAAACAATAATTTGTTCGTGAAATATTACAGTACGTGGACAGAAGCAGTGTTGGTTGTGCCGCTTGGTACCAGCGCGCCAGAAACCATAACCACCACGTCGCCTTTCTGTGCCAAACCACAATCAACCAGTTCCAGCGCCACTTCTTTACCCAGACGATAGAAATCATCGGTAGATGCAATCTCTTTCACCAGGTGTGGGATCACGCCTTTGCTCAGCACCAGCTGACGCGCGGTGGTTTCGTTCGTGGTCAGCGCCAGGATGGTTGCATCCGGGAAGTATTTACGCACGGCACGCGCAGATTTACCGCCCTGGGTCGCCACGACAATCAGTGGGGCTTCCAGTTTCTCGGCGGTTTCTACCGCACCACGGCACACGGCTTCGGTGATGCGCAGTTTACGGCTGTCGTTATTGTAATCCAGACGGCTTTTCATCACGCGGTCGGTACGCTCACAGATGGTCGCCATGATGCCGACCGCTTCCAGAGGGTATTTCCCTTTTGCAGATTCGCCAGACAGCATAACGGCATCGGTACCGTCGAGGATGGCGTTCGCCACGTCGCCGGCTTCAGCACGGGTAGGGCGTGGGTTTTTGATCATGGAGTCCAGCATCTGCGTTGCGGTGATAACCACTTTACGCGCGCGAACGCATTTCTCGATCATCATCTTCTGCGCGAAGATCACTTCTTCAACCGGGATTTCTACGCCCAGGTCGCCACGCGCTACCATGATACCGTCAGACGCTTCAAGGATTTCGTCGAAGTTGTTCAGGCCTTCCTGGTTTTCGATCTTGGAGATGATCTGAATGTTCTCACCTCCGTGCGCTTTCAGGTGCTCGCGGATCTCAACCACGTCAGAACGTTTACGGATGAAGGACGCCGCAACGAAGTCCACACCTTGTTCGCAGCCGAAGATCAGGTCTTGTTTGTCTTTTTCAGCCAGCGCTGGCAGAGCAATGGACACACCCGGCAGGTTAACGCCTTTGTTTTCGCCCAGATCGCCGTTGTTCAGCACTTTACAGATAACCTTGTTACCTTCAATCGCGGTCACTTCCATGCCGATCAGGCCGTCATCTACCAGCACGGTGTTGCCAACGGACAGATCGCTGGTGAAGCCTTCGTAGGTCACGGCAACGATTTCGTTATTACCTACAACGGATTTGTCGGTGGTGAAGGTGAAGGTCTGGCCCGCTTTCAGGGAAACGTCGTTACCGCCTTCCAGTTTGATGGTGCGGATTTCAGGACCTTTGGTGTCGAGCAGGATTGCCGCTTTTTTCCCGGTCTTGCTCATCACGTTGCGCAAGTTCTGAATACGCTGACCGTGTTCAGCATAGTCGCCGTGGGAGAAGTTCAGACGCATCACGTTCATGCCGGCATCCAGCATTTTGCTCAGCATCTCTTCGGATTCGGTTTTCGGGCCGATAGTACAAACAATTTTCGTCTTTTTCATGACAGTCTTAGTCTTTAAGTTGGGAAGGATATGGAAATCTCGCTCCGGGGGCGCACCGCCGCGGAGTCAAACCTGTGTTGCGAAAGAGTATATGACACGCACTAAGAATAGGTGACATCAAATGAGCGTGCAGAAGAAAGTGTGCCTGAGTGCCAGCCCAACGAATGAGAGGAGAAGTTGTACGTTGTTTTTTGTATTCCAAGCGCTGAAACCATTCACCAGGGATTTGGCGCGCATTATACGCTGATTCACAGTAAAAAGGAAAATGGAAACAGCGTTTCAAAAACATTCTGTGCAGATTCACATAAGTTTGTTATCAAGGCGTTAAGGCCTAATGTCATCTTATGACGGCAGGCGCAACGCCCGCCGTTTTTTGCTCATTTTTCCAGCGCCTGTTGAAGGTCGGCGATCAGATCCTTCGCATCCTCAATCCCCACCGACAGGCGTATCAGCTGCGGCACAATGCCGTTTGCAAGACGCTGCGCCAGTGGAATGGAGGCGTGGGTCATGCTGTAGGGCTGGCTCACCAGACTCTCCACCCCGCCCAGGCTTTCCGCCAGGGTAAAGAGCGTAAGATGACGAATCACCTCTGTCGCGCGTTGCGCATCGCCTTTAATCACAACGGAGATCATGCCGCCCGGCAGCGCCATTTGTCTGCGGGCAAGCGCATACTGGGGGTGTGACTCCAGCCCGGGATAGAGCACGCTCTCTATCTGCGGATGCTGCTCCAGCCATTGCGCAATCGCCAGCGCGTTGGCACTGTGCTTCTCAACGCGCAGGGAGAGGGTGCGAATCCCCCGTAGCGTCAGGAAGCTGCTGAACGGATCCAGAACGCCGCCAACCGCGTTTTGCAGATAGCCCAGACGCTCCGTGAGATCCTTATTTGCCCCGACAACAGCCAGCCCGGCAACCACGTCTGAATGACCGTTGAGATATTTGGTGGCGGAGTGAACCACAATGTCGAACCCCGCCTCCAGCGGCCGGTGAATGACCGGGGAGGCGAAGGTATTATCCGCCACGCTGATCGCATTATGGCGCCGGGCAATGTCTGCTATGGCCTCCAGATCGGCCAGCTTCAGCAGCGGATTTGTCGGCGTCTCCACCCAGATCATGCGGGTGTCCGGGCGAATGGCGGCCTCAAGTCCGGCTACATCGTCCGGCTTAACCCAGCTCACCTGTAGCCCGGTGCTGCGCTTACGCACGTTTTCGATCAGGCGATACGTACCGCCGTACACGTCGTCAATGGCGACGATATGGCTGTCTTTATCCAGCAGTTCGAGCACGGTGGAAATGGCCGCCAGCCCTGAAGCGAAGGCGTACCCGCGCGTGCCGCCCTCCAGCTCGGCTATTGCGGTCTCCAGCGCGTGGCGGGTGGGGTTGCCGCTTCGGGAATATTCATAGCCGGTATGCTCACCCGGAGACGGTTGCGCAAACGTCGAGGTGGCGTAAATCGGCGGCATGACGGCGCCGTGCGGGTCGTTAAACTCTCCGCTGTGAACGCTGAGGGTTGCCAGGTTTTTCATCTTTTGCTCCTTTTATTTCTCCAGGCGGTAAGAACGTCGCTACGGGTGATCAGACCCAGAAAGCGGTCTTCGTCATAAATAATCGCCACCAGGCCACGGTCAAAGATGGCGTACAGGGCGCTCTCCGGGGCCTGCCTGTCCAGGTATTCCACCTGACGCGTCATGGCCGCCGTCACGGGGAGAGAGAAGCGATCGGCTTCCCCCCCGATGTGTCGCAGCAGGTCCCATTCGTCGATGATGCCGACGACCTTATCGTTATCGAGCACCGGCAGCTGGGAGATGTCGTACAGCCGCATGCGGGCCAGCACGGTGGAAAGGGTGTCGTCCGGGGCGGCAGTCACCGTCGCGCCTTCATCGTGGCGCAGGGCAATGTAGTCGGAGAGATCCCCTGCCTGCGGGCGCGCGATCAGCCCCTGCTGGCGCATCCAGTCGTCGTTGAACATCTTCGAGAGGTATTTATTGCCGCTGTCGCAGGCGAAGGTGACCACGCGTTTTGGCGTGGTCTGCGCCTGACAATATTTCAGCGCCGCCGCCAGCAGCGTGCCGCTGGAGGAGCCCGCCAGGATCCCTTCCGTTTTGAGCAGCTCGCGGGCGGTGGTGAAGGCTTCGTGATCGGTAATGCGCCAGGCGCGTTTAACCCCTTCGATGTGCGCCAGCGGAGGAATAAAGTCTTCGCCAATCCCCTCAACCAGCCACGATCCGGCATCGTGATAGCGTCCGGTCTCAACCTGATCTGCCAGCACCGACCCGGCCGGATCGGCAAGCACAAATTCCGTCTGCGGTGAGTGCTCGGCGAACCACGCCTGTAAGCCGCCCAGCGTACCGCCGGAGCCGACGCCGACGACGATGGCATCGATCTGGCCGTCAAGCTGCTCAAACAGTTCCGGCGCGGTGGTCGTGCGGTGCGCCAGCGGGTTGGCCTCATTGTTGAACTGGTCGATGTAAAACGCGCCGGGCAGTTCGTTCGCCAGCCGCCGGGCGTAATCCTGGTAATAGGCAGGATGCCCCTTATTGACATCGGAACGGGTCAGCACCACCTGCGCACCCAGCGCCCGCAGGTGGAAAATCTTTTCGCGGCTCATTTTGTCCGGCACCACCAGGATCAGCGAATATCCCTTTTGCGCGGCGATCAGCGCCAGCCCCAGCCCGGTGTTCCCCGCCGTGGCTTCGATAATGGTCCCGCCGGGCCGCAGTTGCCCCGAGCGTTCGGCTTCGTTAATCATCGACAGCGCGACGCGGTCTTTGATCGAACCGCCTGGATTCTGATTTTCCAGCTTCAGAAACAGCGAGCAGGGGCCGGTATCCAGCTTGTGCAGCTGGATGAGTGGCGTATGGCCAATTAGTTCGGTGACGGAGTGGTAAAGCGTCATGGTCATGTCCTGTGAAGAGGTGATGACCGGATGATAGGACCACTAAATTTTCTTAATAAAGAACGTTTCACTGGGTTTTAGAACAGAAAGGAATAATACTTATGTTTTTGGGTGGAAAGACAGCAAGACGTAAAGTTGTCCGGATGTGAGGATGGCTATATCAGTACATAGTGCTGCAAAATTAACCAATTTCGTCGGATGAATGAGACCTGATATGCAAAGGGCAGATAATTATTGCAGATATTCATCTAAATGCTTTTCACCCGCCAGTTCGCTGCTTATTCCTGAGCATTATAAGAAATTCTTTTTTGGTCATTTAAAAGCTGATAACGGCTGTTTACTATCTTTTGGACATCCATACTGCTAAACCGCTATATGCGTAACGGATAACGAATAAGAATGATCGTACTCAGTAATATTTCGAAGGTTTTTGACAACGGGAAGCTGGCGCTGACAGCCGTTGATAACGTCAACTTGACGGTAGAGCAGGGACAGATTTACGGGATCATTGGTTACAGCGGGGCCGGGAAAAGTACGCTTATCCGTCTGCTGAACGGTCTGGAAAAGCCCAGCGCCGGCAGCGTCACCATTAACGGTCAGGATATCTCCGCCGCGAAGGGAGAAGCGCTGCGTCAGGCACGCCTGAAAATCAGCATGGTGTTCCAGCACTTTAATCTGCTCTGGTCGCGCACGGTGAAGGAAAACATCGCCTTTTCAATGCAAATTGCCGGTGTGCCAAAAGCGCAAATTCAGGCTCGCGTTGCCGAGCTGGTGGAGCTGGTCGGCCTGAAGGGACGCGAGAATGCCTACCCGTCCCAGCTGAGCGGCGGGCAAAAACAGCGTGTGGGCATTGCCCGCGCGCTGGCCAATCATCCGGACGTACTGCTGTGTGACGAAGCCACCTCGGCGCTGGATCCGCAGACCACCGATCAGATCCTCGATCTGCTCCTGGACATTAACCGTCGTTTTAACCTGACCATCGTACTCATTACGCATGAGATGCATGTGGTGCGCAAAATCTGCGACCGCGTGGCGGTAATGGAGAACGGCAAGGTGGTGGAAGAGGGGGAGGTGCTGAGCGTGTTTACGCATCCTCAGCAGCCGATCACCCGGCAGTTTGTCCGCCAGGTGAGCCAGTACGCGGAGGAAGAGACCTTCAATACCGAACTGGCAAATGAGCTGGAGGGCGCGGTCATCAAGCTCACCTTCACCGGGCACAGCACGCACAGGCCGATCGTCGGTGAACTGACCCTGCGCTACGGCCTGCCGTTTAACATCCTGCACGGCAAAATGACGCAAACCGCCCACGGTGTTTTCGGGCAGCTCTGGGTGCACGTGGTGGCATCGGATGAACAACTGAACAATATCCTCGCCGACCTGAAGCAAAGCGATATTGAAGGCGAGGTAATCAAGCATGGCTGAAGAACTCTTTCCGCACCTGAAGTGGGATCAACTTTGGGCTGCAACCCAGGATACGCTCTACATGACCGCGCTTTCCGGCGTGGCGACGTTTGTTCTGGGGATCGCGCTCGGTCTGGCGCTGTTTTTAACCGCCCGCGGCGGGTTATTCCACAACCGCACGGTCTACAGCGTGATGTCGATTGTGGTGAACGTGTTCCGCTCGATTCCGTTCATCATTCTCATTGTTCTGCTGATCCCGTTCACCAAGACCGTTGTGGGGACCATTCTCGGCGCTAACGCTGCGCTGCCCGCTCTGATTGTGGGCGCCGCGCCGTTTTACGCCCGTCTGGTCGAGATTGCCCTGCGGGAAGTGGATAAAGGGGTAATTGAAGCCACGCGTTCGATGGGCGCGCGGCTGAGCACGTTAGTGTTTCGGGTTTTACTGCCGGAATCTTCACCCGCACTGGTTTCAGGTATGACGGTGACGCTGATTGCGCTGGTGAGCTACAGCGCAATGGCGGGGGTGATAGGTGCCGGCGGTTTGGGAAATCTGGCTTATCTGGAAGGATTCCAGCGCAACCATGGTGACGTCACGCTGGTGGCAACGGTGACCATTCTGATCATCGTGTTCATTATCCAGTTCTGCGGCGATGCCATTACTTCACTGTTAGATAAACGCTAATAAATACACACAGGAACCACATCATGAAAAAGACACTGACACTGATCGCCGCAGCCACCCTGAGCGCCCTGAGCTTTGCCTCCTGGGCGGACACGCTCACCGTGGGGGCGTCCAACACCCCGCACGCGGAAATTCTGGAGCAGGCTAAGCCGATTCTGGCGAAGCAGGGTATTGAACTGGAGATTAAACCGTTCCAGGACTACATTCTGCCAAACACGGCGCTGGCAGGGCATGACATTGATGCCAACTATTTCCAGCACATCCCTTACCTGAACAGCGTGCTTAAAGATCATGCGGGCGATAAGGATTATGATTTTGTCAGTGCAGGCGCAATCCACATTGAGCCGATCGGTATCTATTCAAAAAAATACAAATCGCTGAAGGATCTGCCGGAAGGCGGCAAAATCATCATGCGTGATGCGGTTTCCGAGGAAGGGCGTATTCTCTCCATCTTCGAAAAAGAGGGCGTGATCAAACTGAAGCCAGGCATCGATAAAGTGACCGCGCGC
This sequence comes from Enterobacter cloacae complex sp. SYL001, assembly GCF_049237025.1. NCBI lineage: Bacteria > Pseudomonadati > Pseudomonadota > Gammaproteobacteria > Enterobacterales > Enterobacteriaceae > Enterobacter > Enterobacter cloacae complex sp. SYL001. The sequence goes on along the minus strand of NZ_JBMKJI010000018.1, from coordinate 53,785 downwards.
ATCAGCGATATTGTGGAGAACCCGAAAAAGCTGCAATTCACCCCTAACGTCGAGGCATCTCTGCTGCCGCAGATGTACAACAACGACGAAGGTGCTGCGGTGGTGATCAACGCCAACTACGCAATTGATGCCGGTCTGGATCCGGTCCACGATCCAATTGCGGTTGAAAGCGGTGAGAATAACCCGTACGCCAACATCATTACCGTTCATCGCGGTGATGAGAAGAAGAAGGATATCGTCGCGCTGGTGAACGTGCTGCACTCCAAAGAGATTCAGGACTGGATCCGCACCAAATACAAAGGCGCGGTCATCCCGGTAAACAACTAATCGCCTGATTTTCCAGACGAAGCCCGGCGAACAACACGCCGGGCTTCTTTTTTGTATCCAGCCGACGAATGATTTAAGCTGACGGTTTAGGGCAACGGAGTGATGGCAATGGGCAATGTGACCAAAGACGAAGCGCTGTACCAGGAGATGTGTCGGGTGGTAGGCAAGGTCGTTCTGGAGATGCGTGACTTAGGGCAGGAGCCCAAGCATATCGTGATTGCCGGGGTACTGCGTACCGCGCTGGCGAACCAGCGCGTTAAGCGCAGTGAGTTGACCACCAAAGCGATGGAAACGGTGGTTAAAGCGCTGGCCGGTTAGGACGAAGCGTCTCGCGAGTTTTTCAGATCCCGCATATCAACAGTCATTATTGTTATTTCCTCTTCATGATGAAGGCGTGTTTAACTGAGTCCAGGTTAAGCGAGAAGGGTAATGACGATGAAAAAATGGATAAGCACGTTACGGCGGTTTTTTGCGCCCCGACCAGCGAATGCGGAGAACAGCGCGCAACGTGTTCTTGAGTCAATACTGCCTGTCGCCAGCCTCTATGGCGTGGACGTAGCCAACATCGACCCGGAGTGGTTCTATGTTAAAACGTCACGCTGAACTTCGCCGGACGCGCGAAATGTACTGGAATGAGCTGTGCGTGATGCGTGTAAAGTGAGAATGAAGGGAAAAATGCCCTGGCTAATCCTCGGTAAACGATAGCCGTTTTGTTACCACTATCTCCTTTCTCAGATGGAGATGATAATGAAACGGACAGTATTAACCCCCGCGCTTTCTGCCACCGTGCTATTGCTTGCCATGCAGGCGGCACACGCTGGTCCACAGGCGCATGTTGTATGCAGTTATTCCCATACCCTCGGCGATGATGCCATTATGATGTACGGCATGCCCAACGAGGCCATGCTGCACGATTTTTTTGGTAACGTGCAAACGGATGCTTACTCCAGCCGTGAATCGCTGCGTACCCAGGAAAAGACCACCTGCGATAACAAAGCAGACAGCTCGGCCTACTGGGCTCCGTCGCTAAAATTACCGGACGGAACGGTGGTCAAACCCGCCTATCAAAAAACCTATTATCAGGCATCGAACGTTGACGCCTGGCCACTGCACCCGTTCCCGGCGGGGCTGTCGCTGCTGGCGGGCGATCATCACGGCACCGCGCCAAATCCACATATCACCTTTTTATGCGCCAACGGCAAGGGCTACACCACCAGAACGGGTGAAGTCTGCGGTTTACGCAAGGCGAAGGATGCCGTGCAGTTTAATATCGGCATTCAGTTCCCGAACTGCTGGGACGGGGCCAACCTGAAGCCCGCCCACGGTCTGGCTAACGCCACCTACGATACGAAAGGACAGTGTCCGTCCACCTTCCCGGTGAAGATCCCGACGGTGAACATGAATATTGCGTACGTGCTTCCGACAATTAGCTCTCTGGATACCAGTAAAGTCCAGCTTTCCCTCGACCCCACCATGCATGGCAGTGAACGTGAAGAGCGATGGGGGAGCCTGTATACGGCGCATGCTGACTTCATGAACGGCTGGACGGAAGATGCCGCGCGCTTTATGACCGACCTGTGCATGAACCGCGGAATGGATTGCGGCACCACCGTGCCGTATGGTTATTCAAAAGCGAAGGCCAACGTCTGGCTCAGCAGCATGGAACCCGCACTTTCACAGCCCGATCCCCAGGTCTTACTGGTGCAGGACAACTGGAAGAACGGCGGAAGGACGAAAAACAGCGAAACATTGTCGCTGGTGAAGTTCAACATCCCTCCGCTGCCTGCCGGACAGGATCCTGCCCAGTTTAAATACCGCGTGAGAATTTATGGCGGGAAAGTGGAAACCAACGGCGCGGATCAAATCTTCTTCTATCCGGCGAGCAACGACTGGGATCCGGCCACCGTGAGCTGGCATTCACGGCCGCGCTGCAACTATCGCTCGGATGCGGTGCTTTACCTGAACCACTCCCGCGAATACCGGATGGTGGATGTCGATAAAGCGGTACGCAAGGCGCTGGCAGAAGGGAAAACTGAAATTTCGTGGTATATCGGCGGCGATCGTCAGGGAAACCACTATCAGTTTGAGACGGGGTCATCTCAACAAAGCCTGATCCTGATGCTGACCGGGTTTAGCAAAACGCCGGAGATCTGATAGCGGGTAGCAAATGTATTCATAAAAAAAGCACCGGGGAGCCCGGTGCTTTTTCTTCAGATCTTGCAGGCATCGCCGCAGTCGTCATCGGCGACAATCGCCTGGGCTTTTTTATCCGCATCGTCGAGACGTTCTGCGTTGCGCTCTTCTGCTTCATCCAGCCCGTTAAAGACTAAGTTATCGAGATCAATTTCCATGTGCCACCTGCGTTATTCAGTTTTTGATACTGGCACAGTATAAGTCAAAAAAAGCGGGCCAGGCACCCCTCAGCACATATGGATAATCCCTGCCATACTCAGTGCTTTATTGCTGAGGAAAGCCGATGATTACACTCTGTAAAACCTGCGGTACCGCTTACGATGAACAGCCCAAAAACTGCCCGATTTGCGACGATGAGCGCCAGTATGTCCCGGTGACGGGCCAGGCATGGACGGACTTCGACAGCCTTACGACCACGCACACCAACAAATGGCAACAGCTGGAGCCACAGCTGTTCAGCATCAAAACCGTTCCCGCTTTTGCCATCAACCAGCGGGCGCTTCTGCTGAGTACGCCGCAGGGCAATGTTCTGTGGGACTGCATCGCTAACCTCGATCCGGCGACCAGAGCGTTAGTTGACGCGCTCGGGGGCATCAGCGCGATCGCGATTTCGCACCCGCATTACTACACCACCATGCAGGAGTGGGCCGCCGCGTTTAACGCGCCGATCTATCTGCACGCCAGCGATCGGCAGTGGGTGATGCGTGACAGTCCGGCGATACGCTTCTGGGAGGAGGACGCCCTGGAGATTATGCCGTCGGTGACGCTGCTGCGTCTGGGCGGGCATTTTGCAGGCGGCACGGTGCTGCACTGGCAGTCAGGCGACGGCGTGCTGCTGGCCGGTGATATTTTGCAGGTTACGCCTGGTAAGGACGCCGTGTCGTTTATGTGGAGTTATCCGAATATGCTGCCGCTGCCTGCCCGCACCGTTGAGGCGGTGATCGGTCGACTGACCGGGAAAACGTACCAGCGACTGTACGGGGCCTTTGAAGGGCAAAACATCCCGGCGAACGCAGATGAGATTGTGCAGCGGTCGGGCCAGAAATATATTGCTTGTCTCCGCTAAGGCACGGTGGTTAAATTTTACGAGTGTGATCGCGATCATACCTAAACTAAAACAGATAAAAGAGAAATGGCTATGCAACATATCATTGAAGGTTTTCTCAGCTTTCAAAAAGAGATTTTCCCGCAACGTAAAGAGCTTTTTCGTAGTTTAGCGTCCAGTCAGAATCCCAAAGCGCTGTTTATCTCCTGCTCCGACAGCCGTCTGGTTCCGGAACTGGTCACGCAGCAGGAGCCAGGACAGCTCTTTGTCATTCGAAACGCGGGCAACATTGTGCCACCGTTCGGGCCGGAGCCTGGCGGTGTCTCTGCAACCATCGAATACGCGGTAGTGGCCCTTGGCGTGACCGATATTGTTATTTGCGGCCACTCCAACTGCGGCGCGATGAAGGCGATTGCTGACAACGCCGATCTGGAGCCGATGCCAGCCGTTTCCCACTGGCTGCGCTATTCTGATGCGGCAAAAGCGGTGGTTGAGAAGAAAACCTGGGATCAGCCAATCGATAAAGTGAATGCGATGGTGCAGGAGAACGTCTTTGCTCAGCTGAGCAACATCAAGACCCATCCGTCGGTGGCGGTAGGCCTGCGCAACAACGCCATTCGCCTGCACGGCTGGGTATATGACATCGAAAGCGGCAAAATCCTTGCCCTGGACAAGAACACTAAAACCTTCGTATCGCTGTCGGAAAACCCGGAAGTCTTCTTCGAGTAATCCGACACCGCAGGGCAGGGAAGCCCTGTTAAAACTCCACGAAAGGTAATTTTCGTCGCACGCCCGACGCAGGATTCCCCGCCGCTTTCGCCATCGCTTTACCAATATCAGCGCACTCAGACAAACCCTGAACAAACGGATGATCGTGCATCAGCCAGGGGATCGCCCCAAAAGCGATACGTCCGCGCAGAGACGCAGGTGACAGCAACGTGTAGTCTTCCCCCACGTCCGGTATTTCATCCCCCGTTTCCTCAAGCTGTTTGCGCAGCGTCGGGAAGGGAATATCCTTATTTCTGAGCGGTTTCTGCCCGCGGGCATCGATAAAGACGTCGAAGCGATAACGCTTTTCTTTCGTGGTGATGACGGTCTGATCGCTGCCGATATCCAGGGCGTAATCATCACCGAGTGCGACTACGCTAATGATCCCTGCCTCGCGCAGTGCCAGTAACCGGCGGATAGACTGCGGTGGAATGGCGGCATAGTTATCAATAAACACACGCTCCAGCCCGGATTTAAACCGTTCTCTGTCACGCTCATTGAGTGAAGGGACAATGGCCTGAACTACTTCATGCAGACGAAGCACGGTATAGCGCCAGGCAACGGTGCGTTTCTCGCACTTGTTGCGCTCCACTTCTTTCAGATTCGCTTCGGCCCAGGTGAAAGGACCATGCTTTTTACGATCCTCAAACCAGACATCACGAAGCGTGTCAGCATTCAGCGTGCCGATCGTTATCGCCTGGCACCAGCGCGGATCGGCCAGCTCAAGCTCTTTCACCATCAGCGCAAAGATGCGGTCAAGCAGCCCGTCAGGGCCTTTGGCAATTTCGCTTTCTGCCACAGACTCCGTTAACACCGACAGCGGTTCATAAGGGATAGGGCAGTAAAAGTCGGCCTCCGGGAGAACGCCCGAGCGGGACATCAGCGTGATGTTTAGCCCCTCACTACCTTTATTGACAACGAACTGCTCCCCGCTAAACCGACCATGCTGCATTACTACAGCCATAGCAGCGTCCAGTCCGCTGAGGGAGGTACCCATAATCCCCACCTCACAGGCTCGGATATCCGCGTCCATCAGCCCCGACCATGGGCTTGGGAAATAGTCGCGGGTGGATTCATCTTCATCAGGCCAGACGTGACCGGTGGCGACCACTGCAAGATCAAACCGCCTTGAGAAAGGGGCATCGTTCACTGACAGGGCCACGCCGTCTGCATCAGCCTTAATATCAGTGACTTCTGCGTTGGGATGAACCTCGATATGAAACCCAGCCTTTTTCGCCTCGGCAACGACGGCGAGAAAGCGGTCGTGGAAATATTCACCCAGCAGAATACGGGGCAAAAACTGCCGGTCGTGCAGTTTGTCTTTGTCGACGCTATAGCGGGCAAGGTGGGCTGCATTTTGCTGTTTAAGCCAGTCGAGATAGGTGATAAAAATGGGCGGAATTTCGATACTGGCGATGTTCGCCAGCATCAGCCGGGAATTATCCTCGTCGCTGTAGGGCATCCCGACACCGGGTTGGTCTGCCTTTTCGAACACGGTGATCGAAAGCGGTGCTGCGTTGTTAAGAAGTGAGTAAAAGGTATAAATCCCTGTTGGACCTGAGCCGATAATGGCGATTTTTTTCATCGAAAGCGTTCCTGCATTTCTGAACCATAAAATAAGCGTAGCAGGAGAAAGGTTAAATCATTCAATGAAGGAAAAAATTAAGACGTTTTGAAGAGGGGATGTTGCGCCCCTTCCTGAACTTATGGGAAAGTCAATTCAATTGACCCTGGCTGATTAGATATGATTCTGCCTGATTTCTGAAAGGAAAGACTGTTTGGTCCCAGGTTTAACGATTATCTGTATGTGATGGGGGTTAAAAAGTACGGTAACTTCGCCGGCGGGCTTGACCTGCACAGCGTCAGTGAGGAGAACCAGCTGATTTTATCAGGAGAATTCTCCATCTTACGGTCAGTGTACTTTTTAACATGCAGGCTGATGCCGCCCGTGGGAGATAGCCCTGCTCTGGCTCAAAAGGTGGCATAGCACACTGTACATCGGATGGCAGTTTTGTCTGCAATGACGGAAGTCTGAGTCAGTCGAAGCGATTCTGTTCAGGTTATGGTGCCTCCGAACTGCCGCGACAGTTAAAACCCTCCCCCTCCGCCAGGAAAGCGCAGACGAAAAAAAGAATAGCCGTGCAAGGCCAGGAGCAGCGTGTTGTAGATAACAATGCGCAGTTCGATACACAACCGCGGCAACCTACATGCGCCCCTCTCTATATGGCCAACAAGCCCGGATACACCCATTTACCCATTTGTTCAGGAAATCAGTATTAATCCGCCAGTGTAAACGTTCTTTGTCTGTTATTCGAACTGATAAGACGCTTGCAGGTGGAAACCCACCTGAACGCGCTGGGCGACCTGTTACAGCGTCTGGCATTAAAGCACGCCGTTCGCACCTTCCGGCTACATGGCGAACTTACTGCATGGCTGGCGTTTATGTTTTCTGCGTGAGTGATAAAAGGGAGGGAAAATCATGACCAGGGCTGAAGAGTTTGGTCGTTCCTGAAATGTGAACACTGGCAGAGTGATGCGCACACATCGCTCAAAAAACGATCTTTTTCAGGCGGATACTGAGATCAGAAAAGCATATGACCTTGAACAGGAATCACAATGACTGGAGGGATATGCTAATGAAGCGACAAGATATAAACGCATTAAAGAATTTTGATTTTCTGGCACGCAGTTTTGCCCGTATGTACGCCCTGGGCCAGCCAGTTGATATCGATGCCGTGACCGGCAATATGAATAATAAACAGCAGGCATGGTTCCGGGAGCGATATGACCACTACCGAAAGCAGGCTGAGCGGGCGAGAGTAATAGAACTGCGATGATGTAACGAACAACGGGCTTAACGGCCCGTTGCTTTTTTAGGTTCCAGCTACATTTTTGCAGGCTCCTGAGGTTGAAATATTTTGCGGTAACCTCAAATAGAAAGCGGGTAAGGAACACCTGCCCATAAGACATGAACTTTTTGAATATTCTTTTTTACTGTTCAGGAGGTACATGATGACTCTCAGAACCTTTCCCGTGTTGAACGATCTCTCCGACTCTCTGTTTGCGGACCGTTTTAACCGTATCGATCGCCTTTTTAGCCAGCTAACCGGCAGTACGCCGTTGCCCTCCACGCCTTCTTACAATATCCGGCGGCTGGGCGATAACCGCTATGAACTGACGCTCAGCGTGCCGGGCTGGAAAGAGAGCGAACTGGAAATTGAAACCGTTGGCGGTCAGCTGAATATCAGCGGTAAACGTGAAGAGGAGAAAACCGAAAACGGCGAAGAAGGGTGGATCCATCGGGGTATCAGCCGCAGCGACTTCCGGGCCAGCTATAGTCTGCCGGAACATGTGAAAGTAACCGGCGCTTCGCTGGAAAACGGCTTGCTGGCGATTGAATTACACCAGGATATTCCGGAAGAAGAGAAACCGCAGCGAATCGCCATCAATAACAACCCGGCGATTGAACACAAGCCGTAATCGTTAACTGATGTTGTTTTCACGCCCGGCAAACGCCGGGCGTTTTGCTAACCTGATGAGCCACTTTTCTGGCCTCTGACTATTTGAGCCGTGAGCGCTGTAACGGTTTCTTGCTGCTGCACCAGGACCGCCTCCAGCTCCATTTTTTGAAGTCGTCAATGCTTTGCCTGGACGGATAAAAAATGTCTTATGCCATTCCGCTTTTCCCGGCACGCGCGGGCTGGAGGTTAATTTCGATGTGCTTAAAAAGTTTGCTGCCCCTGCACGAGGCTGAACGGGAATGAAATGTGCGAGGAAATTGATTGGTGCGTCTGAATGGACTCGAACCATCGACCCCCACCATGTCAAGGTGGTGCTCTAACCAACTGAGCTACAGACGCATAATGGTGCGTTCAATTGGACTCGAACCAACGACCCCCACCATGTCAAGGTGGTGCTCTAACCAACTGAGCTATGAACGCATTGTGTTGTCGGTGACAACGGGGACGAATATTAGCGGCACAGCCCCAAGGTGGCAAGAGGGAAAATGCATTTTTCTCTCTGATTTCACGCGATTGCTTCATTACCGCGCAAAGTGAAGAGAAAGTAGCCGCCAGCCGGCGGCTACTGTGTCATTAACGCGCAGCGCGTTGCAAAATTACCGCAGACGACTGACGTTGCAGGAAGCGCATGCGCAGCATCATCATAATGGCTGCAGACGTTAAGCCGATGATAAAGCCCATCCAGAATCCGGCTGGCCCCATGCGATCCACCACCAGATCCGTGAGCGCCAGAATATACCCACTCGGCAGGCCCAGAACCCAGTAAGCGATAAAGGTGATAAAGAAGATGGAACGCGTATCTTTATACCCACGCAGCACGCCGCTGCCAATTACCTGGATAGAGTCAGAGATCTGGTAAATGGCCGCCAGCAGCATCAAATGCGAGGCCAGGGTCACTACTTCCGGGTTGTCGTTATAGAGCAGGGCAATTTGCTCACGCAACAGCACGGTAAAGAGCGCGGTACAGACTGCCATGCAGACGCCGACGCCCAGCCCGGTGCGGGCTGCCGTTTGCGCATCCAGCGTCGAGCCTTGCCCCAGACGAAAGCCCACGCGAATCGTCACCGCAGCAGCCAGGGACATCGGCAGGACGAACATCAAAGAGCTGAAGTTCAGGGCGATCTGGTGGCCTGCCACGTCAATGATCCCTAACGGCGAGACCAGCAGGGCGACAACGGCAAACAGCGTCACTTCAAAGAACAGCGCCAGCGCAATGGGCAGACCCAGTTGGGTAAGGCGGCTCATCATCGACCAGTCAGGCGTGCTAAAGGCGGTGTCGTTACGAATGTCGCGCATGGATCGCGCATGTTTAACGTAGGTGAGCATACAGCCGAACATCACCCAGTACACCGCAGCCGTCGCCACGCCACAACCCACGCCGCCGAGTTCCGGCATGCCAAAATGACCGTAGATGAAGATGTAGTTCACGGGAATGTTCACCAGCAAGCCGATAAAGCCCATCACCATGCCCGGCTTGGTTTTTGCCAGCCCTTCACACTGGTTACGAGCCACCTGGAAGAAGAGATAACCGGGCGCGCCCCAGAGCAAGGCGCGCAGATAACCGACTGCTTTATCTGCCAGCGCCGGGTCGATATTATGCATGGCGCGAATAATATACCCGGCGTTCCACAGGACGATCATAATCAGGACGGAGACACCCCCGGCCAGCCAGAAGCCCTGGCGCACCTGATGGGCTACGCGGTCGCGTCGACCGGAGCCGTTAAGCTGCGCGATAACGGGCGTCAGCGCCAGCAGCAGGCCGTGACCAAACAGAATGGCCGGGAGCCAGATTGAGGTTCCGATCGCCACGGCGGCCATATCGGTGGCGCTGTAACCACCGGCCATTACCGTATCCACAAATCCCATTGCGGTTTGGGCTACCTGCGCGACGATCACCGGTATGGCCAGTGCCAATAACTGACGCGCTTCGATCATATACTTCTGCACGTGAACACCTTTGTATTGTAGTTATTTGAGAGACTAAAAAGGCCGCCGTTACTGGCAGCAAGAAGAAAAAACAGAGGGATGCCAGCTATTGTAGCGGGGTTTAACTAATTATCTAGTGAAAAAATCGCCAGAAATTGCGCATCACTGGCAACCTGTTTTTTCAACTGTTATTGTGGTGGGATTATACGGTGTCATCGCCGTTCGGAATGAACAGGAGCTGTACGCATGTTTACTGGTATTGTGCAGGGCACTGCCAAAGTGGTGTCCATTGATGAAAAACCGAATTTCCGCACTCACGTAGTTGAGCTGCCTGAATATATGCTCGACGGCATTGAAACCGGGGCGTCGATAGCGCATAACGGCTGCTGCCTGACGGTGACCGAAATTAACGGTAACCAGATAAGCTTTGATTTAATGAAAGAGACGCTGCGCATCACTAACCTGGGTGAGCTGGTGGTGGGGGATACCGTCAACGTTGAACGTGCGGCGAAATTCAGCGATGAGATTGGCGGGCATCTGATGTCGGGCCATATTATGACCACCGCAGAAGTGGCGAAAATCGTGACCTCGGAAAATAACCGTCAAATCTGGTTTAAGGTGCAGGATCCGTCATTAATGAAATACATCCTTTATAAAGGATTTATTGGCATCGATGGGATTAGTCTGACCGTCGGTGAAGTGACGCCAACGCGTTTTTGCGTGCATTTAATTCCTGAAACGCTGCAACGTACTACGCTTGGCGCAAAAAAACTGGGGCAGCGCGTAAATATCGAAATTGATCCGCAGACCCAGGCGGTCGTGGATACCGTTGAGCGCGTGCTGGCGGCGAAAGAGGCGGCGATAATAAAGGCCGTGGAAGAAGAATAAAAAATAACCCCGGGTAACCGGGGTTATTTTTCAGCGGGCCACGCGCAGGCCGTGCTCAATCCCACGACTAAACACCACCTGCCACAGCTGTATATCCCGCGCGCGGAACGCACCCGCGCAGGCATTCAGATAATAGCTAAACATCCGTTTGAATCGTTCCGAATAGTTGTCGGCGATTTCAGGCCATGCAGCCTGGAAACGTTCATGCCAGGCCATCAGCGTGGTGTCGTAATCTGCGCCGAAGTTATGCCAGTCTTCCACAATAAAATGCGGTTCGCTGGCGTTCGCAATCTGGCGAACAGAGGGTAAACAACCATTCGGGAAGATATATTTGTTGATCCAGGGATCCACATTGTTATCGGTGCGTTTAGAGCCGATGGTGTGTAGCAGGAAAATTCCGTCAGGCTTCAGGTTATGGTCGGCGACGTCGAAATAAGTCTTGTAGTTCTTTGGCCCCACGTGCTCGAACATACCCACGGAAACAATCCGATCGAACTGCTCATTCAGGTCGCGGTAATCCTGAAGCCGAATATCGACATCCAGACCCAGACACCGTTCCTGTGCCATCTTCTGCTGTTCAGCTGAAATCGTGACGCCGACTACGCTGACACCGTAATGTTTCGCCATAAACCAGGCAAGGCCGCCCCAACCACAGCCGATGTCCAGCACGCGCATGCCGGGCTGCAACTGCAACTTATCGCAAATCAGCTGTAGCTTATCCTGCTGCGCCTCTTCCAGGGTTGTCGCTTTTTTCCAGTATCCGCAGGAGTACTGCATTAACGGGTCGAGCATACGGCTGAACAGATCGTTGCCCAGGTCATAATGCTCTTTACCGACGATCCACGCGCGCTTTTTACTTTGCAGATTGAACAGGCGGGCGGAAGCGATACGTAACGTATCTTTGAAATGACGAGGGAGCTGATTTTCAAGACCGGCGCGTAAAACGCTGGAGAAGAACATATCCAGCCGCTCACACTCCCACCAGCCGTCCATATAGCTTTCACCTAGCCCTAACGATCCCTCCTGTAACACGCGTTTGAAAAAATCGGGATGTTTAATCTGGGGGTCGGAGGGGGATGAGCCATTAATCGTAATGCCCGCACGTCCCAACAGTTCACTGACGATCCGGGACCAGTTATCGTCCGGAACGCTGACTTCTTCTATACACGATGAACTCATAGCTTCTCCATCACCTTGCTGTGATCAGAACCTTAAAACAGCGTAGACGCTTTTTTGGTTTGTGAGAAATCTCACGGTAAATGCCCGCGAGGCTAATATCCGACGTAGAACAGAGGAAGGGAGATAACCCTTGCCGAAATGCCTTCCATGGTAAAACGGGAGCGCTCCGGCTCCCGTTAACACTTAATATTTATCGTATTTAATCGAACCAAATTCAGTATAGGCCGCAAAATTTGGTGATTCAACAGAAAATTGTTAGCAACCTAATCACTGGTTTTTAACATAGTTTCCCGCGTAATCAGGCGTGCGACGTTTCTGTCTGCGCGTTTTCACTCTGCTCGCGATGGGCGGAGGACTGCATGCGATAACCCAATCCTGCCAGCACAACGGTGACCAGCATCACGCTGGTGGTGGTGAGCAGCGGGGTTGCAATCAATGCAGAGACCACGAGACTTGCCAGGAAGCACAGGCCAAGTTGCAGGGTATTTTGCAGCGCGGCAGCGCGGCCTGTCGCCTGAGGGAATGGACGCAGCGCCTGGGCTACAACAATAGGGTAAATGGCCCCGTTAGCGATCGCCATGACGCAGAACGGAATCAAAATTTCTGCAAGCCCGGCGCCGGGAATAAAGCCGACAGCCCAGGTCGCAATCACGCTTAGCGCATACAGCACCAGCAGCCAGGGCAGCATCTGCTGGCCTTCCCATTTTTGCAGCGCGGCGCGACAGCCATAGCCACCCACCAGGAAGGCGATGGTCTGTGGTACATAGCTCAGGCCGATAGCCGCCGGGCTGTAGCCCATGTCATGCAAAATGAACGGCGAACCGGTCAGCCAGGCAAAGAAGCTGGCAGAGCAGGCGGCATAAATCAGCACGTTACCGCGATAGGCTTTCGACCGCAGTAAAGAGGTAAAGGTGATGGGCTTCGCGTCCGGATGCGTCTCTTTCTTATGCGCAGGTTTAAGCCCGAACGCGGGCAGCATCAGGACCAGCGTGATCGCAAAGAGCGTGGCGAAAATGGCCTGCCAGTCGAAATGCGCCAGGATCCAGCTGCCCAGCAGCGGAGCGAGCGCCGGAGACAGGCCGACCAGCGGCATGATGGTGGCGAAAATGCGGTTAGTGCGTGAGGCGGGGTAGTAATCGGTCACCAGCGCCTGCCAGGTGACCGCTGCGGCACAGACGCCGACCGCCTGAATAAAGCGCAACACCAGTAACCAGGCGGCATCGCGGACCCACAGCATGCCCAGACAGCCTACGGCAAAAATCGCCAGTCCCAGCAACAGGACGGGCTTACGGCCAAAACGATCAGAGAGCGGCCCCCAGAGCAGTTGCGCAAAAGCAAAGCCGGCGAGGAACAAACTCAAACTGGCGCTGATGGCGGCGGCAGGGGTTTGCAAATCTTCCTGCATCGCGGCGAATGCGGGCAGATACATATCGGTCGCCAAAAAGCCCAGCACGCTTAAGCCGCCGAGCCAGACTAAAAATCCTTTCCTGGGTTGCACTTTTTTTCTCCTGAGGAGGCAGGTGTACGTTGGCGCAGAGTGTAGGGAGTGCAAAGCGGCTTGTGAAACGCTAATATTTGGTGGGTGCATTCAAAAAATTTGCAGGCTAAAGATGTGGTCAGATTATTCCCTTGAAGTGGTTGATGCCGTGGCGCGTAACGGCAGCTTTACCGGTGCCGCCCAGGAGCTGCATCGCGTTCCCTCGGCTATCAGCTATACGGTGCGCCAGCTGGAGGCGTGGCTGGCGGTCCCGCTGTTCGAGCGGCGTCATCGCGACGTGGAGCTCACGCCTGCCGGCGCGTGGTTTTTGAAGGAAGGTCGGTCTGTTATCAAAAAAATGCAGATCACCCGTGAGCAGTGCCAGCAGATCGCCAACGGCTGGCGCGGACATCTCGCTATCGCGGTGGATAACATCGTTAAGCCGGAGCGGACCCGGCAGATGATCGTCGATTTCTATCGTCATTTTTCCGACGTCGAACTGCGTGTGTCGCAGGAAGTGTTCAACGGCGTATGGGATGCGCTGGCGGACGGCAGGGCGGAGATGGCGATTGGTGCAACCCAGGCGATCCCGGTTGGCGGGCGCTACGCGTTTCGCGACATGGGCATGCTGAGCTGGACCTGCGTGGTCGCGCGCGATCACCCGCTGGCGGCGCTGGACGGGCCGCTGAGTGATGACACCTTACGCAACTGGCCCTCGCTGGTGCTGGAAGATACCTCCCGCTCGCTGCCCAAGCGCATTACCTGGCTGCTGGATAATCAGCGCCGCGTGGTTGCGCCGGACTGGGAGTCGTCAGCCACCTGTCTGAGCGCGGGGCTGTGCGTTGGCATGGTGCCGGTGCATTTTGCGCGCCCGCGCATCGACGCGGGAGAGTGGGTGGCTCTGACGCTGGAAAATCCTTTCCCGGATGCTGCATGCTGTCTGACGTGGCAGCAAAACGACGTCTCGCCCGCCATGGCCTGGCTGCTGGATTATCTGGGAGACAGCGAAACGCTTAACCGGGAGTGGTTGCGGGGACCAGCGTAGCTGGCCCCGTAAAGAGATTAACGTCGGTAGTCGCGGAACGGACCGTCGGCAACGGAACGGCGTTCAATCAGGCGCGGGTGGACTTCAATGGACTGGGACTGTTCTCGCTTGTTGACGATCCTGTCCATCAGCATATTGAAGGCCGTTTCACCCAGCGAATCTTTCGGCTGGTGAATGGTGGTCAGCGCCGGGGTAAAGAAACGGGCGTTGCGCACGTTGTCATAGCCGATCACCGAGATGTCCTGCGGAACGCGCAGGCCGAGTTCATCCGCCGCGCAGAGCGCGCCCATTGCCATGATATCGCCGCCGCAGAACACAGCGGTAGGGCGATGCGGCTGGGAGACGATCTGCTGCATGGCGCGATAGCCCGACTCCGGCTCGAAATCGCCCTGGACAATCCAGTTTTCTGGCACGGTAATCAGCGCCTCTTCCATCGCTTTCATGAAACCGGCCAGACGGCCAGCACCGGTGTTACGCTCCAGCGGGCCCGGGATCACGCCAATTTCACGATGCCCGCGTTCTACCAGATAACGCCCGGCCATGTAGCCGCCTTCAAAGGCGTTATCAATAACAGAGTCGGTGAAGTCTGCGCGCGCCTCGCCCCAGTCCATCACTACCATCGGAATGTGGCGATACTCTTCCAGCATGGAAAGCACCGACTCAGGGTATTCAGAACACATGACCAGCAGGCCGTCGACGCGCTTTTGCGCCATCATCGACAGGTAAGCGCGCTGTTTTTCAATGTTGTTCCACGCGTTGCCCAGAATCAGGGTATAGCCTTTCTGAAAGCAGTTTTTTTCAACGGCTTCGATGATTTCAGCAAAGTAAGCCGCTTCACTGCTGGTGGCCAGCAGGCCAATCGATTTGGTGTGATTAACCTTCAGGCTACGGGCGACCGCACTTGGCGAGTAGTGCAGTTCTTTGATTGCCGCCCAAACGGCATTACGCGTCTCTTCTGCGACGAAACGCGTTTTGTTAATAACATGTGATACGGTTGTAGTGGAAACGTTTGCGCGTTTTGCTACGTCTTTAATTGTTGCCATTAAATGTCACTCCAGACCATATCCTAAGCTCCTGAAAAAATTGAAGGTAAACGTTTGCCTTCTCTCACCCTTATTACGCAAACATGAGTTGCGACACGCCGGGAAAACGACACAGGACGTCAGGAGGGGGTCAGTGGCCGGTACGCTAATAAATTTAGCGTGGAATTTTGTCCTATCTTGATGAAAAGGGGAAGAGGTAAAGTGGATATCCGTTTAAATCCTGGAAGATTTTTGACCTGAACTGTGTAAAAATGAGCAAGCTCACTTTTCGTAGGGTGAATAAAAGGAGAAAAATTGATGAGTACCGATCTGAAGTTTTCGCTGTTTACCACCATTGTTGTTCTTGCCCTGATTGTTGCGGGTGGTTTAACCGCTGCGCTGCACTGATTTAGGTGGAGGGAGAGTCTTCTCCCTCCCTTGCCGCTATTGTTACCTCTCCGGCAAAAATCTTTTGCCAAAATGTTAACTTCTCATTTTTTGTGATTGATGTCATGCTTTTGCCTTCTTAGTCTGTGCCGGGCAACGGCACGGTATCCGGAGTCTTTTCATGAAAATCAATTTTCCCCTGCTGGCCCTGGCGATTGGCGCCTTTGGGATTGGCACCACTGAATTCTCCCCGATGGGGTTATTGCCTGTTATCGCCCGGGGTGTGGACGTCTCTATCCCTGCGGCCGGTATGTTGATTAGCGCCTATGCGATCGGCGTGATGGTGGGCGCACCGCTGATGACGCTGCTGCTTTCGCACCGCGCGCGACGCAATGCGCTGATTTTCCTGATGGCAATTTTTACTCTCGGAAATGTGCTTTCCGCGATTTCGCCGGATTACACCACGCTGATGCTTTCCCGTATTCTGACCAGCCTGAACCACGGCGCTTTCTTCGGGCTGGGCTCGGTTGTTGCCGCAAGCGTAGTGCCAAAACATAAGCAGGCCAGCGCGGTAGCCACTATGTTTATGGGCCTCACCATCGCTAATATCGGCGGCGTTCCCGCTGCCACCTGGCTGGGAGAAGCCATCGGCTGGCGTATGTCTTTCCTCGCAACCGCCGGACTGGGCGTGGTCGCGATGGTCGCGCTGTTCTTCTCGCTGCCCAAAGGGAGTGCCGGTGAGCGTCCTGAAGTACGTAAAGAGCTGGCGGTACTGATGCGTCCTCAGGTGTTGTCCGCGCTGCTCACCACGGTGCTGGGGGCAGGGGCGATGTTTACGCTCTACACCTATATCTCCCCGGTGCTGCACGACATTACCCACGCAACACCACTCTTTGTTACCGCGATGCTGGTGCTGATTGGTGTCGGGTTCTCGATTGGCAACTATCTCGGCGGGAAATTTGCAGATCGCTCCGTCAGCGGGACGCTGAAAGGTTTTTTAACTCTGCTGATTGTCATCATGGTGGCGATCCCGTGGCTGGCGCGTAACGAAGTGGGCGCCGCGGTTGCCATGGTGGTGTGGGGCGCCGCAACCTTTGCCGTGGTGCCGCCGTTGCAGATGCGCGTGATGCGCGTTGCGCATGAGGCGCCGGGGCTCTCATCATCCGTGAATATCGGTGCGTTTAACCTGGGAAATGCGCTGGGAGCCGCAGCGGGTGGGGCGGTGATTTCGGGTGGTTTGGGTTACAGCTTTGTGCCGGTGATGGGGGCGATCATTGCCGCACTCGGCTTGCTGCTGGTGTTGATGTCCGGGCGTAAACAGCCAGAAGCGGTGTGTACGGCGGAATAAATAAAAACGCAGAAGGGTTGCCCCTTCTGCGTGTCCCTTATGCGGCGAAGTTCTTCGCAACAAATTCCCAGTTAACCAGTGCCCAGAAATGTTCCAGGTAGTTCAGGCGCGCATTACGGTAATCAATGTAATAGGCGTGTTCCCATACGTCCACGGTCATCAGCGGCGTTGCGCTGGTGGTCAGAGGGGTACCCGCATTAGAAGTGGAAACGATAGCCAGTTTGCCATCAGCCTCTTTTACCAGCCAGGTCCAGCCGGAGCCAAAGTTTTTAACGGCTGCGTCAGTAAATTTCGCTTTGAAATCCGCGAAACTGCCGAACGCGGCGTTAATCGCTGCGGCCAGCTCACCGGTAGGTTCTCCGCCTGCATTTGGAGCCAGGCAGTGCCAGTAGAAGGTGTGGTTCCACACCTGAGCGGCGTTGTTGAATACGCCACCGTCTGAACTGCGCACAATCTCTTCCAGCGTTTTGCCTTCAAAATCGGTGCCCTTGATCAGGTTATTCAGGTTGGTGACATAGGTCTGGTGATGCTTGCCGTAATGGTACTCCAGGGTTTCCTCAGAAATGTGCGGAGCCAGGGCGTCTTTTGCATACGGTAGTGCAGGTAATTCGAACGACATTGCTACTCTCCTTATAGTTCTATACGTTGCCAATAACCCTACAGACAACAAGGACAGAATAGCAAATTGAAAGGGTATGCAAAAGAGGAACTTACCCCGCCACGGAGGCGGCAGGGCAGGGTCTAGCGAATGGTTTTTGGCGTCATCACTCGGCGCGCACCCACATAGTGGCGCACCCAGTAATCTTCACTGAGGGAGGTGATCTGAATGTCCTGACCGCTGCGCGGTGACTGGATAAATTTACCGTTACCCACATACACCCCAACGTGATCGGCCGTGCCGCGTCCCTGGGTGCGGAAGAACACCAGGTCGCCATTTTGCAGTTCGCCACGGTTTACAGGCGCGGCGTCGCGCAGATGGTACATCTCATTGGCGGTGCGTGGAATGCGAAACTTCACCAGATCTTTATAGGCATAATAAACCAGCCCACTACAGTCAAAACCGGTGCGCGGAGAGGTGCCACCCCAGCGATATGGTTTACCTATTTGCCCCATCAGTTTATTCATCGCCGTTTTTTGCGCTTTCTGCATACGCGCTTTATGCACGTCAGCCAGCTTCGTCACTTTTGCGCATTTCGTTTTATGGCCTTTGCGCACGGTGCATTTATCATTCACCAGGCTGGCGGTCGTGCGAGTGGTTTTGTGCGTGCCGGAACGGAGAGTTTTGGTTTTACTGGAGGCGATCTTTTTGGTGTGAGCGGTGGTTTTCTTCTTTACTGTTTTGCTGGTGGTTTTTTTCTTACGTTCTGTGGTTTTTGCCAGATGCGTTTTTTGTACAGCAGAATGCCGCGCCTGTTCGGAGGCGTTCGCCGCTGGCGTAAATGAGAGTGTGGTAAACAGTAAAGCACAGAGCGTCATCGAGATTTTAGTTATCCGCGCCACTGGGCAGTCCCCTGATAAGTGCGAGCCAAAATACATACCCGCATGAGATTTACAAAACCAGTCGATTCTAATCCATAAAATCGGAATAAGTTAATAGCATTTTTCATTCAAAAAATGTGTTTCGTTAGCAAGTGCAAAAAAATTCACCATTCTGTCGCACTCTTGTTCGCTCCTTAAGCAAAACCGCACGGCGCGCAGCCTTAAACGTCATTATCAATGCAACTTTACGCGATAGCGGATAAAATAATGAGACGTGACAAAAATGTTATTTTCCGATGTCGGCCTGACCCGCTACAATGTCAGACTGATGCCGTAACAGAAGTTAAAGGAAGCAAGACATGAGCACCACTATTGAAAAAATTCAGCGCCAGATCGCTGAAAACCCGATTCTCCTGTACATGAAAGGTTCTCCGAAGCTGCCAAGCTGCGGCTTCTCCGCGCAAGCGGTTCAGGCGCTGTCCGCCTGTGGTGAGCGTTTTGCTTACGTTGATATCCTGCAAAACCCGGACATCCGCGCTGAGCTGCCAAAATACGCAAACTGGCCGACCTTCCCACAGCTGTGGGTTGACGGTGAACTGGTTGGCGGCTGTGATATTCTGATTGAAATGTATCAGCGCGGCGAACTGCAACAGCTGATCAAAGAGACTGCGGCGAAGTATAAAACCGAAGAGCCGGACGCAGAATAAGTTTTCTGCGGATATAAAAAAGCGACCACATTATGTTGGTCGCTTTTTTTTGTCCTGTGGGGCTGTTGATTACCCAGTCTACGATTGAAGATCGGCCTCGTCGCCCATCGGCAGCGGCCAGCCACCCAGACGTTTCCAGCGGTTGACGATCTCACAGAACAGCTCCGCCGTACGCTCGGTATCGTATAACGCGGAATGCGCCTGAGTGCCGTCAAACGCAATACCCGCCGTGATGCAGGCTTTAGAGAGCACGGTTTGCCCCAGCGCCAGGCCGCTCAGCGCGGCGGTGTCGAAGGTCACAAACGGATGGAATGGATTACGTTTTAGCGAGGCGCGCTCGGCGGCAGCCATGGTGAAGCTGTGATCGAACGTAGCGTTGTGGGCCACCATGATGGCGCGGCTACAGTCATTCTCTTTCATGCCCTTGCGCACCATTTTGAAAATGGCGTGCAGCGCCTCGTATTCGCTTACCGCCCCGCGCAGCGGGTTTGTCGGATCGATACCGTTAAAGGCCAGCGCCTCTGGCTGTAAGTTTGCCCCTTCAAAGGGTTCAACGTGGAAATGCAGCGTGGTGTCCGGTACAAGCCAGCCCTGTTCATCCATCTTCAGCGTGATGGCGGCAATCTCAAGCAGCGCATCGGTTTTAGCGTTAAATCCGGCTGTTTCTACATCAATGACAACGGGATAAAAACCACGAAAACGGTCGCACAGACCGGTAATTTGAGCGTTATCGGACATCAGGGTCTCTTACAAGGGGGAAAAAGCAGTGCGCATTATGGCAAATTTTGAGAGGGGATGCAGCAAAACAACGGGCGCATAGTGCGCCCTGCGGGATCAATTGCCCAGACCGCGACCAGCGTCTTTAGCTTCGATCAGTTCGATTTTATACCCGTCCGGATCTTCAACAAACGCAATCACAGTGGTGCCACCTTTAACCGGACCGGCTTCACGGGTGACGTTACCGCCATTGCTGCGGATACGTTCGCAGGCTTCAGCCGCATTATCCACTTCCAGCGCGATGTGGCCGTAAGCCGTACCCAGCTCGTAGCTGTCCACGCCCCAGTTGTAGGTCAGCTCGATGACCGCTTCTTCAGATTCCGGGCCGTAACCGACAAACGCCAGAGAGTATTTATATTCCGGATTTTCGCTGGTGCGCAGCAGCTTCATGCCCAGAACGTTAGTGTAGAAATCGATGGAACGTTGCAGGTCGCCAACGCGCAGCATGGTGTGAAGTAGGCGCATAATTTCCTCATTAACCAGTGGAATGGATTATCTTTTTGAACAGAAACGATGTTTTAGTATAGCGGCGAAAGGTCGCCGCTATCAATGTACAAAGCGGGATTACAATGAAGGGTAGTCGGTATAACCTTCCGCGCCGCCGCCATAGAAGCTTTCAGGGCGCTGCGGGTTCAGTTCGGCTTTCTTCTGCAAACGGGCAACCAGATCCGGGTTAGCAATGTAATCACGGCCAAAGGCCACGGCGTCGATCAGACCTTTACCGATCAGATCCTCGGCTTTCTCTGCCGTATAAGCGCCCGCCCCGATAATCACGCCGTGGAAGCGCTCGCGAACTTTCTGGCGGAAGGCTTCGCTGTAGGGCTTGCCGCCTGCCCAGTCCGGCTCGGACATGTGCAGATACGCGATACCGCGTTTAGCCAGCTCTTCAATCAGATACAGCGCATCCGCTTCTTCGTTCGGACCGTTGTCGACGTTCTGGAAGGTACCAATTGGGGAAACTCGAATACCAATGCGATCTGCGCTCCACTCATTACACACGGCATCTACCACTTCAAGCACCAGACGCGCGCGGTTTTCAACGCTGCCGCCGTACTGGTCGGTACGCTGATTGGAAGACGGTGACAGGAACTGGTGCAGCAGGTAGCCGTGCGCAGAGTGCAGCTCAACCAGGTCGAAGCCCGCTTCACGGGCGTTGGCGACGGCCTGACGGAAATCATTCACGATACCCGGGATCTCGTCCAGCTCAAGCGCGCGTGGCGTGGTGGTGTCGACACGAATAGCATTACCGTTTTCATCGCGCAGGGAAGTGCGGGTATTCGCATTCAGGGCAGAGGCAGAAACGGGCGCCTGACCGCCAGGCTGGATGCTGCTGTGCGAGATACGACCGGTGTGCCACAGCTGAACCGCAATACGGCCATCTTCAGCATGAACGCCTGCGGTGATTTTTTTCCACGCGGCGATCTGTTCCGGGCTGTGCAGACCCGGCGCACCGGCGTAGCCTTTAGCCTGGGCAGAAATCTGCGTGGCTTCGGAAATAATCAGGCCCGAGCTGGCGCGCTGACGGTAATACTCACCCATCAATGGCGTTGGGATATCTCCCGGCTCGATGCTGCGCAGACGGGTAAGTGGGGCCATAAACACGCGGTTTGGGGCAGTAACGGCACCCACTTTCAGTGGGGTAAATAGCTTTTCAGCGGACATAATGGCTCCTGAGTAGACCAGTCGACTAGTAAAAGGGTAAATAAAAACGCCGGCTACACACCAGGCGCGGTAATACAGTTTTTCACATGCGCCAGCGCGCTTTCGAGCGGCACGGCGCTGCGAGACATTTTTGCCTGCAGGTTGGCGCCTAACCAGAGGGAATAGAGCACCTGTGCCTGCGTGAGCGGATCGCCGGAGAAGGAGAGCGTTGTTTCATCGCGGCCTTTTTCCAGCGCCTGAGCCAGCAGAGCGATTACGCCGCTGGCCCCTTTATCCATGGCGGTGCGCATATCTTCGGAGAGATCGCACACTTCGGCAGACAGTTTTACCGTCAGGCACCCGCTGATGATGCCCTGCTGACAGAACTGCGTCAGCGTTTCCTGATAGTAGTTCAGAACACGATCCCGGTAGTCACCTTCGCCGCTGGCGAAGTGGGCTGCCAGGCGCTGATGGTAGCTGGCGTAGTGCCGCTCCAGCATGGCTACGCCAAACGCCTCTTTGGATCGAAAATAGTGATAAAACGATCCCTTAGGCACTTCAGCGGTTTTTAATAACTCACTCAGCCCCATACCGGTAAACCCGCGATGCATGCAAAGGCGCTCGCCGGTAGCCAGCAAATGTTCTCGTGTATCGTGTTCTGTATGTCTGCTCATGCTCTTACTCTAATAGACCGTTCGGTCTAATGCAAGCCTGCTTAGCGACGACATTGCGACAAAATATCCAGCTGCGGCTGATAAACCACTGATTTCACGTCCATCATGCCCAGAACCGTGGCAAACAAATTGTCCTGTGAAACTGCCTCTTTTGCAGCATGGTTACGCAGGCAATCCGTGTTTACGCCGAAGTTTTTCGCATAGTCCGGGGAGAGCCAGAACATAAACGGAATATGCGTTTGCTGCTCCGGGGCCAGCATATACGGCGTACCGTGCAGGTAAATTCCGCTTTCGCCCAGCGATTCGCCGTGATCGGAGAGGTAAATGAGCGCTGTGTTCATACTGGCCTTCCGGGCTTTTAGCGCGTCGATGGTTCGGCTGAGCACGCTATCGGTATACAGAATCGAGTTGTCATAGGTATTGATCAGCGACTGATGATCGCAATCCTGAATTTCATTGGTATCGCAGGTTGGGGTGAATTTCCGGAAGCGGTCCGGGTAACGGTTGTAATAAGCCGGACCGTGGCTGCCCATCAGGTGTATCACTAGTACGGTATCCTGCTTTATTCCGTCCAGCACGTTGTCCAGGCGGTACAGGTTGACGTCGTCGATACAGGATTTGTCCTTACAGAACTGATCCAGTTTCCACTGGGTCATATCCGTGTGCGGCACGCGGTCACAGGCACCTTTACACCCGCCGTCATTGTCACGCCACAGCAGGTTGAACCCGGCGTGGTTAAGCACATCGAGCAGTCCTTCCTGATGATGGGCGAGGTCCGCGTCATATTTTTTTCGCGTCATGCCGGAGAACATGCAGGGGACGGAAACGGCGGTTTCCGTGCCACAGGAGGAGGCCTGTGGGAAGTTGATGACATCCCGCTTTTTCAGCTCGGGGTTGGTTTCACGAGGGTAACCATTTAACGAATAGTTTGCAGCGCGGGAGGCTTCACCCACCACCAGAACCAGCACGGTTTTCTTACGTTGGCCGGAAATCAGCGCCCCTTTATGGGCATCCTCGCCAATGCGGACCAGCGTCTGGTCGCCGGCAAACCAGCGCATTTTACTGTACTTCACAACGGCGCTCACGTAGTTCGCCGGAGTGACCATTTTGACGATGCTTTTGTTATTGCGGAACAGCGAAGCATAGTCTTTATAGAACACTGCCGCGACGAGAATGATCACCAGCAGCGCACCCAGTATAGCGGCGAAACGTGTTAGCAGGGCATACCACCATTTTCCGGTTCGAATGCGCGTCAGGGCTAAGATGACGGAAGGGACCAGACCCGCGACGGCCAGCCACAGGATCAGCTGCGGCGTTACCAGGGCTGTCGCTTCCTGGGAGTTAGTCTCAAACACGTTCACAATCATGTTCTGATCGATAACCGCGCCATAGGTGTACATAAACCAGGTCGCGGCGGCGCATCCTATGGTCAGGGCAATCATGAGCGGCTTGCGAATAAAGGGAATATTCAGCAGGCTAAAAACAATGACCCAGCCGCAGAACAGAACCAGCGGCACACTGGCGGCAAAAAGCACGTCGTGCAGACGGGCAGGTGCGATGATTGACCAGCTGCGCTGGATAAACAGCACATTGAACACGGTGAAGAAAAGCGCACAGGCGAGGGTAAATTTCGTATCGTTACAGTGTAACTTTTTAGTGAGCCACATGATGACCAGACCATTCGTTATATCAATGCGGCGAGTATAAGAAGGGAAGATTAGCGAAACCTTAATGCCCTGTTTGTGACGGACACTCCTTGCATGCAGGCCATTTAGGGTCTTCACTGTAGGGAATAATGACGTTCTGGAGGTAGGTGTGGCAGAGCAACTGGAATTTTTCCCTGTCCAGAGCCCGTGCCGGGGTATTTGCCAGGTTGATGAACGAGGATACTGCCGTGGCTGCATGCGCACACGCGATGAACGTTTTAACTGGCAAAATTTCAGCGACGCGCAAAAGCAGGAGGTCTTACGGCTCTGCCGACAACGTCTGCTGCGCAAAATTCGTGCAAACAAAGCGGTTGAAACCGAAGAACCTCAGCAACCTTCACTGTTTTAGCAGGGTAATTGCGTATACTGGTGACATGACTTCCTTGAGGAAAATGTTATGGTTCAGCGTATTACCCTTGCCCCGCAGGGCCCGGAATTCTCCCGATTCGTTATGGGCTACTGGCGCCTTATGGACTGGAATATGTCTCCGGTCCAGCTGGTGGACTTTATAGAAGAGCATCTCGATCTCGGGATCACCACCGTCGATCACGCTGATATTTATGGCGGCTATCAGTGCGAGGCCGCTTTTGGCGAAGCGCTGAAGCGTGCGCCAGCGCTGCGTGAACGTATGGAGATTGTGACCAAATGCGGTATTGCCACCACAGCAAAACCGGAGCATGCACTTGGGCATTACATCACTGACAGCGCGCATATCGTTAAAAGCGCTGAGCAGTCACTGGTCAACCTGGCCACCGATCGTATCGACCTGCTGCTGATCCACCGTCCCGATCCATTGATGGATGCGGATGAGGTTGCGGAAGCGTTCCTGACGCTACACCAGAGCGGCAAAGTGCGTCATTTTGGCGTGTCTAACTTCACCCCGGCACAGTTTGCGCTATTGCAGTCTCGCCTGCCGTTTACGCTGGCGACGAATCAGGTGGAGATCTCGCCTGTTCACCAGCCGCTGCTGCTGGACGGAACGCTCGATCAGCTGCAACAGTTACGCATTCGTCCGATGGCCTGGTCTTGTCTCGGCGGCGGTCGCCTGTTTAACGATGAGGCCTTCCAGCCGCTGCGTAACGAGCTTGAAACCGTGGCCCGCGAACTGAATGCGGAAAGCATCGAGCAGGTAGTTTACGCCTGGATCCTGCGCCTGCCGTCTAAACCGCTGCCAATTATCGGCTCCGGCAAAATTGAGCGCGTACGCGCTGCGCTGGTGGCTGAAGAGCTGGATATGTCGCGTCAGCAGTGGTTCCGCATCCGCAAGGCGGCGCTGGGCTACGACGTACCCTGAGTGCGTGGAGTCTGACTTTCCGGTGAAATCTGCGCCTCTGGTATAGACTTAAGGTGCAAAAAATAACCCGTGGAGGTCATATGAAGCGTTTTGCTCTGGCAGTGGTCACGCTGGTTGTTTGCGCAGGAGCGCAGGCAGCCAGCGAAGAAGTTGAAATGAATCTCGTCACTTCTCAGGGAGTAGGCCAGTCCATCGGGACGGTGAAAATCACCGAAACCGATAAAG
Source organism: Enterobacter cloacae complex sp. SYL001 (assembly GCF_049237025.1). Taxonomy (NCBI): domain Bacteria; kingdom Pseudomonadati; phylum Pseudomonadota; class Gammaproteobacteria; order Enterobacterales; family Enterobacteriaceae; genus Enterobacter; species Enterobacter cloacae complex sp. SYL001. The sequence goes on along the minus strand of NZ_JBMKJI010000018.1, from coordinate 28,156 downwards.
GGCTGGAATTTGCTCCCGATCTCAAGGCCCTTCCACCCGGTGAACATGGTTTTCACGTTCATGCCAAAGGCAGCTGTCAACCTGCAATGAAAGAGGGGAAACCTTCAGCCGCTGAGGCCGCTGGGGGGCATCTGGATCCGCACAACTCTGGTAAGCATGAAGGCCCGGAAGGTATGGGGCACCTCGGCGATCTGCCGGTGCTGGTGGTGAATAACGACGGTAAAGCCACCGATCCGGTTGTTGCGCCCCGGCTGAAAAAGATTGACGAGGTCAAAGGCAAGGCGCTGATGGTCCATGTGGGCGGCGATAACATGTCCGATCAACCTAAACCGCTTGGCGGCGGCGGGGCGCGCTATGCCTGCGGGGTGATCTGATCGCCAATTGTTCCGGGTGGCGGCGCCTGTTCAAGCTGTGACAGGGAGCAGTGCAGCCGCCAGATAATGGACGCCAGATCGCGGGCCGCAGGCTGATGGTGGTGCGCCAGAGCGTCGCAAATACGCTGAAGCTCGGCGAGCGTGACGCTCAGGGGGCGTTGCTGAACTCCGCGCTCGCTCATCACATCGCGAAGCATGGAAATACAATTATCGCGGACCTGCGAAAGCGGGTCGGAACGCGTCTCCCAGGCACGCAACTGCCACACCACGTGCGAACAGTTCAGCAGCACCACGCCCCAGCGCAGTAGCCAGCGACGGGAGAGGGAATCCTGGCTGTTGTTCAGCTGGCTGACATGATGGTAAACCAGCGATTCATACTCGCTTTCACGCAGATGCGGTCTGCGGCTCAGTTGATCGACAAAACCCCTGCGCAGCTCACGAATATGCCTGCGGCTTTTACGCGCATCCGAGCCCGGGCGTAGCACGGCGAAAGCCAGCCACGCCAGCCCCACGCCGAGGATCTTCGCCAGGTTATCGTTGAGAAAATCAGCGTAATCGTAAACCGGAGGATTCGTTACAGAGATAAATGAGCCCATAAAAACAATCAACTGACCCCACAGACCGGCCAGTTTTGGCATTTGCAGTTTGAGCAACTGCATGGTGGTTAACAGCGGGAACAGAAACAGCAGAAATTGCCAGAGGTCGGTTATCTGCACCATCAAACCAAATTTCACCACAAAGCTGAACAGCGACAGCAGTACCAGCGTACGCAGCAGAAGCGTCAGGGAATTAAACGGGGAAGCGGCGACGGAATAGAGCACGCAGCTGATTGCCGCAAGCGTCAGGGCTGCACTGCCCGCATCCCATTGGGTGGTGATGGCCCATGCGCCCACGGCCGTCAACGCGCAAAACGTACGAAAACCGCTCCACAGCGCCTCCATTGCGTCGGTATGGCGCGCCAGAGCTGGGCTACCGGGAACGGAAAATTCGGTGACGGGCGTGGCATTTTCGACGGCTTTTAACCAGCGGCTGCTGCGCAGATACAGGCGGCAGAAATAGTTCAGACGCTGCCAGAAGGCGCGGTGCCGGTAATCATATTCATCCGTTGGGGCGAGCGGCGCGATAATGCGGGCCACGGTATAGATATCGGCATCCGGACGCGCAAGGGCGGCGAGAAGCGCCTCGATAACTTCCCGGGTATGGGCTGGCGGCGCAGGCCAGTTCAGCAACATCCGGCGAAGGCTTGAGATCGCACTCGTCATCCGCAATTGCTGGTGCAGTAAATAGTTCAGGAGCGTGTTCTGGCGACGAAAACGGTAGTGGCTCCAGAATGCCTGGATGCGCAGCAGATTCATGGTCAGGATCTGGCCGATGACCTTTTCGTGTGCTAGACGGATGTTATCGCTGCTATCAGGCTGCCAGAGCAGGCTGGCATGTTCCAGCAAACGCGCGTGCATCGTTTTAAGGGCGGTGATAAGCGTAGTGCCATCCGAGGTGCTGGGCAGGATCATCATCATGACGCCGCCGCACAGAATGCCGACCATCACTTCACATACGCGTGCCTGGGCGATGTCCCATAGCTCGGTGGTATCCAGCACGTTGACGACCGGAAAGGCGATAATGGCTGCGGTGTAACCTGCCAGTTGAAACGCGTACGCAACGTTGTTGGTAAAATGGGCGCAGGCCCAGGTGCACAGCCCCAGCCATGCCGACATGCTTAACAGAAAGAGCCAGGGATCGTTCAGGGTATGGCCGGCAAGAAGCAGTGCAGCGGTCGCACCCAGCAGGCTACCCGCCACGCGCCCGAGGCTTTTACTGATAACGCCCCCGACGGTAGGGAAGCTGACAACCGCCGCTGAGGTCATCGCCCAGTAAGGCTCATCCAGATTCAGATAATAGGCAACCGTAAGCGCAAGGCACATGGCGATGCCGTTTCGCAGCGCGTAACGCCACTGCGGCCGTGTCGCTTTTATCCACGGCGTATTGCGCCAGGAGAAAGCTCCCAGGTTCATCATCGCGATCCGATGGCGACGGTGCAGGTTGTGCCAGAGACCAGAGTAATGTCTTTCGGCAGTTGCTCTAACTCGACGCGAACAGGCACCCGCTGAGCCAGACGCACCCACGGTACGTTGGGTTTGATGTCAGGCACCAGACCAGAATCGGTTTCCACGCTCTGATCGTAAATTGCCCGACCTATGCTACTAACGTGACCCTGTAACTTTTCTGCACCGCTGTAAAGCGTGATCCGGGCAGGCGCACCCTCGCGGATATGCCGCAGCTTGGTCTCTTCAAAATAACCTACAACATAGAAAGAGTGGCTATCTACCAGGGCAAAGACCGGCTGGCCTGTGGTGGCGTAATCCCCCACACGGGTCGACAGGCTCGTGATCCATCCATCCACCGGAGCTTTGACCACGGTCTGGGTCAGTTGCCACTCGGCCTGTTTCAGCGTTGCCTCTGCAACCTTCAGGCTGGCCTGCATGGCTTTTACATTGATATTGGCGGTATCGAGATCTTCCGCAGAGATGTAATTCCTCGACAGATGTCGGCGACGTTCGGCTTCGTTATTGGCTTTTGCCAGATCTGATTGAGCTTTTGCGAGCTGCGCCTGGGCATTGAGCACCGCAATGTGGAAAGGGGTCTCATCGATGCGGAATAACACATCGCCCGCATGAACGAACTGGTTGTCCTTCACCAGCAGCGCGCTGATACTGCCGGACACCTGTGGCGTGATGCTGACCTGTTCTGCGCGGATCTTGCCGTCACGCGTCCAGGGCGACTGCATGTAATAATTCCAGAGCCACCAGCCGGCCATAAGCGCCAGCGCTAAAACGAAAAGAGTGGAAAAATATTTTAACGTTTTCAATGCTATTCTCACCACACGGTTAACACGGCAAGGCCAAGACAGACGGAAAGGGTAAACAGGGAGAGATCCATTAACATCGGGTGCCAGATTTCACCGGAATACATCCAGTCGCGCAGCAGACGATGCGCAATGAGCCAGATCACAAAACCGACCATCACGGCTTTAAACAGTGGCGGAAAGTAGACCGATGCGCCGACAATCAGATCCTGGAGGGGCAACCCTGCGGAGAGGGAAAAGAACGTCACAAGCAGTGATCCTTTGCAGTGGGGTGAGGGCCACAATGGCATATTTCAATGCGATGGCGCATTACCGTTCAGTGTAAATCATCCTTTCAGGAATGATGAATACCGTGATTGCATTTGTTTTGGCAATACAAATACTGCAAACTATTCTAAAATCACTATAATCACTTAGCAAGCTAATTATAAGGAGATGAAATTGGAATCGCCATTAGGTTCTGATCTGGCAAGGTTGGTACGCATCTGGCGTGCTCTGATTGACCATCGCCTGAAACCTCTGGAACTCACGCAGACGCACTGGGTTACGCTGCATAACATTCATCAGCTCCCGCCCGACCAGTCACAGATCCAACTGGCAAAAGCGATTGGCATTGAGCAGCCGTCACTGGTGCGCACTCTTGACCAACTGGAAGAGAAGGGACTTATCTCCCGACAAACCTGCGCCAGCGACCGTCGCGCCAAGCGGATCAAATTGACGGAAAAAGCGGCCCCGATTATTACTGAGATGGAAGCTGTCATCAGTAAAACGCGTGGGGAGATCCTTGAAGGTATTTCCCCCGCTGAGCTGGAGATGCTGATAGGACTCATCGCCCGTCTTGAGCAGAACATCCACGATCTGCAGTCTCGCGACTGACCGAAGGTAAAGGCCTTGCGAAATAAAGGCCTTTCTTATTATCTGAACACCACCACCCGGTTGCGCCCTGTCTCTTTTGCCTCATACATGGCTTTATCCGCGCTCTCCACGCAGGTTTCCGCACTGGTTTCCGGCGAGGTTGCGGTGAATACGCCCATGCTGATGGTAATGGGTTCCGGCAGATGACCGCCGCTGCTGGCTTTATCAAACCCGCTCAGCTTGAGGCGAATGCGCTCGGCCACCTGCCGCGCGGCGTCTGAAGGGGTATTTGTCAGCATCAACACAAACTCTTCACCACCGATTCGGGCCGCGATATCCTGGGGGCGCACGGAATCCGTCAGCAGATTAGAGACGAACTGTAATACCTTATCGCCCTGCAAATGCCCGTAACAGTCGTTGATACGTTTGAAACGGTCAAGGTCGCTTACCACCACCGATACCGGGTGTGCCTCCGTTGCAGAGCTGAGGGCATAGTTTAATGAATCATAAAAATAGCTGCGATTATAAAGACGGGTAAGCGGGTCGCGGATTGAATTTTGATATGACTGCTGGTATTTGACGTGCGAGTCACGATACAAATTAAAGACGTCGGAAAGCAAAATGAAAATAATCATTAATGTCGCGACAGTTTCGAATAACCGGGCGCGGTACCATGATACATCTTCTACGTATCCACCTAACAACAGCATTAACAGCGTGACGACATAACAGACGCATAAAAAATTGCCGCCCGCCCAGAACAAATTTCTTATCCGGGTCACGACCATCAGGGTGATTAATGTGACAACCCAAAGAATGACCAAAATGATGTTGATGGTCTGGCTCCAGAGAATCATGAACTGCCGGGTTTCATTATCCACAAGATCCAGGGTTAACGTCGTGGAATGGCTGGAATAGAACCACGCCAGCCAAAGCATGCAGCCCGTAAAGAGAGCCGATCCGACAACAATACCGATGTGGGTGCTTCGTGAAAGGGGGGAAACGCGAAGCGTATAAAGTAAGGCTGAGGCCATCATGAGCACCGCCATTAAGAGGTGTCGGAACATATAAAAGATCATCGCGTCATTATAGTTCGCCTCGTTGAACTGATAGAGATCCAGCCAACCTGGAAAACTGGATAGCGTACCCACCATCAGCAGTGCTGAACCGGCAAAGGCTGACGCAATCGGAACGAGATATAGCCGTTTTTTATCACACCAGTATTTCATTGCCATAAAACAGGCGATAAACAGATGGAATACCAGAAGAAAAATAGTGAGCGTAGGGAAAAATAGCGGAGAGAATGAAGGAACCCATTCAACAAGTTTTATAAAACAACCTTGTAACACGGCAATGATAAAAATGCACCCAAGTGCAAAGGCCACAAAGCGGTTCATTACAAATCGACAGTTCGCAAGCATAGAATGTTAAAAAATTAAAAAGAGGAAAAAGAGAATCAGACGAGTCTAAAGGAGGGAAATAAAAAATACTTTGCGCAGGAACAATATCAGAGGGAATTAATTATACGCCGTGTGAATGTATTTTTATAAATACATTTTTTAAAATGATAGTTTTTGTAAATGGATGCGGCCCGAAAGGACCGCATCCGTCGGGATATTAACGCGGGGAGACGGTGACCTGGCTACCGTTGCTTGCCAGTACAACACGCTGGCCTGCAGAGAAGCGAGTATTACCCTGTTTCTGCACAACCATAATGGTGCTGCCATCGTCTTTACGGATTTCCAGCTCAACGCCCTGAGTTTTGTTCATCGCACCCTGAACGCCCTGACCCGCTACGCCGCCTGCAACTGCGCCTGCTGCGGTAGCCAGAGAGCGACCGGTGCCGCCACCAATGGTGTTACCCAGGAAACCACCCAGCACAGCACCACCGATTGCGCCCACGACGTTCGTGTCATCACCACCCTGAATCTGAACAGGACGGGCATTAACGATAGTACCGTAGGTCACGTTCTGTACCTGTTTAGCTTCAGAAGCACTATATACGTCGCCGGAGAGTGAATTGTCGTTCACACAACCCGCCAGTGTTAAACCAATCAGCGAAACGCCCAGTACACGTAAAATCATTTGACTCTCCTGTTCACCAAAAAACGCCCGGTTGGGGCATCCGTTATGGCTAAATTATATGGCATTCCTGACCACAGTTCATATCTTTGCATGCCGAATAGATAAATTTTACCTGAACGGGGCTTAACGGGACATAAACAAAAACCGTCTGTGCTACAGGTCTGAGATTGTTAAAAAATATTATCACCGGATAGCAAAGCAGCGTTATTTATGATGGAGTGGTTGCACTTAGCCCATGTAACGTAAGGAAAGCGCATGAAATCGGGTCGCTATATCGGTGTGATGTCTGGTACCAGTCTTGACGGTGTGGATGTCGTTCTGGCCGCCATTGATGAAAACATGGTGGCGCAGCAGGCAAGCCTGACCTGGCCTATTCCGGTCTCGTTAAAAGAAGAGATCCTGAACATCTGCCAGGGGCAACAGCTGACGCTTTCCCAACTGGGCCAACTGGATGTGCGTCTGGGGGCGCTGTTTGCTGATGCGGTACTGGTCCTGATGCAGCAAGAAAGACTTCATCCGCAGGATGTCGTGGCAATAGGCTGCCATGGGCAGACCGTCTGGCATGAACCTGTCGGCGAGGCGCCGCACACGATGCAAATTGGCGATAATAACCAGATTGTGGCAAAAACCGGCGTGACGGTGGTGGGGGATTTCCGTCGTCGCGATATGGCCCTCGGCGGGCAGGGGGCGCCGCTGGTTCCGGCATTTCATCAGGCGCTGCTGGCGCACCCGGTGGAGCGCAGAATGGTTCTGAACATTGGCGGGATTGCCAACCTGTCGATGCTCATTCCCGGGCAGCCCGTGCGTGGATACGATACCGGGCCCGGTAATATGCTGATGGATGCCTGGATCTGGCGTCAGAACGGTAAACCCTACGACAAAGACGCGCAGTGGGCCAGCCAGGGGAAAGTGATCCTTCCCTTGCTGCAAGCCCTGTTAAGCGATCCATTCTTTGCCCTGCCCGCGCCGAAAAGCACGGGGCGAGAGTATTTCAACTACGGCTGGCTTGAACGTCATCTGGCACGCTTCCCCGGCCTTGCGCCTCAGGATGTGCAGGCTACGCTGACTGAGCTTACCGCCGTGTCGATTTCTGAACAAGTGTTGCTCAGCGGCGGGTGCGAGCGTCTGCTGGTATGCGGAGGCGGAAGCCGCAACCCGCTCCTGATGGCACGCCTCGCCGCCCTGCTGCCGGGCACCGAAGTCACGACCACTGACGAAGCCGGGATCAGCGGAGACGACATGGAAGCGCTGGCCTTCGCCTGGCTTGCCTGGCGTACGGTTGCCGGTCTGCCCGGGAATTTACCCTCCGTAACCGGTGCGCGGGAGGCGAGCGTCCTCGGTGCTATTTTCCCGGCAAATCCGCGCCATAATCAGAGTTAACTGAAATTCAGCGGGAGGCATAACCCGTAAAATAGGGAAAAACAGGAGGGCGGTTAGGCCCTCCAGGACCAGGATAGTCTTCGGAATCTGCCCATGAAAAAACTTCTTCTCATTGCTGTACCTTTTCTTATGACCGGATGCAGCGTCTATAACCAGTTCGTTGAGCGTATGCAAACCGATAAGCTGGAATATCGTTGTGATGAAAAACCGCTGACGGTGAAGCTGAACAACACTCGCCAGGAAGCCAGCTTTGTTTATGACAGTAAGTTGTTGACGCTGAAGCAGGGGATGTCCGCCTCCGGGGCGCGTTACACGGATGGGATCTACGTCTTCTGGTCAAAAGGTGACAGCGCCACCGTCTATAAGCGAGACCGCATTGTGCTGAACAATTGTCAGCTGGAAAATCCGAAGCGTTGAGATTTTTGAAGGGCGCGCGCACAATAGCGCCACCCAACCTCACTTTCAGCTAACGCCATGTCAGATAACGACGAACTACAGCAAATTGCGCATCTGCGCCGTGAATACACCAAAGGCGGTCTGCGCCGCCAGGATCTTCCCGCCGAACCGCTGGTGCTTTTTGAACGCTGGCTGAAACAGGCCTGCGAAGCGAAACTGGCCGACCCGACGGCGATGGTCGTTGCCACGGTTGATGAAAACGGTCAGCCGTATCAACGCATCGTTCTTCTTAAGCATTATGACGAGAAAGGGCTGGTGTTCTACACCAACCTTGGTAGTCGTAAAGCGCATCACCTGGAAAATAATCCGCGTATTAGCCTGCTCTTCCCGTGGCATATGCTTGAGCGCCAGGTGATGGTTACCGGCAAGGCAGAGCGCCTCTCTACGCTCGAAGTGGTGAAATATTTCCACAGCCGACCGCGCGACAGTCAGATTGGCGCCTGGGTTTCTAAACAGTCCAGCCGAATCTCGGCCCGCGGCGTACTTGAAAGTAAATTCCTCGAACTCAAACAGAAGTTTCAGCAGGGTGAAGTGCCGCTGCCGAGTTTCTGGGGCGGGTTCCGCATCCCCATTGAGCAGATGGAATTCTGGCAGGGCGGTGAGCACCGCCTGCACGACCGCTTTTTATACCAGCGCGACAACGGTGGCTGGAAAATAGACCGACTGGCACCGTAATCCCCAAAATTTGTTGATTTAAGCGCTAGCGCACACCGCGCTGGCGCTTTATTCTATGGTCCTTTCGCATCAGGCGAAAAGTCGTGTACCGGCAAAGGTGCAGTCGTTTATACATGGAGAATTTGATGGCAAGCAGTAACTTGATTAAACAATTGCAAGAGCGGGGCCTGGTGGCCCAGGTGACGGACGAGGAAGCGTTAGCAGAGCGACTGGCGCAAGGCCCGATCGCGCTCTATTGCGGCTTCGATCCCACCGCTGACAGCTTGCATTTGGGGCATCTTGTTCCATTGTTATGCCTGAAACGCTTCCAGATGGCGGGTCATAAGCCTGTTGCCCTGGTTGGCGGTGCGACTGGTCTGATTGGCGACCCAAGTTTCAAAGCCGCTGAGCGTAAGCTGAATACCGAAGACACCGTGCAGGAGTGGGTGGATAAGATCCGTAAACAGGTTGCACCGTTCCTGGATTTCAACTGTGGTGACAACGCTGCGATTGCGGCGAACAACTACGACTGGTTTGGTGGCATGAACGTGCTGACGTTCCTGCGTGACATCGGCAAACACTTCTCTGTTAACCAGATGATTAACAAAGAAGCGGTCAAGCAGCGTCTTAACCGTGACGATCAGGGTATCTCTTTCACCGAGTTCTCCTACAACCTGTTGCAGGGGTATGACTTCGCCTGCCTGAACAAGCTGCACGGCGTGTCGCTGCAAATTGGCGGTTCTGACCAGTGGGGTAACATCACCTCCGGTATCGATCTGACCCGTCGTCTTCACCAGAATCAGGTATTTGGTCTGACCGTGCCGCTGATCACCAAAGCAGACGGTACTAAGTTTGGTAAAACCGAAGGCGGCGCAGTATGGCTTGATCCGAAGAAAACCAGCCCGTACAAATTCTACCAGTTCTGGATCAACACGGCGGATGCCGACGTTTATCGCTTCCTGAAATTCTTCACCTTTATGGATATCGAAGAAATCAATGCGCTGGAAGAAGAAGACAAGAACAGCGGTAAAGCACCGCGCGCCCAGTATGTGCTGGCCGACGAAGTGACTAAACTGGTTCATGGTGAAGAAGGTCTGGCAGCGGCGAAACGCATTACGGCGAGCCTGTTCAACGGGACCCTGAGCGATTTAAGCGAAGAGGACTTCGAACAGCTTGCTCAGGATGGCGTGCCGATGGTGGAGATGGAAAAAGGCGCCGATCTGATGCAGGCGCTGGTGGACTCCGAGCTCCAGCCGTCTCGCGGTCAGGCGCGTAAAACCATCGCCTCTAACGCGATCACCATTAATGGCGAAAAACAGGCCGATCCGGAATACACCTTTACCGAGAACGACCGTCTCTATGGTCGCTACACGCTGCTGCGTCGCGGTAAGAAAAATTACTGCCTGGTCTGCTGGAAGTAATTAAAAGTACGCAGGGGCGTGGGAAACCACGCCCCTTTTGTTTTGACAGGGTTTGGTAAGTACAACATGAAGAACATCCTCGCCATTCAGTCCCACGTTGTTTTTGGACATGCTGGCAACAGCGCTGCGGAATTCCCGATGCGCCGCCTCGGGGCTAACGTCTGGCCCCTCAATACCGTTCAGTTTTCAAACCACACGCAATACGGCAAATGGACCGGCTGCGTGATGCCGCCATCGCATCTGACGGAGATCGTTCAGGGGATTGCGGATGTCGACCAGCTTAAACGCTGCGATGCCGTACTGAGCGGTTATCTGGGTTCGGCGGAGCAGGGGGAGCATATCCTCGGCATTGTGCGCCAGGTGAAAGCGGCAAACCCCGCGGCGAAATATTTCTGCGATCCGGTGATGGGACATCCGGAAAAAGGCTGCATCGTCGCGCCGGGCGTTGCGGAGTTTCATGTCCGTCATGCATTGCCTGCCAGCGATATTATTGCGCCAAATCTGATTGAACTTGAGATCCTGTGCGAGCATCCGGTCAACAGCGTAGAAGAGGCTGTACGCGCCTCTCGCGAGCTCCTCGCCCAGGGGCCAGAGATTGTGCTGGTTAAGCACCTGGCACGCGCAGGGTTGAGCCAGGACCGTTTTGAGATGCTGCTGGTGACCAAGGACGAAGCCTGGCACATCAGTCGACCGCTGGTGGATTTCGGTGCACGTCAGCCTGTCGGAGTTGGGGATGTGACCAGCGGTTTGCTGCTGGTGAAGCTATTGCAGGGCGCAAGCCTGCGCGATGCGCTGGAGCACGTCACCGCAGCCGTTTATGAAATCATGATTGCGACGAAGACGATGCAGGAATATGAGCTACAGGTGGTTGCGGCGCAGGATCGCATCGCGAAACCCGAGCATTATTTCAGCGCAACCCAATTGTAAGAGCAGGGAAAGTGTAGGCCGGGTAAGCGCAGCGCCACCCGGCAATACAGCGCGCTCGGATTAATTCAACCCTTCTGCCTTCAGCGCCGCTGCAACCGCAGGACGTGCCGCTACGCGTTCCATATACGACGCAATATGATCTAATCCTTCCAGGTTCAGCTTCACCGCGCGCGCCCAGCGTAGAACGGTAAACAGATACGCATCAGCAATGGTGAAACGCGCACCGCAGATCCACTGATCGTCTTTCAGTGATTCATTAATGTACTGCATCTTTTTCTCAAGTAACGCACGTACGGTCGGTTTGTACTCTTCCGGAGTATCCGGGCGGAACAGCGGCGTAAAGCCTTTGTGCAGCTCGGTCGCGATGTAGTTAAGCCACTCAAGGGTTTTATAGCGAGAGATACTGCCTGTTGGTGCCAGCAGCTGACGATCAGGCACGTTGTCGGCCAGGTACTGCATTATCGCCACGCCTTCGGTCAGCAGCGTACCATCATCCAGCAGCAGGGCCGGAACCTGCCCTTTTGGGTTAATCGCAAAAAAGTCACCCCCGTTTTCCAGGCGCTTTTTCATCAGGTCAACGCCGTCCAGCGTGAAATCCTTACCGCTCTCGCGAAGGGTGATATGCGAAGCAAGAGAGCAGGCGCCCGGTTTATAGAACAGTTTCATCGGTAACTCCTTTTTGCTGAGGTTCCCGCTATGTTAGTGCGCGTTCAGATAAAAAAAAAGCCGCTAATCAATTAGCGGCTTCTGTTCAGTCGTTTCCCGATGACATTACGCGTTCGCGGTGTTGGTCGCTTTAGCGGATTTGTCGTCGTCCTGCGTCATACGATTGAGTTTTGGTGCGGTGAGCAGCATCAGCACGGCAATTACGGCTGTCGCGATACCAATTTGCATGAACACGGTGCCGTAGACGTTCAGGGAGACCAGCGGGTCGGTGACGTTGTCCGGTACCGCCATCAGGTTCGCAATCTTACCTGCAATGATGGCTGCGCCAGCGGTCGTCAGGAACCAGCTACCCATGATGAAGCCCATCAGACGCTGAGGGACCAGCTGTGCAACCATCGCCAGGCCCAGACCGGAGATCATCAGTTCACCGATGGATTGCAGCGCATAGCTCAGGATCAGCCAGTTAACAGACACGATACCCGCGTCGGTCGCGAATTTCGTCCCCAGCGGCAGCACCAGGAATGCGCCAGAGCACAGCACCATACCGATAGCGAACTTGTGCGGCATCGGCAGACGGTCGCCCATCTTGTTATAGATAGCGGCCAGAATCGGGCTACCAATCATGATCCAGAACGGGTTCAGTGCCTGGTACTGCTCCGGCTCGAACGCGATACCCAGGATGGAGTGCTCAACGTTGCGGATTGCGAAGAAGTTCAGAGACGTCGGCATCTGGCTGTACAGGACGAAGAAGATAATCGCTTCCAGCATCAGGATGAACGCCACAATCATCTTACGACGTGCCGCACCCTGCATCGCGAAGGCTTCTTTAGCGAAGATAATCACGATACCCAGCGCAACCACGGCCAGTACGGCACGTGCAATACCCTGGTTGTGCAGCAGCCAGGTCGCGACAGCGGCCAGGATCACAATGCCGACGATGGTTGCCAGCAGTTTGCCCATATGCACGGGTTCGAAGTCTGGTTTAGAACCATAATCTTTAACCCAGCTGCGACAGAACAGGAAGTTCACAACGGTGATCAGCATACCCACGAAGCTCAGCGCAAACGCTACGCTCCAGCCGAATTTCGCGGCCAGCCATGGGGTTGCCAGCATAGAGAAGAATGAACCGATGTTGATGGACATGTAGTACATGGTAAATGCACCGTCCAGACGCGGATCATCTTTGTTGTAGCAGGTAGAAAGCAGGGAGGACGGGTTAGCCTTAAAGAGGCCGTTACCTACCGCGATGGTAGCCATGCCCATGTATACCACGCCCGCATCGTGCCCGGACCATGCAACCAGGCCATAGCCAATCGCCAGAACCACGGCGCCCAGCATAATGACACGTTTCGTACCGAGGACTTTATCGCCTAACCAGCCGCCGATGGCGACCAGGCCATAGACCAGAGCGCTGAAGGACGAGAACAGCGTGATGGAATCGGCTTCGGACATACCCAGTTGCTTAACCAGGTAAACGGCCATAATCCCTTGCAGGCCGTAGTAGCCAAAACGCTCCCATAATTCGATAGAGAAAATGAGATAGAACGCTTTAGGCTGTTTGAAAGCGTTAAGACTTACGCTCTCATCTGTTGGTTTATTGTTTGCAGTAGACACATATACCTCTTTTTTTACATCCCATATTAACGGGGGTGTTCATAGCGTGATGACCGTAGTCCATCCGCTTTATAGTTATATTGGGAGGGGAAACGGCGGGTAATGTTCACTATCCAGCCCCATCTGGCAATACGTTTGTAATAATCTGTTACATATAACTGTGGCGGTATAATCATCGGTTCACGCAAATGTTATGCAGCGTTAAATTTCATCCGTTGAGAATTGGTGGTTTTTTTCACTGTAAATGACCCTGATGAATGGCTGTATGGCGATATGTTCTGCTATTTTGGGTGAAAGGCAGTGATATAGCCCATATTCTGAAAAATGACTGGTCTTATATGCGGTGAGTAATGGATGAGATCTTGTCTGGCAAAGGCGTGGAGAGGGTTTTAACAACAAAAATCCAACATCAAGTTATCAGAGTGATCGCGATCACAGATGTATAGAAATTTTTGGTGATGAAAAAACTATTAACCTGTTTGAGTGTTAAATATCCGCAGAATCGACAACACTTTATGGACAATGAGAGGGAAAATTACGGCCAAGGGAGAAGATATCAGAGCCCTTTTTTAATCTAAGGGCTTGAACAGTAACAAGTGTATGTACCTTCAGGGATAGACTTTTTCTTTGTATTCACAGAGATCTTCGATAATGCAGGAGCCGCAGCGTGGCTTACGTGCAATACAGGTATAGCGCCCGTGAAGGATTAGCCAGTGATGGCAATCCACCTTAAATTCCGCAGGGACCACTTTTAATAGCTTTTCTTCCACCTCTTCCACGTTTTTACCCGGCGCGAACCGGGTGCGATTAGAAACGCGGAAGATGTGAGTGTCCACGGCGATCGTCGGCCAGCCAAACGCCGTGTTGAGCACGACATTTGCCGTTTTACGCCCGACGCCTGGCAACGCTTCCAGCGCTGCGCGATCTTCCGGGACTTCACCGCCGTGCTGCTCAAGGAGGATCCGGCAGGTCTTAATGACGTTTTCGGCCTTACTGTTAAACAGGCCGATGGTCTTGATATAGGATTTTACCCCTTCAACCCCCAGCCCCAGCATGGCCTGCGGCGTATTGGCTACAGGGTAGAGCAGGGCCGTGGCTTTGTTGACGCTCACGTCAGTGGCCTGCGCAGAGAGCAGCACCGCGATCAACAGTTCAAACGGCGAGTTAAAATTCAGCTCTGTCGTTGGATGAGGATTCTCATCGCGCAGGCGCGTCAGGATCGCAATGCGTTTCTCTTTATTCATACTGCTTTCTCGGGGATCCCTTCCTGTACGCTGCGTTCAGCGGCGCGGCGTTTACGTTTTTCATCAATCAGGTATTTTAACGCCAGCATCATCCCAAGGCCAATGAAGGCGCCTGGCGGTAGCATGGCCAGCAGGAATGGGGTGTCCGTATGGAACACCTCGATACGCAGCGATTTCGCCCAGCCGCCAAGCAGCGCGTCCGCACCGTCGAAGAGCGTACCGTTGCCCAGAATTTCACGCAGAGAGCCGAGGACGAACATGGCGGCAGTCGCGCCCATGCCGATGGAAAACCCATCCAGCGCGGAAATTGCCGGGTTGTTTTTCACCGCGAAGGCTTCAGCGCGTCCCACGACAATACAGTTAGTCACGATAAGCGGAATGAAGATCCCGAGCGACTGGTACAGGCCAAATGCGTAGGCGTTAATTAGCATTTGCACGACGCTGACCACCGATGCAATGATCATGACATAAATCGGAATACGGATTTCCGATGGCGTCCAGCGGCGCAAAACAGAAATGGAGAAGTTGGTCAGGGTCAGCACCAGCGTGGTCGCCAGCCCCAGCCCGAGCGCGTTGGTGGCGGTAGACGTCACCGCCAGCAGCGGGCACAATCCCAACAGCTGTACCAGTGCCGAGTTGTTTTTCCAGAGTCCCTGGACGATAACCTCTTTAACCTGGCTCATGGTCACTCCTCACAGGCGGAAAGATGATTGATCTGCGCGGGCAGCGTTTCGGCATACAGACCGGCGCGTTTGACGGCGTTGACGACCGCGCGGGGCGTAATCGTGGCGCCCGTGAACTGGTCAAACTCACCGCCATCTTTTTTCACCGCGAAAGCAGGATCGTCCTCGCCATGAATCATCTTACCGGCAAAGTGTAAAATCCAGTCGCTCAGGCGTGTTTCAATTTTGTCGCCAAGGCCCGGCGTTTCGTGATGTTCCGTCACGCGCGTACCCAGCACGGTGCCGGAAAAATCGCTGCCTACCAGCAGCTGAATTGCGCCAGAGTAACCGTCCGGCGCGGTGGCTTCCATGATGGCACCCACCGGGTTCTCGCCCTTACGGGCAATATAAACGCGGTGGCTTCCTTTACCGAGCTGCGGGGCCTGCACGACAAAGCAGCTTTTTTGCAGGTTATTATCATAGAAGTCTGATGGGATCACCTGATCGAACAACGCCTTTTGCTGCTTCATTGCCTGCTCTTCAATGGTGCTTTTCGTCAGTTCATTTACCAGCGCGGTCAGCCCGGTGAGGGCGGCGGCGAAGATCGCCAGCGTGACGCCGTGTTTTTGCATAGTCTTTAGCATGGCGTAACCCTTAGCGATGACCGTACACGCGTGGACGCGTGTAGTAGTCGATGAGCGGAACGGTGATGTTAGCCAGCAGTACGGCAAATGCCACGCCGTCCGGATAGCCACCAAAGCTGCGAATAAGCCAGACCAGCAAGCCCGCCAGCGCGCCGAAAATCAGACGACCTCGGTTGGTGGTAGAGGCGGTGACCGGATCGGTGAGAATAAAGAATGCCCCGAGCATGGTCGCGCCGGAGAGCAGATGGAGCTGTGGGCTGGCCAGTGACTCAGGTGAGATGACCCAGCCGAGCGTTGAACAGACGGCCAGCGTCACCAGGAAGCTCACCGGAATATGCCAGCGGATCGCTTTTTGTTGCAGCAGGAAGGCACCGCCCAACAGGTAGGCCAGATTGACCCACTGCCAGCCCGCACCCGCCAGTACGCCGCTGTAAATAGACGATTTCATCACCTGCTCGACGCTGTGGCCGGCACGCAGGGAGGTTTTGAAGGTATCGAGCGGGGTGGCCTGGCTGATGCCATCCACGCCCATGCGAAGCGCGTTCATATCCGCGCCCATCGCGGTGTGGCCAGTAAAGATAACGTTCAGGGCATCCATAAAGCCGGGCACCGTGGCGGCGATCTCATGCGGCGGCAGCCAGCTGGTCATCTGTACCGGGAAGGAGATCAGTAGCACCACGTAACCAATCATTGCCGGGTTAAACGGGTTATGGCCCAGCCCACCGTACAGCTGCTTGGCGATGATCACCGCAAATACCGTTCCCAATACTACCATCCACCACGGGGCGAACGGGGGAATGCTGATGGCCAGCAACAGGCCGGTCAACAGAGCGGAGTTATCGCTCAGGATGCGAGTCACCTCCATTTTGCGCAGCTTCAGGATCGCTGCTTCCGCTGCGACGGCACTGGCGCAACCCAGAACTAACTGGAAAAGCGTACCCCAGCCGAAAAACCAACACTGTACGGCAATACCTGGCAACGCGGCCAGGCACACCAGCATCATAATACGCGATGTCTGGCGCTGGTTATGGGTATAAGGGGAACTTGCAATTCTGAAAACCATTTAATCCTCGTTAACGGCTTGCTGCGCGGCTTTCTTTGCCTGAACACGCGCAATCGCGGCGGCGACTGCGGCTTTGCGTGGATCGTCGTTGGCGGCCGCAGGCCGTTCGTCCTGCTGTGCCGCTTTTCGTGCTTTGGCACGGGCGATGGCCGCTTCAACGGCGGCTTTACGTGGGTCGACAGGCGCTTCACTCTCTTCGGCAGGCTGAAGCTGTGCCGCTTTACGTGCTTTGGCGCGTGCGATAGCGGCTTCAACGGCCGCCTTGCGCGGATCGGTCGCTTCCTGTTCAACCACCACTGTCTGCTGACCGGCTTTACGGGCTTTTGCCCTGGCGATAGCCGCTTCCACCGCCGCTTTACGCGGATCTGTGTTGGCTTCCGGTTTGGCGTTTTGCGCCTTCTCCGCCTGACGTGCGCGCGCTTCGGCTTTACGCGCTTCGCGGGCGGCAATCGCTTCGCTATTGTCCGGCTTTTGGCCAGACACGATCGCTACCGGCTGAGCGGCAGTCGCGTTCTTCTCCCGCACACGGGCGAGGGCAGCGTTAATCGCATCCTGATCTTTCGCCGCAGGCTGCACGGCAGCCTGCTTATGGCGTTCCTGACGGGCTTGTTTCTCGCGCTCCAGTCGCGCCTGGCGCGCTTCAAAGCGAGCCTTCGCTTCAGCGGCACGTTTTTCTTCCATGGAGATAGCGTAGATTTCGGCTTTCTCCTGACGGAAGTACTGCACCAGCGGAATATTGCTTGGGCAGACCCAGGCACAGGCACCGCATTCAATACAGTCAGCCAGGTTATGCGCCTGGGCTTTATCGTGCAGCTGGCCTTTGCTGTACCAGTACAACTGCTGCGGCAGCAAGTCTGCCGGACACGCATCCGCGCAGGCGCTACAGCGTATACAACCTTTCTCTTCCTGCGTTTCGCCCATCTCCGTTGGGGAAGGGGCGAGCAGGCAGTTGGTAATCTTCACCACTGGCACATCCAGCCACGGCAGGGTAAAGCCCATCAGCGGGCCGCCCATAATGACCATCTGCTCGCTCCCCGGGCAGAAGTCAGCCTGTTCCAGCAGATGATGCACCGGCGTACCCAGACGCGCCCAGACGTTGCCGGGACGGGAGACGGACTCGCCGGTCAGCGTGACGACGCGTTCGGTCAATGGCTCGCCGTCAATCACCGCACGTTTTACCGCGTAGGCAGTACCCACGTTTTGCATCAGCACGCCGATGTCGGACGAACGGCCCCCGTGGGGGACCTGTTTTCCGGTCAGGATCTGCGTCAGCTGCTTCGCCCCGCCGGACGGGTATTTGGTCGGGATCACGCGCAGGGCGATATCATGGCTGTCCGCCAGTACCGCACGCAGCATCGAAATGGCCTGCGGTTTATTGTCTTCAATACCGATCAGCACTTCGCGGGGTTGCAGGATATGCGCAAGAATGCGAATACCTTCCACCACCTGCGCGGCACAGTCCTGCATCAGACGATCATCGGCGGTGATGTACGGTTCGCACTCGGCGGCGTTAATAATCAGCGTTTCGATTTTATCGCCGCCGCCGTGAAGCTTGGCGCCGGTCGGGAAGCCAGCGCCTCCAAGACCTGCTACGCCAAACTGATGAATGCGTTCAATCAGCGCTTCACGGCTGCGGGAACGGTAGTCGCTCCAGCCGTCACGATCGATCCAGCGATCTTCCCCGTCGGCTTCAATGATGACGCTCAGCTCAGACAACGCCGAGGGATGGGCAACGGTATGGGGGGCAACAGCCACCACCTTGCCCGAAGTCGGGGCATGTATCGGCAACATACGTCCACGACCAAAGGTCAGCGGCTGGCCGCGAAGGACGGTATCGCCTTCTTTCACGCACAGCTCGCCTTCCGCGCCGATGTGCTGTTTCAATGGCATCACGTAGCGGGTCGCCAGCGGAATTTGACGCAGCGGCGTACCGTTTGACTGGGTTTTCATTTCCGGGGGATGGATACCGCCGTCGAAGTCCCAGATCTTCTCTTTTCTGAAAGCAGAAAATAACTTAAGCATGTTGTTCCACAGGAATATTGCGAACCGGAATGGTCTGAAGATCCCATTTCCAGCTTTCGGTCGTCGTTTCAACCGGGCGGAGTTCTATACACTGCGTCGGGCAGGGGGCCACGCAGAGGTTACAGCCGGTGCACAGGTCCGCCACAACGGTGTGCATGGCGCGGGTTGCGCCTACAATGGCGTCGACAGGGCACGCCTGAATACATTTGGTGCAGCCGATGCAGTTGGCTTCGTCGATAACAGCAAGGGCACGAACGGGCTCCTGCGCCTGTTCATCGCCGTCGACAGGCTGCGGATCGACGTTCAGCAGGGCAGCTATTTTAAGCATGACCGCTTCGCCACCCGGCGCGCAGCGGTTGATCTTTTCTCCCTGCACGCCCACCGCCTCAGCGTAAGGACGGCAGCCAGGGTAGCCGCACTGCCCACACTGGCTCTGCGGCAAAAGCTCATCAATTTTTTCAACCACCGGATCGTCCTCTACCGCAAACCGGCGGGAGGCATAACCCAGAATGATGCCAAAGACGAGTCCCAGTACGCTGATGGACGCGATGGCAATCCAGATAGCACTCATTACAACTTCACCAGACCACTAAAGCCCATAAAGGCCAGAGACATTAAACCTGCGGTCACCAGAGCGATGGCGTTTCCGCGAAACGGCGCGGGAATATCCGCCGCTGCCAGACGCTCGCGAATCGACGCGAACAGGACCATAACAAAAGAGAAACCGACCGCCGCGGAAAAACCGTACAGCGCCGACTGCATGAAATTATGCCCAAGGTTGATGTTGAGCAGCGCCACGCCCAGCACAGCACAGTTGGTGGTGATGAGGGGCAGAAAAATACCCAACAGGCGATACAGGGCAGGGCTGGTTTTACGCACTACCATTTCGGTAAATTGCACCACCACCGCAATGACCAGAATAAAGGACAAGGTGCGCAGGTAGAGCATGTCCAGCGGGATCAGGATCCAGGTATCAATCAGCCATGCGCAAATGGAGGCCATCGTCATCACGAAGGTGGTGGCCAGCCCCATGCCCATTGCCGTCTCCAGCTTTTTGGAGACCCCCATAAACGGGCACAGGCCAAGGAACTTCACCAGTACGAAGTTATTAACCAGCACAGTTCCGACAAAGAGCAGTAAGTAATCGGTCATTATTTAGCCTGAAATAAAAGAGCCGCCTATTATCGGATAAACGACAACAGGCCACAACAGGTTAACTGTAAGGTTATTACGGGTTAACGAAGGTCTTCTTAACGCGCGTCGACCGCTTGAAATAGGGCACCAGAAGCGCCGTTGCAAGCAACGGAAAGAGTAGCTGGCGAACCGCCAGTGCGTCAGAAACTGGCGAAAAAGCGAACGCTTTGACGGCAAGCAGCACGGAGACCAGCAGCCAGATAATGTAATGTTTCGGCACGCTTTTGCGGCGTTTGAAGAAGGCGATGGTCAGCCAAAGCGTGTAGTACCACATCGCGATTGCGAAAACGAACGACACAAACCACGTCGCAATATTGAGCGCGCTCTGAGACATCAGTGTCTGGATAGCATGAGGAGTAACCAGTGCAGTGGTGTAAAGCAACAGCGCCAGCGAAGCGCTTAATAAAGCCACCAGCAGCCATGCCAGCGGGGCGATTAACCAGCCCCCAATTCTCTCTCCAGGCAATGCGGTCATACGCTCTCCCATAGTCTGCGCGAAATGTTATACAGAAATTTGCAGGGCGGAGAGTATATAACATTTCACGCCGAAGGCTACTTTCTTATACAACGTAACGCCAGACAGATTTAGGTACTTCCCCCACGTTGAACAGACGACCGCCAGAGACGAGTTCGGCGCGACGATGGTCAGCCGCGCGGTACATATTGATGATGTCCTGATTATCCGACAGCGTGTAGTTCAGATGGTCAAACAGTTTTTCCAGGCTTTCGAGGGAATTGATCTTGCGAAATTTTAATAAATAGTCCTGAACTGTCATATTAATAAGTTTCCATATAAAAGGGTAATACCCATAAAGGTAATGCGTTCGAATAATAAACGGATTAATAAAGACGTAAACTGTCCACTCGGGTAACGCGACGAAATTAGGAGTTTTCTTTGCGAAGATTCAGGCATCAGCAGATGCCTGGAAGAGAAGGGTAACCCCGTACATTACGGCTGGCAATACGTTCCATGACGTAATGTGTCACGCTTTATGACGATGCGGCTTACTTTTGTTGAGCAACAGTAACAGGCTCCGGCGGCTGGTAGTTATCGATATGGCTGGCAATGCCGAGCAACACGACTGAAACGCCAAGGACAATCCATCCCGCTAATTCAATGATTCGATTAATTATTGATGACATATTTTGTGTTTGTAATTTATCCATAAATACAGATTACAAATGTTACAGCGGCCTTTTCGACAGAGCAAGCGCTTTGGGAACGATTCCCGGGCCCCATATACACACTTTAATGCGAGGTAACAAAAAAAGCTGTCGCGAGATGCTATTTTAACTCACAGGGCACATTATTAATCTGTGCGTTAAGCACAAGGCCAGTGATAAATAAGCGCACAGCGAGGGGGCATACGATGAGTGAAAACATCCGCGTCGGTCTTATTGGCTACGGGTACGCAAGCAAAACCTTTCATGCGCCGCTGGTTGCCGGCACGCCGGGAATGGAACTGGCGGCTATCACAAGCAGCGATGAAACCAAAGTCCATGCCGACTGGCCAGCCGTGCCGGTGGTAACGGAGCCTAAGCATCTGTTTAACGATCCTAATATTGACCTTATTGTCATTCCCACCCCTAACGACACCCATTTCCCCCTGGCGAAAGCGGCGCTGGAGGCTGGCAAACATGTCGTTGTCGATAAGCCTTTTACCGTGACGTTGTCACAGGCGCGCGAGCTGGATGCGCTGGCGCGAAGCCTGGGTCGGTTATTGTCGGTCTTTCACAACCGGCGCTGGGATAGTGATTTCCTGACGATCAAAGCGCTGATAAACGAAGGCACGCTCGGCGAAATTGCTTTTTTTGAGTCTCACTTCGATCGTTATCGTCCGCAGGTGCGAGATCGCTGGCGCGAGCAGGCGGGACCGGGCAGCGGCATCTGGTATGACTTAGCGCCGCATCTTCTCGATCAGGCCGTTCATCTGTTTGGTCTGCCCGTAAGCATGACGGTCGATTTAGCGCAGCTCAGGCCGGGGGCGCAGACCACCGACTATTTCCACGCCGTTTTGAGTTATCCGCAGCGGCGCATTGTGCTGCACGGGACAATGCTTGCGGCGGCGGAATCGGCCCGTTATATCCTTCACGGGGCGCGCGGCAGCTATGTGAAGTTCGGCCTGGATCCGCAGGAAGAGCGCCTCAAAAATGGCGAACGCTTACCGCAGGAGGATTGGGGCTACGACATGCGGGACGGGGTGGTGACGCGTGCGGAGGGTGAGGTACTGGTTGAAGAGACGGTGTTGACCCAGCCTGGGAACTATCCGGCGTATTACGCCGCAATTCGTGACGCGCTGAACGGTTCAGGTGAAAATCCGGTTACGGCGAGCCAGGCAATCCAGATTATGGAGCTCATCGAGCTGGGGATCGAATCCGCCAAACATCGCGCAACGCTCTGTCTGGCATAAGTGCCAAACGCTTTCGTAGGCCGGGTAAGCGCAGCGCCACCCGGCAGTAAAGAGGACTACTGAGCAACTTTATCGCGCAGCGCCTGTTTCTCTTCAGGCGTCAGGAAGGCGATCTCCAGCCCGTTGATTTGCGCCTGACGGATCTGCTCGCGGCTCAGCCCGGCCTGCGGCGCGGCGATGTTGTATTCGTGAATAATATCCACGCCCTGAACCGCCGGATCGTCCGTGTTCAGTGAAGCCAGCACCCCGTGTTCAAGGAAGGTTTTCAGCGGGTGTTGCGCCAGCGACGCCACTGTACTGGTCTGAATATTGGAGGTCAGGCAGGATTCGATTCCAATACGTTGTTCAGCGAGGAAATCCATCAGCGCGCGATCTTCAATGGCTTTCACACCGTGACCAATACGTTCCGCACCCAGTTCACGAATGGCCTGCCAGATGCTTTCCGGCCCCGCGGCTTCGCCAGCATGAACGGTAATATGCCATCCTGCATCACGTGCGCGGTTGAAATGAGACAGGAACAGGCTGCCCGGGAAGCCCAACTCATCACCGGCCAGGTCGATGGCGGTGATCTGGTCGCGATGCGCCAGTAACGCTTCCAGCTCCTGAAGACAGGCCGCTTCACCGAAGGTACGGCTCATAATGCCGATCAAACGCGCCTGAACGTCAAAGGTTTTGCAGCCTTCACGCACGCCCTCAATGACCGCTTCAACCACGCCCGCTACGGGGAGACTGTGGGTCATCGCCATATAGCCCGGAGAGAAACGCAGTTCGACATAGTGCAGGCCGTTGCGAGCGGCATCTTCGATGTTTTCAAAGGCGACACGGCGACAGGCATCGAGCGAGGCCAGCATCTTCACGCCCCAGTCAAGCTTGCTCAGAAAACTTACCAGATCCGGCTCGTTCGACGTCACCTGGACATGGGGGATCAGGGTTTCAAGCGTTTCGGCAGGAAGCGTTAAATTGAACTGGCGACCAAGATCGAGAATAGTTTGGGCACGAATGTTCCCGTCGAGGTGGCGGTGAATATCAGTTAAAGGCAGGCGTGTATCAATCATGGTCGCACTCTTTGCTGGTTAAAGTGCGCCATATTATAAAAACAAAACGGGGGAAAAAGCTATTTGCGCAAGGGAATATTCCGTTGCGCAAATAATTTACAGCAGACTGTTGATGCCAGCGATAAGGCGCTGAACGCCCTGTTCAAGCTTACTACGCGGACAGCCAGCGTTCAGTCGCACATAGCCTTTTCCTTCATCCCCATAAGTATATCCCGGCATGATGGCCACTTTTTGTTGTTCAATCAGCACGTTTTGCAGCGTATTGTCATCAATACCGAGTGGGCTGAGATCAATCCAGGCCAGATAGGTGGCCTCTGGCGGTTGCCAGCTGAGTGTCGGAAATGCAGCATTCAGTTCGTCAGCAATGTAGCGCAGGTTTTCTTCGAGATAGGTCCGCAGCGCGTCCAGCCAGGGTTCGCCCTGCCGGTAAGCAGCAATGTGCGCGGTCAGCGCCAGCACGGAAGGGGAAGAGAGTCCGTCCCGCCCTTTTAATGCATTCAGATAGGCGTTACGGCTGTCGTCATCGGCGATAAGCCCCCAGGCGCCCGTCAGTGCCGGAATATTGAAGCTTTTGGAACCCGAGGTCAGCAGCGCCCATTTACCGCGTGCAACCTCATTCCACGGGGTATGGCGATGCGTGCCCCATACCATGTCCATATGAATTTCGTCGCTGATTACCGCCACATCATGACGGCTGCAAAGCGTTGCAATAGTGGCCAGCTCTTCCCGCGTCCAGACTTTGCCGGTTGGATTTTGCGGGCTACACAGCAGCAGAACCGTGTTTTCCGGTTTTGCCAGCGCCGCTTCCAGCGCGGCCATATTGCCGTCCCAGCCACGCGCCGTTTTCTGCATCGGCACGGAAACAACGGTACGCTGGTTGCCTTCAATGGCTTTATAAAAGGCATCGTAAGCCGGGGTATGAACCACCACACCGTCGCCAGGCGCGGACCATATGCGGATCAGCTCCGAGACCATATAAATGACCGACGGCCCATACACTACGGTTTCGGCATCAATCTGACTGTTAAAGCGTTGCCGGAACCAGTGCGCCACGGCAGCCAGAAATTCGTCATTTTTCCAGCGGCTGTAGCCAAACACGCCGTGGTTGATGCGCTGGTGCAGCGCATCGGTAATACAGGGAGCGGTGGCGAAATCCATATCAGAGATGGTGAAGGGCAGCAGGTCGGCAGCCCCAAAACGGTCAGCGACATAATCCCACTGGGTACACCAGGTGCCGTGTCGATCCACGACGGTAGAAAAATCAAACATGACGGTGCTCCGTAAAGTAAAACCCCCTCATGACGAGGGGGACGAGGCATCAGGCTTCGACGGTTCGCATCAGGGTTGCCAGCTCATCCTTCACTGACTGTACCTGCGGGCCAATGACGACCTGCAAATTGTGTTGATTTAACTGTACCACGCCGATAGCCCGGTTAGCTTTAAGTGCGTTGGTATCCACTTTGGACATGTCCGCCACCGACAAACGCAGGCGGGTGATGCAGTTATCCAGAGAGGTAATGTTATCCGCACCGCCCAGCGCCGCCAGAATAGCCGGCGTGTTATATCCGGATTTCCCAACGGTACCGGCCACTGCCTGTTCAACGCTGGTGGCCGTATCGGTATCGCGGCCAGGCGTTTTCAGGTTAAAGCGGGTGATGGCGAAGCGGAAGATCCCGTAGTAAACCGCGAACCAGATGGCGGCCACAACCGGCACCAGATACCACTTGGTGGACAGGCCGTGCAGGATACCGAATACCACGAAGTCAATCACGTTACCGTCAGTGTTACCGATGGTTACACCGAGCACAGCCATCACGGTGAAGCCCAGGCCTGTCAGTACGGCGTGGATGAGGTATAACACCGGTGCCACGAACAGGAACAGGAACTCGATAGGTTCTGTCGTACCGCCCACCACGCAGGCAATAACGCCGGAGATCAGCAGGCCTTTAATTTTATGACGATTTTCCGGACGGGCGCAGTGGTACATCGCCAGCGCAGCGCCCGGCAGGCCGCCGAGGAAGGCAGGCATTTTCCCCTGAGAGAGGAAACGCGTCGCACTTTCAGAGAAGCCGTGCGTGGTCGGGCAGCTCAGCTGGGCCTGGAAGATGGTCAGCGCGCCGCTAACGGAATGACCGCAAACGTCCATAGTGCCGCCTGCTTCAGTAAAACGGATCAGGGCAACCAGGATGTGCTGTAAACCAAATGGCAGCAGCAGACGTTCACCCGTACCGAAAATCATCGGGCCGAAATCACCCGCGCCGTTGATAATGCGGCCAATACCGGTGATCCCCATGGCAAAAACCGGCCAAATCAGAGGGATAATCAGACCAAACAGACCCATCACAACCAGCGTAATGATTGGCACAAAGCGGGTGCCGCCGAAGAAGGCCAGCGCATCGGGCAGGCGGATGTTATGAAAGCGCTCGTGCAGCATCCAGATGATCACTCCCGCGATCACGGCTCCAAGGATCCCGGTATCGATGGACTGAATTCCAATCACGCTCTGAATGTTATTGGCTTTCAGTACCGCCGCGTCGGTCGTCGGCAGGATCCCTTTGGCGGTCAGCCAGAAGTTAACCGCAAGGTTCATGACCGCATAGCCAACGAAGCCCGCAAACGCCGCCACGCCTTTGTTTTCGCGCGCCAGACCCAGAGGAATGGCGATACAGAACATCACCGGCAGGAAGCTAAAGGCAAACGATCCGACCTTGCTCATCCAGATGAATCATGATTGAAGTGATATTAATATGTTAAATCAGATAGTTAAGGTTATGCGGTTTTTCTATGGGGCATCGGTGGGGCATTTTGAGTAAATGATGCGTTCAAAATGCCCACCTGGTCATGGTTATTCTCGGTCATCCATTTACCGTAAACCGTGAATAGCATTTGCGCTGACGAATGGCCCATCTGGTGCGCAACGAAATTTGGGTTCGCTCCGGCGACCAGTGCCCAGCACGCATATGTGTTCCTGGTTTCATAAGACCGTCTTTGTCGGACGCCTGCACGACGCAGGGCAGTGCGCCAGGCTGAATTAATGGATCCGGGGACGTAGCACATCGTCTTCTTACCGTTCATTGAAGTAATGGACGGCGAGAATATAAAGGTGCATTCATCGGTTCTCTTTTTTTTGTATTCCCGTAGGCTGACGCTTACCTTGTGGGATGCCATCATTCTGGTCAGTGGCATTTGCGCCTTGAGGGCATCAATTGCTGGCTGGGTCAGCTGTATTGTTCGAATCCCGGCGTTGGTTTTTGGCAGGGTGAAGTTTCCCTTCAGGGAATAGTTCCGTGACACTGTAACAGCCCAGTTGACAGTATCCACATCCTCCCAGGATAACGCGCTTAGTTCGCCATGCCTGACGCCTGTATTTACCGCAAAAATAACCATATTCTGAAACTGGAGCGTTGGGCAGGCCGCAACCACTCTCTGATACTCATCAGAAGTGAGAGGATCTGGAATGGGTCTTTCTTTTGCGAGAGGGGTAATACCTGCCATCAGATCGGTTTTCAGGTAGCCACTTTTGAAAGCAAAGCCCAGCATCCCGCCAAGGCATGCCATATAGCTATTGACTGTAGGAACGCTTCTTCCCTTTTTGGGTGGATGATTTAGGCCATGTCTGGTCTTCTGCCAGCCGTTCAGTAGCTCCTTCCTGGCACTAAGGATATCTTCAGTGTTCAGGCTGCCGATATACCTGTGCTCACCAATTGTTTCGATAGTGGTTGTGAGGTGGCAATCGTAACGCCTCAACGTCCCGAGGCTAAGCTCCATCTCTTTAAGCCCAAGCCATTTCGATTTCAGTTCAAGTAGTGAGATTTGCTTTCTGACAGTGCTGAATTTCTCTGCGTTCGATGAATCAGGGAATTGCGAGGCATAATTGAATGTGCCTGTCTTTATCGCAAAGCAGACTGAAGCCCGAAGTTCGCCTGCCATTTTCCTGTTTTTTGGCGTGTCAGGAACGCCGAGATTTTCCCTGACACGCTTCCCCTGATATATGAACCATATGCGTAACGATTCGCCATGAACCTCTACGCCTGTTGGGTATGCTGCCATAATCATTCCTCGTTTGATGTGCCAAAGGACATTTAAGCAGATATTCTCCGGCGTTTCGCTGGGCTTTGGTGCTCGATCCAGTGGTTTATCTCATCGCGGTTATACATGATTGGGCTGTTTTGCTTAGGTGCCATATCAGGGGCAACATGGCGATAATGCTTTCCCTCCATCCAGGTAGACCGGCGGGCATGCTGAATCATGTGCTTTGACATGCCGGTTGTCGCAGTTAAAAGTTCCTCTGTGACCCATTTATTCGGTACCAACTGAATAATGTCGCTCATGGTTTTCTCCAGGCAAAAAGAAGCCGCCCGTAGGCGGCAATAACATCAAGGGATGTGAGGCAGTGCTTTCGCACCCAATAGCCAGCTCATAACTGGCTATCAGTTGCGTCAGTCGTCTTCATCTTCGTCTGTAGTGGTCAACTAAAACTGGCCACGGCTTTAGATTTTTTCCAGTATCGGTTTTCCGATTCGTTTGGCGGTAACCCACCGTTATAGTCATGCGGCCTGAGCGAGC
>NZ_JBMKJI010000017.1:0-101367 GCF_049237025.1 Enterobacter cloacae complex sp. SYL001 | reverse complement strand
GAAACTGCCACTGAGGAGGGAGCGGGAATATGAAAGGGAAATCAGGCAGAAAAAATCAAAATATCCCTTTAAAAACAATGCTGGTCACCTTAAGTGACCAGCATTAGGGTTTCCCCGGTCTTTTTTATTTATGCCGTTTCCGCAAATTCTCGATCACCGTCGTTAAATCCAGCTCCTGATCCTGAAGCAGCACCAGCAGGTGATACATTAAATCCGACGCTTCGTTCGTCAGCTCCTCCCGGTCACGCACAGTGGCCGCCAGCGCCGTTTCAACGCCTTCCTCACCCACTTTCTGCGCAATACGTTTGGTGCCGCTGGCGTACAGCTTCGCCGTGTACGAGCTCTCGGGATCCGCTGATTTACGCTCTGCCAGCAGCTGTTCCAGCTGATAGAGGAACAGCCACTGGTGGCTCGCCTCGCCAAAGCAGCTGCTGGTGCCTTTGTGGCAGGTCGGCCCAATCGGGTTGACCAGCACCAGCAGGGTGTCGTTGTCGCAGTCTGGCGTAATGCTGACCACATTCAGGAAGTGACCCGAGGTTTCCCCTTTCGTCCACAGGCGCTGTTTGGTGCGCGAGAAAAACGTCACCTTGCCGCTGTCGATCGTTTTTGCCAGTGCCTCCTGGTTCATGTATCCCAGCATCAGCACTTCGCCTGAAACGGCATGCTGTACAACCACCGGCAGTAATCCGTCAGTTTTTTCCCAGTCCAGCTGCGCCTGTTGTTGCTCTGTTAACATACCCTGATCTCCACGCCCTGGTCGGCCAGGTACGTTTTTAACTCACCAATATTGATAATCTGTTTGTGGAACACGGAAGCGGCCAGCGCGCCGTCTACGTTCGCATCGCGGAAGGCTTCAAGGAAGTGTTCCATGGTTCCCGCGCCGCCGGAGGCAATCAGCGGAACCTGGCAGACCGCGCGCACTTTTTTCAGCTGCTCCAGGTCGTAACCGTTACGAACGCCGTCCTGGTTCATCATGTTCAGAACGATTTCACCCGCACCGCGTTTTTGCACTTCCTGCACCCAGTCCAGCGTCTCCCATTGGGTGACGCGCGTGCGGCTTTCATCGCCGGTGTACTGGTTAACGTGATATTTTCCCGTTGCGGCATCAAACCAGGTGTCGATCCCCACGACAATGCACTGCACGCCAAAGCGATCCGCCAGACGCGTAATCAGCTCCGGGTCGGCCAGGGCAGGGGAGTTAATGGAAATTTTGTCCGCACCGAAAGAGAGAATCTTCGCCGCATCGTCAGCAGATTTAATCCCGCCCGCCACGCAGAAGGGTATATCAATCACCTCTGCCACGCGCGCCACCCAGCTTTTGTCCACCACACGGCCATCGCTGGAGGCAGTGATATCGTAAAATACTAGTTCGTCTGCGCCTTCTTCAGCATAGCGCTTAGCCAGGGGAACGATGTCGCCAATGATCTCGTGGTTGCGGAACTGCACGCCTTTTACAACCTGACCATCACGCACGTCCAGGCAGGGAATTATCCGTTTTGCCAGCATTGAATCGCCTCCTTCACCGTAAATTTGCCTTCCAGCAGCGCGCGACCCACGATCACGCCGCCTACACCGGTTCCGCGCAGAGCGGCGATATCCGCCAGGCCGCCGATACCGCCAGAAGACTGGAACGCTACCTGCGGATAAGGCGCGCAAACCTCTTCATACAGCGAGACGTTAGAGCCTGCGAGCGTACCATCGCGTGAAATATCCGTGCATAGCACATGCTTTAGCCCCACGGGGAGATACATCTCAACCAGCTCTTCCAGCGTCACGCCGGAGTTTTCCTGCCAGCCGCTGACCGCGACCTGCTTGTTACCCTGTTCGTCGATGCGCACATCCAGCGCCAGCACCAGCGCATCCGCGCCGAAGCGGCGGAACCAGCCCTTGACCGTCTCAGGATCTTTCACAGCGGTCGAACCGACTACCACGCGCGCCACGCCTGCGTCCAGTAAGGCGGCAACATCGGCTTCCGTACGCACGCCGCCGCCCACCTGCACCGGGACGTCCACGCCAGCCACCAGTGTTTTAAGCAGCGGGATCTGGCGCTTCGCCGGATCTTTCGCGCCGGTCAGATCGACCAGGTGCAACACCTCAGCGCCCTCCGCGGCGTAAGCCTGTAACCGCGGCAGCGGGTCGTTGCCGTAGTCGCGCTGCTGCCCGTAATCACCCTGGTGGAGACGAACAACCGTGCCGTCAATCAAATCTAAAGCGGGAATTATCATCACATCTCCAGGAAATTTTTCAGCAGCTGCGCGCCGGCGGCACCGGAGCGTTCCGGGTGAAACTGCACGCCGTAAAAGTTATCTTTCTGCACGGCGGCGGTGAACGCCTCGCCGTAATTGCACTGGGCGATGGTGTAGGTATTCACGGGCATGGCGTAGCTGTGGACGAAGTAGAAGTACGCGCCGTCTTCGATTCCCTGGAACAGCCTGTTGCCCGCCTTCGGATAAACGCGGTTCCAGCCCATGTGCGGCAGCGGCAGGCCGTGGTCGGTCATTTTCGGCACGTCTTCTTCTATAATGCCCAGCAGATCGACGCCGTTGCTCTCTTCGCTGCGGCGGCCAAGCAGCTGCATGCCGAGGCAAATGCCCAGCACCGGTTGAGTACAGGCTTTGATGAGATCCACCAGCTCGCGCTCGTGGATCTGATCCATCGCCGCCTGGGCGGTGCCTACGCCCGGCAGAAAGAGTTTATCCGCGCGCAGCACCACGTCCGGATCGCGGCTCACCACCGGCTCGTAGCTGTGGCGCATAATCGCCGACTGTACGGAGTTCAGGTTGGCGCATCCGGTGTCCAGAATCACCACGTTCATTACAGCACTCCTTTCGACGAGGGAAGGGCGTCACCTTCCACGCGGATCGCCTGGCGCAGGGTACGGCCAAAGGCTTTGAACAGGCTCTCGACGCGGTGGTGATCGTTTTTGCCTTTGGTTTTCAGGTGCAGCGTCAGGCCCATGGTGTAAGAAAGTGAGCGGAAGAAGTGCTCCACCATCTCGGTGCTGAGATCGCCCACGCGCTGGTAGGTGAAGTCGGCTTTATATTCCAGGTGCGGACGCCCGGAGATATCCATCGCGCAGCGCGCCAGGCACTCGTCCATCGGCAGAACAAAGCCGAAGCGGTTGATGCCGCGCTTGTCGCCGAGCGCCAGCTTCAGGGCTTCGCCCAACGCCAGGCCGGTATCTTCCACGGTGTGGTGATCGTCGATATACAGGTCGCCCTTAACGGCGATCTCCATGCGGAAGCCGCCGTGAGTGGCGATTTGATCCAGCATGTGGTCGAAGAAACCGACGCCGGTGTGGATCTTGCTGCCGCCTTCACGATCGAGCCAGACCTTCGCGTCGATCTGCGTCTCTTTGGTGTTGCGTTCTACGTGAGAATAGCGGTCGCGTCTGGTGAGCTGCTCGCTAATCATCGCCCAGTTTAGCGTGTCGCGGTTATAGCGCAGGCCTGCAATGCCCATATTTTCGGCCAGCGTGATGTCCGTGACGCGATCGCCAATCACATAGCTGTTCGCTTTATCCAGCGCCTCTTCCGCCAGATAACGCTCAACAAGCTTCACTTTTGGCTTGCGGCAGTCGCACTCGTCGGCAGGCATGTGCGGGCAGATCAGCACCTCGTCGAAGGCGATGCCCTGCGAGGTCAGCACCTGCATCATCAGGTTGTGCGGGCCGTCAAAGTCCACCTGCGGGAAGCTGTCTGTGCCCAGACCGTCCTGGTTGGTGATCATCACCAGCTTATAGCCTGCTTTCTGAAGCTTCAGCAGCACCGGGATCACGTCGGGTTCAAAGGCCAGCTTGTCGAAACGATCGACCTGAAAATCGCTGGGTGGCTCCGAGATGATGGTGCCGTCACGATCGATAAAGAGATACTTCTGACTCATACTTTCTCCGCTTTAAGGGCGTCAATCACGCGCTGGCTCTCCGCGCGGGTGCCGACGGTAATACGCAGGCAGCCGCTCAGGGTAGGTTGTTTATTCTGGTCTCGTAAGATAATGCCCTGATCCCACAACGATTTAAATATCGCGCTTGATGCGGTGAAGCGCACCAGGATGTAGTTGGTTTCCGAGTCGAACACCTGCTCCACGCACGGAATCGTTTTCAGGGCATCGACTAGATACTGACGCTCTTCCAGTATCTGCGCCACACGCTCGCGCATCGCGCTGATGCCCTGCGGGGCCAGTGCCTGTGCCGCAATATCGGCAACCGGCGTTGAGAGCGGATACGGGGCGATCACTTTCAGCAGCAGGTCGATAACCGCTTTATTTGCCAGCGTAAAACCGCAGCGAAGACCGGCGAGAGCGAACGCTTTGGACAGAGTGCGCAGCACAACGAGATGCGGATACTCTTCAAGCCAGCCTGCCAGTGTCGCCTGCGGGCAGAACTCAATGTAGGCTTCGTCGGCCACAACCAGCGCTTTGCCGCGCGTCATTTCCAGCAGGGAACGGATATCCTGCGGATTGATAATCTGCCCGGTGGGGTTGTTTGGGCTACAGACAAACACCACCTTCACGCCGTCAAGGTTATCGGCGATGCCCTGCAAATCCAGCTGCCAGTTGTCGAGGGCCTGTACGTTGCGGCAGGCCACGCCAAAGGTTTCGGCGCTGACGCTGTACATCCCGTAGGTGGGCTGGCAGTACATCACCGCGTCTTTACCCGGTTCGCAGAAGGCGCGGATCAGCAGCTCAATCCCTTCATCAGCCCCACGGCTGACCAGCACCTGCTCAGGCTTCACGCCTGCATACTGCGCATAGTTCTCGATCACCGCTTTCGGCTGACACTCCGGGTAGCGGTTCAGCGTCTGCTGCGAGAGCTCAAAGGCCACCGCCGTGGGGTATTCGTTGGCATTCAGCCAGACGTCGCCGTTCCCGCCGAGACGACGCGCAGACTGATAGGGCGTCAGGCGACGGACATTTTCGCGGGCTAATTCTTCGATGTTCATGCTTGCTCCTTCAGGGCGGCAACGCGCAGCGTCACGGCATTTTTGTGGGCAGTCAGGCGCTCGGCGGCGGCCAGGGTTTCGATGGTCGACGCCAGCGAGGCAAATCCCTCGCGGGAGAGTTCCTGCACGGTCATGCGCTTCTGGAAATCCGCCAGCCCCAGGCTGGAGCAGGTTGAGGTATAGCCATACGTGGGCAGCACGTGGTTGGTGCCGGAGGCGTAATCCCCGGCGGATTCCGGTGACCAGTCCCCGAGGAACACCGAGCCTGCGCTGGTTATGCTGTCGACCAGATCGCGCGCGTTACGGGTCTGAATAATCAGGTGCTCCGGCCCGTACTGATTGGAGATGGCGATGCACTGGTCGATATCGCGAGCCACAATCAGTCGGCTGGCCGATAGCGCCTGACGCGCCGTTTCCGCACGCGGCAGGTCGGCCAGCTGACGCTCAACGGCCTCGCCCACGCGTTTTGCCATATCGGCATCTGGCGTCAGTAAAATCACCTGCGAGTCAGGGCCGTGCTCGGCCTGCGAGAGCAGGTCAGAGGCCACGAAATCCGGTGTAGCGCCGCTGTCGGCAATCACCAGCACTTCAGACGGACCGGCAGGCATATCAATCGCCGCGCCGTCCAGACGCTGACTGACCTGGCGCTTCGCTTCGGTAACGTATGCGTTACCCGGGCCAAAGATTTTGTCGACTTTGGGAACAGACTCCGTCCCGAACGCCAGGGCGGAAATCGCCTGCGCGCCGCCCACTTTATAGATCGCCTGCACGCCGCACAGCTTCGCCGCATACAGGATCTCATCGGCGATCGGTGGCGGAGAGCAGAGCACCACCTTTTGACAACCGGCGATACGAGCCGGGGTGGCCAGCATCAGGACGGTCGAAAACAGCGGGGCAGAGCCGCCAGGAATATAGAGGCCAACGGACGCCACCGGGCGCGTCACCTGCTGGCAGCGCACGCCGGGCAGGGTTTCCACATCCACCGCCTGCAATTTCTGCGCGGTGTGGAAGGTATCAATATTTTTCACCGCGACGGCCATAGCCTGTTTGATCTCATCCCCAAGGCGGCTTTCCGCCCCGGCGATCTCCTGCGCGGTGACCTGTAACGCGTCGACCTCAGTTTTATCAAACTTCGCGCTGTACTCACGCAGCGCGTCGTCTCCGCGGGCTTTGACGTTATCGAGGATCTCCGCCACGGTGCGGGTGATGCTCTCTGAGGCGGAAATTGCAGGGCGCATCAGCAGCTCGCGCTGTTGCGCGTCGCTACAGGTATTCCAGTCGATGATTGTGTTAAAGCTCATGGTCGTTACTCCATCATCTTCTCAATTGGCAGCACCAGAATAGAACTCGCGCCCAGCGCCTTCAGTTTTTCCATCGTTTCCCAGAACAGGGTTTCGCTGCTGACCATGTGCATCGCCACGCGCTGCTGGTCGCCCGCCAGCGGCAGAATGGTTGGGCGCTCAGCACCCGGCAGCAGGGCTATCACTTCGTCCAGGCGCTCGGTCGGCGCGTGCATCATGATGTATTTGGATTCACGCGCCTGAATCACGCCCTGAATACGGGTCAGCAGCTTGTCGATGAGCTGCTGTTTAGCCTCCGCCATCTCGCCGTCGCGCTGGATAAGGCACGCTTTTGAGCGGTAGATCACCTCCACTTCGCGCAGGCCGTTGGCTTCCAGCGTGGCGCCGGTGGAGACGAGGTCACAGATGGCATCGGCCAGGCCCGCACGCGGCGCCACTTCAACAGAGCCGTTCAGCAGACAAGATTTAAACTGCACGCCTTTTTGATCGAGGTAACGCTTCAGCAGGTGAGGGTAAGAGGTGGCGATACGTTTGCCGTTCAGCGCGGCCGGGCCATCCCAGGCTTCATCAACCGGCGTGGCCAGCGACAGGCGGCAGCCGCCGAAGTCCAGACGACGCAGGGTAAAGTAGCGTGGATCTTCGCCCTGCGCGCGGCGGGTTAATAACTCTTCTTCCAGTACGTTTTCGCCGATGATGCCGAGGTCAACGACGCCATCCATGACCAGGCCCGGAATATCGTCATCACGTACGCGCAGAATGTCGATCGGCATATTTTCAGCCAGGGCGATCAGGCGCTGGGTGTGCAGGTTGATTTTAATCCCGCAGCGGGCCAGCAGTTCGCGTGAATCATCGCTTAAACGGCCTGATTTTTGAATAGCTATGCGTAAACGTGAGTTATCTAACATTCTGTGTTCCTCGTTAACCTGTTTTAATCTGTCTGAATGCGGTCCAAAAAAAAGCCCCCGGAAGAAGATCTTCCGGGGGCTTTTTCATGCGTTCATGCACCACTGGAAGATCCAAACGTCTTCCAGCACACATCGCCTGAAAGACTAGTCAGGATGATGGTGATGATGGTGGTTTTTAAAAGGAACGCGTGTCATATAAATTCTCGTTGAATGCTTATGCATTTGATGTCTTTTAACCTAAACCAGTTGTACGCCATAAAGCAAGGGCTTTTTTTGATCATTAATTCATTTCATATTGATGGTATGAATTGTGCGTTCCATAAGGCTGGCGTAGCCTTATAACAGGCGTCGTTAAGCGGAGAATGTCATGAAAAAGGTCGCGATTGTCGGATTAGGGTGGTTAGGAATGCCACTGGCGATGTCATTAGCCGCGAAAGGCTGGCAGGTGACAGGGAGTAAGACTACGCGGGACGGGGTTGAGGCGGCGCGCATGTGCGGCATTGATGGTGTCGAGCTGCGTCTCGAACCCGAGCTTATCTGCGATACCGACGAGCTGGATGAACTGATGAATGTGGACGCGCTGGTCATTACCTTACCAGCGCGGCGCAGCGGGCCGGGCGAGACGTTTTACCTGCAGGCGGTGCAGGAGATTGTCGACAGCGCCCTGGCGCACCATATTCCGCGTATCATTTTCACCAGCTCGACCTCCGTCTATGGCGATATCGACGGTACGGCGAAAGAAAACACCGAGCGCCGTCCCGTAACCGCCAGCGGACGGGTACTGAAAGAGCTGGAAGACTGGCTGCACAATCTGCCTGGCACGCAGGTGGATATTTTACGCCTCGCCGGGCTGGTGGGGCCGGGGCGTCATCCGGGACGCTTCTTTGCCGGTAAATCCGCGCCGGATGGTCAGCACGGCGTTAACCTTGTACACCTTGAAGATGTTATCGGTGCGATAGAGCTGCTTTTACAGGCTCCGAAAGGGGGGCACATCTATAATATATGTGCGCCTTCGCATCCGCCACGCAGCACCTTTTATCCGCTGATGGCGCGCCAGCTGGGTCTGGCGCCGCCGGTGTTCAGTGAGGCGCAGGGGGAGCGCAAAGGCAAAATTATTGATGGCAATCGTATTTGCCATGAACTGGGATTTGAATATCAGTATCCCGATCCGCTGGTTATGCCTATGGAATAATTGCGCCGGCGGAGGCCATCGCACACCGCAAGGGGGCGAAGATGAAACCGCTGCTGGATGTTCTTGTTATTCTGGATGCGCTGGAAAAAGAGGGGAGCTTTGCCGCCGCCTCGGCGAAGCTCTATAAAACCCCTTCGGCTCTGAGCTACACCGTGCAAAAGCTCGAGAGCGATCTTAATATTCAAATTCTTGACCGCACTGGCCATCGCGCGCGTTTCACCCGTACTGGGCAGATGCTGCTGGAAAAAGGGCGTGACGTGCTGCATACGGTTCGCGAGCTGGAAAAACAGGCCGTCAAACTTCATCAGGGCTGGGAAAATGAGCTGGTGATTGGGGTTGATGATACTTTCCCTTTTTCGCTGCTTACCCCGCTTATTGAGGCGTTCTATCAGCGCCATAGCGTCACGCGGCTGGTTTTTATCAACGGCGTGCTGGGCGGCTCGTGGGACGCCTTAACGCAGGGCAGGGCGGATATCATCGTTGGAGCGCTGCATGAGCCTCCTCAGCTGAGTGAATTTGGTTTCGCCCGTCTGGGCGTTCTGGAGCAGATCTTTGCCGTTGCGCCTCACCACCCGCTGGCGAATGAACCGGAGCCTGTTTCAAGACGCGTCATTAAAAACCATCGCGCCATTGTGGTGGGAGACAGCTCCCGCCCCGAGTGCGGCATTTCATCGCAGCTTCTGGATGAGCAGGAGGCCATCACCGTTTTTGATTTTAAAACCAAGCTGGAACTGCAAATAAGCGGCCTGGGGTGCGGCTACCTTCCCCGTTATTTAGCACAGCGCTTTATTGAAAGCGGCGCGCTGGTGGAAAAACAGGTTTTAGCGCAGAGCAGTAACGAATCGGTATGGGTGGGCTGGAATGAACAGACCGCCGGGCTTGCCAGCGCCTGGTGGCGAGACGAAATTTTAGCAAATAGTGCTATCGCGACAGTTTACACTCAGGCAGATGATGGGAAATCAACCAGTTAGTAAAATTAATTTATGGGCAGGTTTCTCAATGTATTGCCTTTTGTATCTGGAATAGGGCAAAATGCCGCCGCTGCAAACAAATGAATAATCGACGATATAAAAGGCGTCGGTTATTTTTTTTTGCATGTACGAAACGAAACTAAAAACCAAGAGGCCGGGCTTCGTACCGGATAGATATTTACTAAAATCCGACAGTTGTTGTCGCTGAGGAAGAAAGAAATGGGGCAATTTTTCGCTTACGTGGCGGTTATCACCGTAAAGGAGAATAACTATGTCGCATAACGCAACTCCAAACACCTCTCGCGTGGAATTACGTAAAACGCTTACGTTGATTCCGGTTGTTATGATGGGCCTTGCCTATATGCAACCGATGACGCTGTTCGATACATTCGGTATCGTATCAGGCCTCACTGACGGTCACGTTGCAACGGCGTACGCCTTTGCACTGGTCGCCATTCTCTTTACAGCGCTGAGCTACGGTAAACTGGTTCGCCGTTTCCCGTCCGCAGGCTCTGCGTACACCTATGCTCAGAAATCCATTAGCCCGGCTGTTGGCTTTATGGTGGGCTGGTCATCACTGCTGGACTACCTGTTCATGCCGATGATCAACATTCTGCTGGCAAAAATTTACTTCGAAGCGCTGGTACCTTCCGTACCGTCGTGGATCTTCGTTGTGGCGCTGGTGGCCTTTATGACCATCTCTAACCTGCGCAGCATCAAGACCGTGGCTAACTTCAACACCCTGATCGTGATCCTTCAGATGGGGATTGTTGCGGTTATCGTTGGGCTGATCATCTACGGCGTTTCCCACGGTGAAGGCGCAGGTACGCTGACCAGCACCCGTCCGTTCTGGTCTGAAGGTGCGCACGTTGTGCCGATGATCACCGGGGCGACTATCCTGTGCTTCTCGTTCCTGGGCTTCGACGGTATCTCTTCTCTGTCTGAAGAGACCAAAGACGCTGAGCGCGTGATCCCGAAAGCGATTTTCCTGACCGCGCTGATTGGCGGCCTGATCTTCATCGGTGCGTCTTATTTCTTACAGCTGTACTTCCCGGATATCTCTCGCTTTAAAGATCCGGATGCATCGCAGCCTGAAATCATGCTGTACGTGGCGGGTAAAACCTTCCAGTGGGGCGTGCTGATCTTCTCCAGCGTCACCGTACTGGCATCCGGTATGGCAGCGCACGCGGGCGTTTCTCGTCTGATGTACGTGATGGGCCGTGACGGTGTGTTCCCAACTCGCTTCTTTGGTTACGTGCATCCGAAATGGCGTACCCCGGCGTGGAACGTACTGCTGGTGGGCGCGATTGCCCTGCTGGCAATCAAGTTCGACCTGGTAACGGCCACTGCGCTGATTAACTTTGGTGCGCTGGTGGCGTTCACCTTCGTTAACCTCTCCGTGATTTCGCAGTTCTGGATCCGTGAGAAGCGCAACAAGACGCTGAAGGACCACATCAACTATCTGGTGCTGCCAGTGTGTGGTGCCCTGACGGTGGGCGCCCTGTGGATCAACCTGGAAGAGAGCTCAATGGTTCTGGGTCTGATCTGGGGTGCAATCGGTCTGATTTACCTGGCTTGCGTAACGAAGAGCTTCCGCAACCCGGTTCCTCAGTACGAAGACGTCGCGTAAGACTGTGTCGGGTGGCGGCTATGCTCAACCCGACCTACAGTTTTGTAGGCCGGGTAAGCGTTAGCGCCAACCGGCAAAAAAAAAAGCCGGAGACATCGCCTCCGGCTTTTTTGTACCCGCTACTCAGACAATTTCTTGCGCGTACTGGAACAGCGCTTTCAGCAGCGCCTGTTTCTCAGCATTCCCTTCATACTGGCCGTAAAGCATCTCCAGCTCCTGGGCATAGCTATTAAGAAACTCAGGCGTAAACACGTTGCGCCGATGCTGTAACCAGCGCTCCTGCTCTGCTTCATCCAGCGAGCCTGGATAGTTGCGCGCACGGTAGTTAAACATCAGCTTCTCAATACGCGTGTCCGCAAAGGTGATATCCAGCGCGGGCAAATTACGCGGGTCGGTTTGCAGCACGATGTTCATCGCCGCGCGATCGGCATCGCTAAAGAAGCCGTTATAAAGCTGCGCATCCACATTCTCAGACGGCACGAACGGCTCTGCTTCGGCAAAAATGGCGACGACTTTCTCGCGCACCTGCGGGTTGTCGCGCAGCACTTTCAGGTTATCGAGGCAGTGCTGACGGTTAATCCCCAGCCGGTCGGCGTCTTCCGGGCGCAGCGTGTTGGCCTGCGCAAGCACCGGGCATTTATTGATGTGCACCAGTTTTACGGGTACGGCTGGCAGGTCACCCAGCGCCTCTTTCGGCGTATAAAGCCGTTCACGTAAGGTGTCGCTGTCGAGCTCAAGCAGCGGCGAGATATCCCCGGCAAGATCCACCATGATGACGGCGTTACGGTTGTCTGGATGCCAGGCAAGCGGCGCCACCCAGCTTGTGTTCCCGCGCCACGCACCGAACATCCCTGAAATATGCACCAGCGGTTTCATCTGCGGCACGTCAATCAGCGTCATCAGCTTTTGCTTGCTGCGATGGCTCAGCAGATACTCAAACAGGCGAGGCTGCGCGGTTTTTACGAGCTTCGCCATAGCGATGGTCGCGTAGACGTCTGCCATCGCGTCGTGGGCGTTGCTGTGCTCGATGCCGTTGGCCCGCGTCAGGTGCTCGAGCCTGAAGCTCGGCAAGCCGTCGTCGTTCTCCGGCCAGTTAATTCCCTCCGGGCGCAGCGCATAGCAGGCGCGCATAATATCCAGCAAATCCCAGCGCGAATTGCGGTTCTGCCAGCTCCAGGCATACGGATCGTAGAAGTTGCGGTAGAAGATATTGCGCGTCACTTCATCGTCAAAACGGATGTTGTTGTAACCCACCACGCAGGTATTGGGCACCGTGAACAGGTCGTGGATGCGACGGGCAAATTCTGCTTCGCTAACGCCTTTATCCCGCGCTTCCTGAGGCGTGATGCCCGTCACCATCACCGCGCCTGGCTGCGGCAGATAGTCATCGGCGGGCTTGCAGTAAAACACCTCGGGTTCGCCGATAACGTTAAATTCGTCATCGGTTCGGATAGCCGCAAACTGCGCCGGTCGGTCCAGCGCCGGATGGGTGCCAAAGGTTTCGTAATCGTGGAACAAAAAAGTCGGGCGCGCGGCAGAGTCAGACACCAGTAATCTCATCCTGTTAAAAATTGACGTCTCTATGGTAAACGATTGGGGTGAGCAGTCCGAATAAAAAGCACCTTCAGGCAAGAAATTTGCGAGATTTGTTCCGAAAAAATCTGCGTGCTGTCACATTTTTTTGCAATTAAGGCAGGTAACGACATCAGAACTCCCGTAAAAAGGTCATCGATTTTTACTGACCTGAGGATATACCGTTGAAACGCCGTCTGTTTATTGCTGTTTCTTTACTCGCTTCGAGTATTTCATCCGCGCTGGCTGCCGAGCCGCTGGATTTTTCACCTCAGCCGCCTGCCATCCAGGCAGGATCCTGGGTATTGATGGATTACACCACGGGTCAAATCTTAACGGCGGGCAACGAACATCAGCAGCGTAATCCGGCGAGCCTGACCAAACTGATGACGGGGTACGTTGTCGATCGTGCCATTGATAGCCACCGCATCAGCCCCGATGACATTGTGACGGTCGGACGTGACGCCTGGGCAAAAGGCAATCCGGTCTTTGACGGTTCGTCTCTGATGTTTCTGAAGCAGGGCGATCGGGTTTCTGTGCGCGATCTCAGCCGCGGCCTGATTGTTGATTCCGGCAATGACGCCTGCGTGGCGCTGGCAGATCACGTGGCGGGCGGTCAGCCGCAGTTCGTCAGGATGATGAATGACTACGTTGAAAAGCTGAATCTGCGCGATACCCACTTCGAAACCGTACACGGGCTGGATGCACCGGGTCAGCACAGCTCCGCTTACGATCTCGCCGTGCTTTCCCGGGCCATCATCCACGGCGAGCCTGAGTTCTACCACATGTACAGCGAGAAGAGTCTGACCTGGAACGGCATCACTCAGCAGAACCGCAACGGCCTGCTGTGGGATAAGACCATGAACGTGGATGGTCTGAAAACGGGACACACCTCGGGCGCGGGCTTTAACCTGATCGCCTCCGCAGTGGATGGTCAGCGTCGACTGATTGCGGTGGTGATGGGGGCAGACAGCCCGAAAGGACGTGAAGATCAGGCGCGCAAGCTGCTCCACTGGGGACAGCAAAATTTCGATACGGTGCAGATCCTGCATAACGGCAAAAAAGTGGGAACCGAACGCATCTGGTATGGCGATAAAGAGCAGATCGCGCTGGGCACGGATCAGGATTTCTGGCTGGCATTACCCAAAACAGAAGTGCCGAACATCAAGGCGAAATATGTAATGGATAAAAAAGAGCTGGAAGCGCCGATCGCCGCGCATCAGCGGGTAGGGGAGATCCAGCTGTACGATCGTGACAAGGTGGTAGCGCACTGGCCATTGGTTACGCTGGAGCGCGTTGAAAAGGGCGGCCTTTTCTCCCGCCTCGGCGATTATCTGCATCATAAACTCTAACCTTTTCGGGCAGACTGGCAGTGTTGCGAGTCTGCTCACATAATAAACACTCCTGGTTTGCCGATAATCTCGATTCTGCTTTATAGTGTATATATATACAGTAATAAACGGAGGCAGCATGGACTACAGCATCAGGCAGCAACAGAAACGTACGATCGCTGGCTTTCATCTCGTGGGGCCGTGGGAAAAGACGGTCAAGCAGGGATTTGAACAGCTGGTTATGTGGGTAGATGGACGACATATTCAGCCGCAGGAGTGGGTGGCCGTTTATTATGACAATCCGGATGACGTGCCGGCAGAAAAGCTTCGCTGCGTTACCGCCGTAACGGTAGCGGACGATTTCACTATCCCTGATAACAGCGAAGGGGTAATGCTGACCGAAATTGCTGCCGGAGAGTATGCTATTGCCGCCGCGCGCGTCGAAAATCATGATTTCGCTACCCCGTGGTATCAGTTCTTCAACTCCCTGCTGGAAGACAGCAAATTCCAGATTGCGCCAAAACCCTGCTTCGAACGCTATCTGAACGATGGCAATGCTGACGGCTACTGGGATATTGAGATGTTTGTACCGGTAGAGCACAAAGTGGGATAATCCTGCGAAACGCAGGGTTTTTCAGCCGGGCGCGATCCACCCGGCTGAAAACACAGTACAATTGTGGTTTGCCGTAGAGCTGGAGACGGGTGTGCGCCCCGACAAGTCATTAACCCCTTTTGAAATTCGGTTATACAAACATTATCGCGTGGTGCACGGTTGCCGCATTGCGCTGGCGTTTGTGCTGACCTTCGTACTGGTTCGTTTGCTGGATATCCCGGAAGGAACGTGGCCGCTGATCACGCTGGTGGTGGTGATGGGGCCGATCTCATTCTGGGGGAACGTGGTCCCTCGCGCTTTCGAACGCATAGGCGGTACCGTTTTAGGCTCGGCGCTTGGGCTTATCGCCCTGAAGCTGGAGCTAATTTCATTTCCGTTCATGTTGCTGTGGTGCGCGGTGGCGATGTTTCTTTGCGGATGGCTGGCCCTCGGCAAGAAACCGTATCAGGCGCTGCTGATTGGCATTACGCTCGCCGTTGTGGTCGGCGCACCGGCGGGCGATATGACCACCGCATTGTGGCGAAGCGGGGACGTGATCCTCGGCTCGTTGCTCGCCATGCTGTTTACCGGCATCTGGCCGCAGCG
The DNA here is from genome assembly GCF_049237025.1 of Enterobacter cloacae complex sp. SYL001. Taxonomy (NCBI): domain Bacteria; kingdom Pseudomonadati; phylum Pseudomonadota; class Gammaproteobacteria; order Enterobacterales; family Enterobacteriaceae; genus Enterobacter; species Enterobacter cloacae complex sp. SYL001. The sequence continues at coordinate 86,327 of NZ_JBMKJI010000017.1, read as the reverse complement.
CGCCTTCCTGCACTGGCGCATTCAGATGGCAAACTACGTCACGGCATTTAACCGGGTTTACCAGGCCGGGTTTTCGCCGAATCTGATTGAGCGTCCGCGGCTGGAAAAGCACCTGCAAAAAATCCTTAATGATGTGGTCAAAATGCGCGGGTTAATTACCCCGGCAAGCAAAGAGACGCATATCCAGAAAGCCATTTTTGAAGCCATTCAAACGGTCAGCCGTAATCTGGTCTGTATGCTTGAACTGCAAATCAATGCCCACTGGGCCTCACGCCCCAGCCATCTTCTGATGCTCAACGCGCATACGCTGAAAGAGACGCAGCAGATGACGCAACAGACCCTGCTGACCATCGCTCATGCACTTTACGAAGGTAACCCACAGCCGATACGGGCGAACAGCGAGCGGCTGAATGACATCGTCATCGAGCTCAAACAGCTGATGAATGAGCATCAGGGCGACAATGTGTCGGAAACGCCCATCCACGGCTATGTCTGGCTGAGTATGGAGCTGGCGCGACAGCTGGAGTTGTTATCGCAGCTGATTTGCCGGGCACTGCGCAAATAAAAAGCGTATGTGATGCCTGCTGCTTCGATTCAGCAACAATTAGGGTTATGATGGTTTTAAACGATATACTCATTGTCATTCGCAGCCGCTGTCTGTTAAAACGGTTGCTTTAACGAATCCGAATCTCACATTATCAGGGGTGTAAAAATGGAAACTACCAAGCCTTCGTTCCAGGATGTTCTGGAGTTCGTCCGCCTGTTCCGCCGCAAAAACAAGCTACAGCGCGAAATCCAGGACGTAGAGAAGAAGATCCGTGACAACCAGAAACGTGTCCTGCTGCTGGACAACCTGAGCGACTACATCAAGCCAGGTATGAGCGTTGAAGCCATTCAGGGCATCATCGCCAGCATGAAGAGCGATTATGAAGATCGCGTTGATGACTACATCATCAAAAACGCTGAGCTGTCCAAAGAGCGTCGCGACATTTCCAAAAAGCTGAAAGTGATGGGCGAAATCAAAAACGTCGACGCTAAAGGCGAGTAATCGCACACTCTGTTGCCCGGTGGCGCTGCGCTTACCGGGCCTACAGGACCCTAGGTCGGGTAAGCGTAGCGCCACCCGACAATTTACGTGGTGCAGAAAAGCAAAAAGCCTGCTTAAAAGCAGGCTTTTTTAATTTGGCTCCTCTGACTGGACTCGAACCAGTGACATACGGATTAACAGTCCGCCGTTCTACCGACTGAACTACAGAGGAATCGTTGTGGAGGCTTATCTTAGCGGCGAAAAAACTTTTGTCAAACCTGATCTCAGGCAAAAGTGATTGTTTGATGATTCTGTCGTCATTTTGTTGTAAATCCAAACATAATTTTATGGAAAATACTTTGCAGGATACGCATTTCTGCCCCATCATTTGAAATGGAGTTTCAGCTTTCTCGTTAAGGCCCATTTTGAACGTCACCGCACCCCTGCGCCAGGCGATTATGCGCACGCCCTGGTATGCAAAACGTAAGAGTTATCGAGTTCTGTTCTGGCGTGAAATCACCCCCCTTGCTGTGCCTATTTTCCTGGAGAATACCTGCGTCCTGTTGATGGGGGTGTTAAGCACCTTCCTGGTGAGCTGGCTCGGTAAAGAAGCCATGGCCGGGGTAGGGCTGGCAGACAGTTTCAACATGGTTGTGATGTCCTTCTTTGCCGCTATCGATCTCGGTACAACGGTAGTGGTGGCGTTTAGTCTTGGGAAACTTGATCCAAAACGCGCCCGGGAGGCGGCCAGACAGTCGCTGATGATCATGACCCTCTTTTCGATCATCCTGGCGGCGGTTATCCATTATTACGGCAAAGAAATTATCGACATCGTCGCGGGTGAAGCGACAAGTGAAGTGAAGGATCTGGCGCTCACCTATCTGGAAATGACGGTGCTGAGCTATCCGGCGGCTGCCATCGCGCTGATTGGTAGCGGTGCGCTTCGTGGCGCAGGGAATACCAAAATTCCGCTGTTAATAAACGGCGGCATGAACATCCTGAACATCATTATCAGCAGTGTTTTGATTTACGGTGTCTTTTCCTGGGAGGGGCTGGGCTTTGTCGGCGCGGGATTAGGGCTGACCATTTCCCGTTATATTGGTGCGGCGGCGATAATCGGCGTGCTGATGGCGGGAATTACGCCATCGCTGCGCCTGACGCTTAAAAGCTATTTCCGTCCGCTTAACTTCGCCATTATCTGGGAAGTGATGGGGATCGGTATTCCGGCCAGCATCGAATCCGTGTTGTTTAACGGTGGGAAACTGCTGACGCAGATGTTTGTTGCCGGGATGGGAACAGACGTCATCGCCGGCAACTTTATTGCTTTCTCCATCGCCTCGCTCATTAACCTGCCCGGAAACGCACTGGGATCGGCGTCGACGATCATCACCGGCAGACGCCTCGGAAAGGGGCAGATAGGGCAGGCGGAACGGCAGCTTCGGCATGTCTTCTGGCTTTCAACCATTGGACTGACGGCGATTGCGTGGGGAACTGCGCCTTTTGCCGGGCTGATGGCCTCGTTCTATACGCATGAAAATGACGTGAAAGAGGTCGTGAAGGTGCTGATTTGGCTCAACGCGGCGTTTATGCCAATTTGGGCCGCGTCCTGGGTACTTCCTGCCGGGCTGAAAGGCGCGCGCGATGCCCGGTTTGCGATGTGGGTCTCCATGCTCGGCATGTGGGGCTGCCGCGTCGTGGCGGGCTACACGCTGGGGGTAATGTTAGGTATGGGCGTTGTCGGCGTCTGGCTGGGGATGTTCCTTGACTGGGCCGTGCGCGGGGCGCTGTTCTACTGGCGCATGGTGAGCGGACGCTGGCTGTGGAAATATCCGCGAAAAAAACCGGAGCAGGAGGTTTCGGAAACGGCAAGTGCCTGACAAATGTGCGAAGTGGAGAATAAATCGGCAAACGATTGAAAATCTGCATTCACCCTTTGACATCCTCAGGGCGCATCGATAATATTCGCCCCGTTCACACGATTCCTCTGTAGTTCAGTCGGTAGAACGGCGGACTGTTAATCCGTATGTCACTGGTTCGAGTCCAGTCAGAGGAGCCAAATTTGAAAAGCCTGCTTTTAAAGCAGGCTTTTTGCTTTTCTGCGTTCAGTAAATTGTCGGGTGGCGCTCCGCTTACCCGACCTACAGAATCTCAGGCCGGGTAAGCGGTGTGCGTGAAATGTCCTTAGTATCACCTAAACGGTGGCTCATTGAAGGTGCGCAGCTTACGGGAATGCAGTTTGTCGCCCTCTGCACGCAGTAAATCGATGGCGCGAATTCCAATCTGAAGGTGCTCTGAGATCGCCCCTTCGTAGAAACGGTTCGCCTGACCCGGCAGTTTGATCTCGCCGTGCAGCGGTTTATCGGACACGCACAGCAGCGTGCCGTACGGGACGCGGAAGCGGTAGCCCTGCGCGGCAATGGTGGCGCTTTCCATATCGATCGCGACCGCACGGCTGAGATTGAAACGCAGGGCGGAGGCGGAATAGCGAAGCTCCCAGTTACGATCGTCGGTGGTGACGACCGTACCGGTACGCAGGCGCTGCTTCACCTCTTCACCCGGCATGCCGCTCACCTCTTTGGTGGCGTCGTACAGGGCGCGCTGTACTTCAGCGATACTCGGGATAGGAATGTCCGGCGGCAGAACCGCGTCAAGGACATGGTCGTCACGCAGATAAGCGTGGGCGAGGACATAATCACCAATCAGCTGGCTTTCACGCAGGCCGCCGCAGTGGCCGATCATCAGCCAGACGTCCGGGCGCAGTACCGCCAGATGGTCGCAGATGGTTTTCGCATTCGACGGGCCAACGCCGATGTTAATCAACGTAATGCCCTGACCGTCGGCGGTGACCAGGTGCCAGGCGGGCATCTGGTGCTTTTTCCACGCCAGGTCTGAGATGGCCTCTTCCGGTGCTTCGGTTTCGGCGGTGATCCAGATCCCGCCCGCGCAGGAGAGAGCGATGTAAGGGCTGTCCGGGTCAAGGATCTGGCTACAGCCCCAGCGGACAAATTCGTCTACATAGCGGGTGTAGTTGGTAAACAGTACGAACGGCTGGAAATGTTCGGCTGGGGTGCCGGTGTAGTGGCGCAGGCGTGCCAGCGAAAAATCGACACGGCGGGCATCAAAGTGCGACAGCGGTGAAAACTCTGCCGGGTGATAGATCCCGTCCGCCGTCTCATCGCCAATCTGCGACAGCTCAGTGGTCGGGAAATGGCGGGTCAGCCCCGCGCTCATGGAGCGATCCAGCGTCAGCGCTGAGCCGTCTATCACGTACGGGTAAGGGATCTCGTGCAGGGACGGTTCAACGCTGATATGCGCGCCGTAATCCTGATACAGCAGGGTAAGCTGCTCTTCCAGGTAGGGGCGGAACAGCGCAGGACGCGTGATGGTCGTGCTGTAACAGCCGGAGTGGGTGAAACGCGCATAGGCGCGGGTTTTCGGATTGCTGCTGGCGCTGCCGTCCCAGGTGACAGAGAGCGATGGATAAACAAAAAGGCCCTGGGTTCTGGCCTTTTCATCGGGAAGTTTCCCTGTTTCGATATAGTCACTGATGGCGCTGCGCAGTGCATTGACGGACTGTTCATACAGCGCGTCGAGTTTTTCCAGCGCCTGAGCCGGGGTCAGGCTGGAGCCCTTATTATTCATGTCTGTCTCCTTGTTCCACAGGTGTGCGGCTATACCCGATAGTATGTCACACGCCTGTGAAACAAAAGTGAGGAGATCAGCTGTGCGCGGTTTCCTTCATCAACAGGGCGGTGGCAGCAGAAAGCAGGCAACCTGCCAGCAGATAAATCGCCACGCTATGCCAGTTCCCGCCGGAGAACGTCACCAGCGCGGCGGCGATAAACGGCGTAAACCCGCCGCCGACCACGCTCGCCACCTGATATCCCACGCCCGCGCCGCTGTAGCGGTAGCTTGCGCCAAACAGCTCGGTAAACATCGGCTGCTGCACGCAGACCACCATATCGTGAGCGATGTTCGCGAGCATGATCGCGAAGAAGACAATCCAGAAGACCGACTGGGCCTCCAGCGCCATAAAGAACGGCCAGGCGCTGAGTGTGCCGATAAGCGCCCCGGTGATATACACCCGTCGACGGCCAAAGCGATCCGCCAGCCAGGCGAAGCAGGGGATGGTCAGGCAACTGATCCCGCCCACCACCAGGCCAATATTCAGGAACAATTCCCGCGGCAGGCCGAGGTTTTGCGTGGAGTAGTTGAGGGCGAAGGCGGTGACGATATACATCGTCAGCAGTTCGCACAGGCGCAGGGCGATAATTTTCAGAAAAGCGCCAGGGTGCTGCACCAGCGCTTCCATCACCGGCAGCCGTTTTTTCGCGACCGGTTTTTCGCGTTGCTGCCGCTCAAACTCAGCCGACTCTTCCATGCCGTTACGGATCCACAGGGCCACCACGACCAGCACAATGCTGAAGATAAACGGAATACGCCAGCCCCACCTCAGAAACTGCTCGTCTGTCGTGAGCTGGCTTATGAGCGACACCAGGCCCGTGGAGAGCAGCAGACCCACGCCATAACCTACCTGCACGCCGCTGCTGTAGAACGCTTTCTTATTCTTCGGCGCGCTTTCCACGGACAGCAGTGCCGCGCCGCCCCATTCGCCGCCAACGGCAAAGCCCTGAATGGCGCGCAGCGTCACCAGCAACACCGGGGCCCACCAGCCAATCGATGCAAAGGAGGGCAAAATACCGATCAGCGCGGTGGCAATGCCCATCATCCAGACGGTGAGCATCAGCATGCGCTTACGGCCAAGGCGATCGCCGAAGTGGCCGAAAATTATCCCGCCCAGCGGACGAAACAGAAAACCGACGCCGAAGGTGGCAAACGCAGCAAGCGTGCCCATGGCGGGGCTGATCTGAGGAAAGAATTCACGGTTAAAGACCAGCGCAGCGGTAATACCGTAGAGCAGAAAGTCATACCAGTCGACGACGGCGCCTGCGAAGCTACCTAAAGCGGCGCGGCGGGCGCGGTTAAGCGAAGGTGTCTCCTCGTTGCGGCGAGCGGAGATGAGGGTGGAGTCCATAGTTGTCCTGTCTGTACTGATTTTTAATTATTGGTATAAGAAAAGGTCACTCACGTTGCAGCCGTCATATTGACGGAACGTATGAGACTACCGCGACAGACGGCCTGAGAAAACGTTTTTATCTTTCCTGAAAGCGCAGAATCAATAAATTTCATCTTATCGGGTCCCAATATAAATCAGCCTGTTTGGCTCCGGTTAGGGCTGAATGGTTTACAGTAATAATGATCGCTGTGTGACGTAAGCTGAGGGAATAACGATGCAACGCCTCTTTCCTGCACTCTGGGTAGTCCTGTTTTTGGTGGCTTCGCCGCTGCATGCGGAGCCAAAAGTCTACGGCGAACAGCGCATCCACCGCTGGTGGGATGCGGTAACAGACGATATTTCCCAGACCTGGGAGCAGCCAGATCGTTACGATCTCTACCTGCCGTTTCTGAGCTGGCATGCCCGCTTTATGTATGACAAAGAGAAAACGGATAACTACAACGAAATGCCGTGGGGCGGCGGACTGGGCGTTTCTCGCTACAACGACGAGGGCAACTGGAGCGCACTCTTTGCCATGATGTTTAAAGATTCACATAACGAGTGGCAGCCCGCGATGGGCTACGGCTGGGAAAAGGGCTGGTATCTGGATAACGCAAAAGATTTCCGTCTGGGGCTGGGGGCCGCCGCGGGGATCACCGCGCGCGACGACTTTGCCAACTATGTCCCGCTGCCATTTATTTTCCCGCTTTTCTCTGCCGGATATAAGCGCGTCACCGTCCAGTTCACCTATATTCCCGGAACCTACAACAACGGCAACGTGCTGTTTGCCTGGCTGCGCCTGGGCTTTTAAAGTGTGATCACTTTTTTGGCCACTGCGTTGGACAGAATCAGCAGCGAAAACAGGACCGACGTAACAAAGGTGAGCACAATCAGAGCAAGTTTGGTGCTCAGGGACGTTACCGGAATGAGCGCCGTCAGCAGGTGAAACACCGAGTAGTGCATGATATAGACCCCGGTCATCGTTTTGCTAATGGCGGCCAGCACGGACTCTTTAAACTCCGCATTGCGGCGAAAACGTACGCCGTTGGCCGCAATCACCAGGGCAATAATCAGGATGTAGATTTGCGATCCGGTGAGGATAAAGGCGTTTCTGTCCGCTTTAAATAGCGCAAAAAAGAAATGCCGTTCGTAAAACCACGTGAAGAGATAGATAAACGGTATGGCAATCACCGCTGCCCTGACCACATTTTTGCGGCCGATCCACGCCGCAATCTGCGGATCGCAAAAGAGCTGCCCCGTCAGATAAAACAGCAGCCACGTCCACAGGCGATACTGCGGCGACAATGAAAGCACGTGGACATCAGGATAGAGGGCTGACAGCAAATCGTACCCGTATGAGAAAAGCAGCAGGGTGACAATCACCCAGCAAAACAGCGTTCGCCGCTGGCTGAGCCACTCTACCGCCGGATGAAAAGTGTAAATCACGACAAATGCGAACACGAACCAGGGCTGGATAAGATATCCGCGCTGATAGGGCTCCCACAGGTAGTAAATGGTTACCCAGAACAGAAAGACGATCACCAGGCTTTTGATCTTATCAAGCTGCCAGCGCGTGCCGTGTCGGGAATGCCCATCCAGATACCCTGCAACCACAAAAAACAACGGCGTGGCGATGGTCGAAATGAAGGTTAAAAAACCGAGGATCCAGTGATAGTCATAATCGTAATGGTCCCAGGTGTTGTAGATGGTGAAGAAGGTGACCGCCGTCATACAGCCCAGCGTCTTGATGATGTTCAGCCCTGTCGCATTCATTGTTGTTCAGCTTCGTCCTTACGATGAAAACACGCGTAAATTACGGGGAGTACCAGCAGCGTCAGGATTGTAGCAAACCCAAGCCCAAACATAATCACAACGGCCATGCTCTGGAAGAACACATCCAGCAGCAGGGGGGCGAGGCCAAGCACGGTCGTAAAGGCGGTGAGCAGGATGGGACGCAGGCGCGACGTGGCGGCGTAAACGATCGCACTGTGCTGATCCTGCTGCGCTTTCTGCTGCTCTATCTCTTCCACCAGCACAATGCCGTTGCGGATCAGCATCCCGCTCAGGCTCAGCAGGCCAATCAGTGCCATAAAGCCAAAGGGGATCCCGGTAAGTAAAAAACCGGGCGTAACGCCGATCAGCGCCAGCGGCACGGTCAGCCAGATAGCGACGGCGTTTTTCACCGAACTGAACATCAGCACCGTGATCACAAACATCACCAGATACCCGAGCGGCAGCGTGGTAAATAGCCCCTGCTGCGCTTCGCTGGAGTTCTCCGCGTCCCCGCCCCATTCGATGCTGTAGCCGTGGGGCAGAGGCAGGGCATCTATTTGCGGCTTCACGCGGGCGAGAATATCGCCGGACGTTTGCTGGCTTAGCGGGTCAGGGTCGGTCTGCACGGTCAGCACGCGCGAGCGGTCGCGACGCAGGATCAGCGGATCTTCCCACTCCAGCGCGAAGCCGCTGACGACGTTGCTCAGCGGAATATACTGCTGCCGGGTCTGGCTCCAGACCAGGACGTTATTCAGGTGATTGGCGTCCAGCCGTTCACTTTCCGGCGGGCGCACCACCACGGGTAACAGGTCGCTTCCTTCTCTGTACAGTCCCGCCCGGCTGCCGGAGAAATTCATCTCCAGGGCGTTATCGACGTCTTGCTTATCCACGCCAAGCTCACGTCCCAGCGCGGTGACGTACTGCGGGCGGATCACTTTGCTGCGGTTTTGCCAGTCGTTCCTGACGCTGTCCGTCGCCGGATCGCGCGTAAGAATACTGTCTACATGGCTGGCGATCAGACGCAGCCTGTCCGGATCGGGGCCCTTAATACGTATTTCAATGGCGCTGTCACCGGAGGGGCCAAACATCACCCGTTTCGTGCTGGCGTTAACCTGCGGGTAGTTCCGTGCAATGTACTCATCAACGTGGCGGGTCAGGGCGGGGATGTTACGCTGGTCGTCCATTCTCACCATGATTTGTGCATAGTTGCTGTACTGCCGCTGTCCGCTGTAGGTCAAAATAAATCGCATACTTCCCTGACCAATCGTCGAGACCGTAGTTTCCACGCCAGGCTGGCCGTTAATGGTTTTCTCGATATCACCGGTCATCTTCTCGGTCCAGTTAATGTCGGTCCCGTAAGGGAGCCAGAGGTCGACAAAGAAAATTGGCGTACTGGATGAGGGGAAGAAGTTCTGCCGCACCGAGCCAAAGCCCCAGATGGCGGCAGCCAGCAGTGCGGCCATCACCATCAGCGTTGGCGCTTTACGCCGTAACAGTGCATTGAGCAAACCCCGGTAGATCCGATAGATGCGTTTGTCGTAGGGATCCGTTTCGTCGGCGTCTGGCGGTGCAGCGTCATGTTTAAACAGCCACCATTTAATCAGCACCGGCGTAATGGTGAGGGCTGAGAACCAGCTCAGCATCAGCGAAATCAACAGCACCTGAAACAGCGACTTACAGTATTCGCCGGTGGAATCCTGTGACAGCCCGACGGGCGCAAAAGCCAGGATGGCGATGACCGTCGCACCCAGCAGCGGCAGCGCAGAGCGGCGAATTATAGCGTTAATGGCGTTAAGCAGGGGCGAGCCCTGCTGCCGGGCTATCAGTACCCCTTCGACAACCACGATGGCGTTATCGACCAGCATACTGAGGGCGATGATCAGCGCCCCCAGTGAAATACGCTGTAGTTCTATGCCCCAGAGATACATGATCAGCAGCGTGCCCAGCACGTTGAGCGCGAGGGAAAAGGCGATAATGAGCCCGCTGCGTAAGCCCATAAAGATCAGCAACACACCGACGACAATCGCCAGCGCCATCAGGAAATTAATGATAAATCCGTTGACGGAATGCCCGACCTCCGCCGCCTGATCGTAAAACAGGTCGATGTGGATACCTGCCGGTTTCTCGGCTGACATCTGCTCAAGCTTCGCCTCCAGGGCATGTCCCACGTCGATCACGTTAACGCCGGGGATAAAGGAGACGCCCATGGTGACGGCTTTTCTGCCGTTGGCATGGTAGATGCTGGCAGGGGACGCATCCAGCCCACGTGACAGGGTGGCAATATCCCGTAAGCGGGTAGCCGCCCCAACGCCGGGCGGGGTCACTATGAGATCGGCCAGCTCGTCAATACTTTCGAATTCACCGGTAGGATGCAGACGAATTGACTCAGTACCGGAGGGGATCTCTCCCGCGCTGGAAACCACGTTCAGCCTGCTGAGCTGGGCAGAAAGCTGGTTAAGCGTAATCCCGCGCGCGGCCATTTTGCTCAGAGAAATGTCCACGTTAATCTGCTGGGTGAGGGCTCCGCCGATGGCCACTTTGCCCACGCCCGGCACGAGGACCAACTCCCGGCGCAGCTGCTCGGCATACCGGACCAGTTCCGGATTGCTGAATTCATCGCCGGAAATGGCAAAGAAAAAGCCGAACACATCGCCAAAATCGTCATTCACAAACGGGGTCACTACCCCCGGTGGAAACTGTCGGGCGGCATCTCCCACCCGGCGACGCAGTTCATCCCAGATTTGCGGCAGCGCATTTGAGTGGTAGCGCGAGGCTATATTGACCGTGATCTGCGACAGGCCGCTGGAGGAGATGGAGCTGACGTTATCCAGGTAAGGTAACTGCTGAAGCGCGTTTTCCAGCGGCAGGGTGACCTCTTCCTCAACCTGCTGCGCCGACGCGCCCGGATAATGAGTGATTACCACCGCCGTTTTGATGGTAAACGCCGGATCTTCCAGTCTGCCGATGTTCAACAGGGCAATAATGCCACCTACGCCCAGCAGCAGAATAGTCAGCCAGACGCGAACCGGGTTGCTGATAAACTGACGAGAGATATCCATTACAGTCCCCGTTCACGCGTCCAGATACGTACCGGCTGGTTGGGATGTAACTCCCCAACGCCTGCGGCCACCACGCGTTCACCGGCCTTAAGCCCACCGACGATGACGACCCCCTCAGCGCTGACTTGCCCGACGCTGACCTTACGATCTTCCAGGTGCAACGTATCGCCTTCGCCCGTCACCACCCAGACGTGTGGCTCATTGCGCGGGCGGTTATCCGGGTTAAAGACCGCTTCAACTGGCACCACCAGCGCCTCATTGCCCACGCCCGCCGGTAGGTTGGTTAAATTGATGGTGACCGTTCCGCTTACGCCGCCCACGACGGGAAAATCATCCGGGCGGGGCATGGTTAAAATCACCTGCCAGGTCAATGTGTTGCTGTCGCTACTGCCTGAGTGCTCTTTGTACACAGCGGTAAACTCGCGACCGGGCAGGGCGTTGATCCTCACTACCGGTCTGTACTGCGCATTGCGGATATCGAAGGTGTTAAACAGGTTCTCTGGAAGGCTGAACACCACGTCCAGCAGGTCGGTACGGGTCAGGGTGACGACGGGCTGGCCGGCTGAGACGACCTGATGATTTCGCACATGTACGCTGGCCGCTGTCCCGCTAAAGGGGGCGACGAGCGTCATCTGGCTTAATTCCTCGCGAGCAATCTGTAGCGCGGCGTTTGCAGAATCGCGGTTTGCGCGCTGGACATCCATCTCGGCCTTCGACACGGCCTGGCGTCCTGCCAGGGTCTGGAAGCGGTCGAATTGCCGCTGAGCCAGGGTCGCCGCCGTTTGCCTGTCGTTCAGACGCTGCCGGGCTTCGCGATCGTTAAGACTGGCGAGCCGTTGTCCCTGTTTGACAACGGCACCCTGGCGAATGTCCAGGGTCTCAATCTGCCCGGCACGTTTGAACGCGAGATCGGTGGCGTCGCCGGATTCGATACGCGCGGGAAATACGCGCTGCTGCGCGTTGCCGGCCTTCACCACCTCTGCGACTTTTACCATTTTTGGCAGGGGCGCGGCGCGGTCGGGTTTGGGGTCGCACGCCGTCAGCAGCAATAAAACAGCAGGCAGAAGAGAGAGGTAGCGCTTCACAGTATTCCCCTGATAATAATTGTTTTATTTATTTCGTCATCAATGCTGGGGTGGCACTATTCCGCCAGGGCCGAGACGACCACATAGGTAAATAAACCGATTGCTGTGCTGGCGATAATGGCAAGCGCAATAAACAAACCAAGGCGAATCAGGCTTAAACCGTACATGCATTCCTCCATGAGGTTGAAGGTGGCGCGGGATAATGAGAATGAACGTGTTGCATGTCTGACTATGAGCATAGTCGGTGAATAAATAAATGTTAAATAACCATTATTAGTGGCGTGACATACTCAGGCGAAACAAGCGATACGATAGCGTATCCCCTTTGAATAACATCCTGATATTCCTGTGCTACGTTTAATAGCATCCATTCCTTTTTTCCGTAAAAGGCATTCACGCCTGTACCCATAGGTTTGATGCGATCTCTCCTGATTCACTCACTGTTGTGTTGGTTATAAAAAGGACGCTTGATATGTATAAAACGATTCTGGTGCCGGTGGATGTATACGAAACAGCGTTGTCTGATAAAGCGCTACAGCATGCCCAATTCCTGGCGCAAAGCGCATCGGGTAATGTCCATCTGCTGTACGTTATGCCAAAGTTCTCGGCGGAACTGACCCGCGGTTTTATTGCAGACGCGAGAAAGATGGATGAATATATGATTAATAATGCTAAAGAAAAACTGGCCGCGCTGGTAAAAAAAATCAGCCTGCCGGAAGCAAATGTCCATCTACATGTTCGCAGCGGGAATATACGTGATGAGGTAATCAAACTGGCGGATGAACTTAACGTCGGCGCGATTATTGTGGGGTCGCGCAATCCAAATATTCAAACCCATTTATTAGGGTCAGAGGCGGCGAGTATCGTTCGTTATGCACATGTTCCTGTTTTCGTTATTCGTTAATGACATGAAAGCAAGGTGATTTCTGAAAAGAACCCGAGGAAGGAACGATGATAACAGAAAAGCCTCACCATCCGTATTATCAACAGACCGTTGATGAAACCCTGACAAATATCCAATCCAGCCTGGACGGACTTACCAGTGCAGAAGCCACCGCCAGACTGGAAAAATACGGTGAAAATGCCTTACCGCAAAAACCGGGTAAACCTGGCTGGCTGCGCTTTCTGGCCCATTTCAACGATGTCCTTATTTACGTCCTACTGGCGGCGGCGCTGCTGAAGCTGATAATGGGACACTGGGTGGATATGTTTGTCATTCTTGGGGTGGCCATCATCAACGCCCTGATTGGACATATTCAGGAGAGCAATGCGGAGAAATCGCTGCAAAGCATTCGTAATATGCTCTCCAGCGAGGCTGTGGTCATCCGGCAGGGCAACCATGAAACTATCCCGACGACAGCGCTGGTGCCGGGAGATATCGTGGTGATACGCGCCGGGGATCGCATTCCTGCCGACCTTCGCGTAATAGAGGCGCACAACCTGCGGGTGGAAGAAGCTATTCTTACCGGCGAATCCACGGTAGTGGAGAAAAGCAGCGATGCGCTCCACGGGGAGTTGCCGTTAGGCGACCGTTACAACCTGCTTTATTCTGGCACCACCGTCAGCTCCGGCGGGGGAAAAGGGCTGGTGGTGGCGACCGGGGGGGAGACCGAACTCGGCCATATCAACCAGATGATGTCGGACATTGAAAAACACCGTACCCCGTTGATGGTGCAAATGGACAAGCTCGGCAAGACCATTTTTATCACCATTCTGGTGATGATGCTGGCGCTGTTCGTTTTCAGTCTTATCTTCCGTGATATGCCCGTATCAGAGCTGGTGCTGTCGCTGATTAGCCTTGCGGTGGCGGCGGTGCCGGAAGGTTTACCGGCCATTATCTCTATCATCCTCTCGCTGGGCGTGCAGGCGATGGCGCGTCGCAAGGCGATTATTCGCAAGCTGCCTACCGTGGAAACGCTGGGGGCGATGACGGTGATCTGCTCGGATAAAACCGGCACCCTGACCATGAATGAGATGACGGTAAAAGCGGTGATTACCGCGGACACCACCTACCGCGTGGAGGGAGACAGCTACGAGCCGGTGGGCAATATTCACCCTGTTGACGATCCAACACCGGTAACCGTGACCCAGGGGTCTGTGCTGGAGCGCTATCTGCGCACCGTCGATCTCTGTAATGACAGCCAGCTGATCAAAGATGAGCAGGGGCTATGGAAAATCACCGGCGGTCCCACCGAAGGCGCGCTGAAGGTGCTGGCGGCAAAAATCCCGCTTCCGGCAATTGACGCCGAATTGCGCAGTAAAATCCCATTCGATTCGCAATATAAATACATGTCCACCCTTTATCGCCTGGGCGACGAAGAGGTGATGTTAATCACCGGTGCGCCGGACGTCCTTTTCCGTCTTTGCCAGCACCAGCAGACTCAAAACGGGCTGGAGCCGTTCAACCTGCACTATTGGGAAGAGAAGATTGAAGAGTATGCGCGCGAAGGATTGCGCATGGTGGCTGCGGCCTGGAAACCGGCCGCCAGCGGGCAGCGCGAGCTGACGCATGCGGATCTGCAAGAGGGGGTCATACTGCTCGGCATTGCGGGCATGATGGATCCCCCGCGCCCGGAAGCCATTTCGGCCATTGCCGACTGCTTGCAGGCGGGCATTCGCGTGAAAATGATTACCGGGGATCATCCACAAACGGCGATGAGCATTGGTCAGATGCTGGGTATTGGCAACGCGGCGAGCGCCATTACCGGGCGCGAACTGGAGGCGATGGACGACCACCAGCTGAGCGAGGCGGCGCAAAAATACGATATCTTTGCCCGAACTAGCCCGGAAGATAAATTCCGTCTGGTGCAGGCGCTGCAAAGTAAGCAGGAAGTGGTCGGGATGACCGGGGACGGCGTGAACGATGCGCCTGCGCTGAAGCGGGCGGATGTCGGCATCGCGATGGGGATCAAAGGTACTGAAGTCACCAAAGAAGCCGCCGATATGGTGTTAACGGATGATAACTTTGCCACCATTGCCCGGGCGGTCCATGAAGGGCGTCGGGTCTACGACAACCTGAAAAAGACCATTCTGTTCGTTATCCCGAGCAACATCGCCCAGGCCCTGCTGATCATTATTGCCCTGCTGGCGGGGAACCTGATCCCGTTAACACCGGTACTGATCCTGTGGATGAACATGGCAACCTCGGCAACGCTGTCGTTTGGTCTGGCGTTTGAAGCGGGTGAGAAGGACATCATGAACCGGCCGCCGCGTAAGTCTAACCTGCACGTGATGGACGGTTACGCCATCTGGCGCGTGGTGTTTGTCGGCCTGATGATTGCCATCAGCGCCTTTGTGCTGGAGGCCTGGCTGCAACCGCGCGGTTACTCGGCGGAGTTCATCCGCACCGTGTTGCTGCAAACGCTGGTCACTGCCCAGTGGTTTTACATGCTCAACTGCCGCGTCACCGACGGCTTCTCCCTGAGTAAAGGTCTGCTGGCTAACAAGGGCATATGGATCGTGAGCGGCGTACTTCTGGCCCTTCAGCTTCTGATCGTCTATGCGCCGTTCATGCAAATGTTGTTCGGTACCGAAGCGCTGCCGTTCCGCTACTGGATCATTACCTTCCTGATCGGGTTCGCTATGTTCATGATTGTGGAAGCGGAAAAAGTCCTTACCCGGAGATGGCGCACGACGAAAGGTTAACTGAATGAGTAGGCTAAGCCTGCCCACCGGCAGGCTTTCTCTTTGACCGAGTACAGAACACTATGATTCGATTTGCCGCGTTTGTTTTTACGCTTTGTATACTGGTTCCCGCTGCATCTGCTGTAACCTACCCACTCCCACCCGAGGGGAGCCGCCTGGTGGGAGCGCCGATAACTGTCACCGTACCTGAAGGCAATACCCTGCCGCTCGAAGCGTTTGCAGCGCAGCACGGGCAAGGGTTAAGCAATATGCTGGAAGCTAACCCGGGGGTAGATCCGTTTTTACCACGTGCCGGTACACCGCTGGTGGTGCCGCAGCAGCTTATTCTGCCGTCAACCGTGCGTGAAGGGATTGTGGTGAACGTCGCGGAAATGCGTCTTTACTATTATCCACCCGGCAGCAACACGGTTGAGGTGCTGCCTATTGGCATTGGTCAGGCCGGGCGCGAAACGCCGCGTAACTGGGTAACCGCCGTTGAGCGCAAGCAGGAAGGCCCAACCTGGTCACCCACACCAAACACGCGACGCGCTTACGCGAAAGAGGGGAAAACGTTGCCCGCGTTCGTGCCCGCCGGGCCGGATAACCCGATGGGGCTGTATGCCCTTTATATCGGCAGGCTGTACGCGATCCACGGTACCAACTCAAATTTCGGCATTGGCCTGCGCGTCAGCCAGGGCTGCATTCGCCTGCTTAATAACGATATCAAATACCTGTTCGATAACGTTTCGGTGGGGACGCGGGTACAGCTTATCGATCAGCCCGTAAAAGTGACCACCGAGCCGGATGGTAGCCGCTGGGTAGAGGTTCACGAGCCGCTTTCACGCAATCGCGCGGAATTTGAATCAACCCGAAAAGTGCCGCTGCCCATTTCGGCCGCGCAAAGGACGCAGCTGATAAGTGAAGGGGCGGGCGCTGAGCTGGAACGGCGGTCGGGGATGCCGGTGAGGCTTGCAATGCCCGGTGGCGTTGCGCTTACCGGGCCTACAGGACCGTAGGTCGGGTAAGCAGAGCGCCACCCGACAAACTTACCAAACGCAGAAAAGCAAAAAGCCTGCTTTAAAAGCAGGCTTTTCAAATTTGGCTCCTCTGACTGGACTCGAACCAGTGACATACGGATTAACAGTCCGCCGTTCTACCGACTGAACTACAGAGGAATCGTGTGAACGGGGCGCATATTATCGACCTGCGTACGCCTTGTCAAAGGATGGATCGCCGACTTTAGACTGTTTGCTGACAAAATCAGCAAACTGACGTTTTTGCCAACGGAATGCACCATTATTGTGCAGATATACCCCGAATGGGGCAGATCGGAATCCGTTGTCACTGTCTGAAAACAGGCACCAGCGATTGGCTTTCCTTATTTTCAGCCGCTTAGCAAAGATATTGATTCGCTGCCAAAACCTGGCATCCATATTGCAAAACCTGTTTAACAACACAGCCGTTACCGGCACGCTATTTTCGAACAGGGGGCAACATGAACTTAAGACGACTGAAATACTTCGTAAAAATCGTCGATATCGGCAGCCTGACCCAGGCGGCTGAAGTGCTGCATATCGCGCAGCCTGCGCTGAGCCAGCAGGTCGCGACTCTGGAAGGCGAAATGGACCAGCAACTGTTGATCCGCACCAAGCGCGGCGTAACGCCTACCGAAGCGGGAAAAATTTTATATACCCATGCCCGTACGATCCTGCGTCAGTGCGAACAGGCGCAACTGGCCGTGCACAACGTAGGTCAGACCCTGAGCGGGAATGTCTCCATCGGCCTGGCGCCGGGAACGGCCGCATCGTCGGTAACCATGCCGCTGCTTCAGGCGGTGCGCGCGGAGCTACCGGAAGTGCTGGTTTATCTGCATGAGAACAGTGGTTCCGTGCTCAATGACAAACTGCTCAACGGTCAGCTGGATATGGCGGTGCTGTACGATCGCTCACCGGTTGCCGGGATCACCAGCCAGCCGCTGCTTAAGGAAGATCTTTATCTGGTCGGGACCCGTGATTGCCCCGGCCAGAGCATTGATTTAACCGCCGTGGCAGAGATGAACCTGTTCCTGCCGCGCGACTACAGCGCCGTGCGTGTTCGCGTTGACGAAGCGTTCTCGCTGCGCCGTCTGACGGCGAAGATTATCGGGGAGATTGATTCCATCTCCACGCTGACTGCCGCCATTGCCAGCGGCATGGGGGTAACGGTACTGCCCGAGTCTGCCGCACGTTCACTGTGCAGCGCGGCGAATGGCTGGATGGCCCGCATCACCACGCCATCCATGAGCTTACCGCTGTCGTTGAATATGTCCGCGCGCGGCTCCCTGTCACCGCAGGCGCAGGCGGTGAAAGAAATACTGATGTCTCTGGTCAGTAAGCCGTCGCTGGAAAATCGCGAGCTGCAACTGGTCAGCTGATATTCCAAATAAGCATAAGATGCTGGTTTTTATTATTTGTTCTTCAGCCCGGCTGACTCTAACAATAACCTTATGTCAGATGCGCCGGAGTGAATCGTGAATTTCCAGCAACTTAAAATTATTCGTGAGGCGGCCAGGCGGGATTACAACCTGACCGAGGTCGCCAACATGCTTTACACCTCCCAGTCAGGCGTCAGCCGACATATCCGCGAGCTTGAGGAGGAGTTAGGCATTGAGATTTTTATCCGTCGCGGCAAGCGCCTGCTGGGCATGACGGAGCCAGGCAAGGCATTGCTGACCATCGCTGAGCGCATTCTCAACGAGGCCAGCAACGTTCGTCGGCTAGCAGATCTCTTTACCAACGACGCGTCAGGTGTGCTGACAATCGCCACCACCCATACGCAGGCGCGCTACAGTCTTCCGACCGTTATCAAAGCATTTCGTGAGATCTTCCCGGACGTACGTCTGGAACTGATCCAGGGCACGCCGCAGGAAATCGAAGTGCTGCTGCATAACGGTGGGGCAGATATTGGTATCGCCAGTGAACGGCTGAGCAACGACCCGCTGCTGGTGGCGTTCCCGTGGTTCCGCTGGCATCACAGCCTGCTGTTACCCGCCGATCACCCCCTGAATCAGGTTTCGCCGTTGACGCTGGAAGAGATCGTCAAATGGCCGCTGATTACCTACCGGCAGGGCATTACCGGACGCTCGCGCATTGATGAAGCGTTCAAGCGTAAAGGTCTCACACCGGACGTGGTGCTGAGCGCGCAGGATTCCGACGTGATCAAAACCTACGTCGAGTTAGGGCTGGGGATTGGCCTGGTGGCCGAGCAGTCTGGCGGAGAATATGAGGCCGGAAATCTGGTGCGTCTGGATACGCGTCACCTGTTCGACGCGAATACCGTCTGGCTGGGGCTAAAGCGCGGGCAGCTTCAGCGCAACTACGTGTGGCGTTTTATTGAGCTATGCAACGCGGGGCTGTCGGTGGATGAGATCAAACGCCAGGTGATGGAGCCGGAAGAGGTGGCGATTGATTATCAGATTTAGTCGCTAATCAGTAGGCCGGGTAAGGCGCAGCCGCCACCCGGCAAATTTACCGAACCCACAAAAGCAAAAAGCCTGCTATAAAAGCAGGCTTTTCAAATTTGGCTCCTCTGACTGGACTCGAACCAGTGACATACGGATTAACAGTCCGCCGTTCTACCGACTGAACTACAGAGGAATCGTGTGAACGAGGCGCATATTATCGACCTGCGTGCGCCTTGTCAAAGGGGAAAACACCGTTTTTGTTCGTTTGCCGACAATTTCAGCAAACCGATGATTTAATAGCAAATTTGCTTTCAAATTGCACAGCAAATCGCGCCGCCCGCAGACAGGCGGCGCGCAGGATCAGAACAGAACGGAGTAGTTCAGACCAAACGTACGTCCACGGCCTTTATAAGTATAAAGACCCGGTGCACCGTAGGTTGGACTATACAGCCCCGGTGCGCGCTGGCCCCAGGCGGTGGTGTAGTCTTTGTCCAGCAGGTTCTCCACGCTGAAGCTGACTTTGCCCACCGGCAGGGCGTAGCTGCCCAGGAAATCAACGGTGTTATAGCCATCGATCTTCTTACCGTCGGCGTCAGATACGTCGAAGGTTTGTGTGCTCTGCACGCGCAGGGCCCAGTCGCCCGGCGCCCAGTTCACCCATGCGCTGGCTTTCGACGGGCTGGCGCTGTCGACCGTCAGCTTCTGCCATTTCCCGTTTTCACGCGTTTCGGACTTGATGGCGTTAAAGTTCGCCCCGGTGCTCCAGTCGCTGTCGGTGAAGAAATAATCCACCTGGCCTTCAATCCCATAGATACGACGTTTGTCGTCTTCCAGGTTGATGGTCATGTCGCTCTTGTTGATGGTGATGGTTTTATCCGAGAGCGAGTAGTAGGCCGCCACCTGGGTACGCAGGTTATCGCCGGTGAAGCGCCAGCCCAGCTCGTAAGCATTGACCTTAATACCGTCCAGCGTTGAGTCGTTCACGTTCACGCTGTTTTGCAAGCGATAGTGACCATCGACCAGCTGATAGGTGCCGGAGCCGTAGTACTTCGCCAGGTCTGGAATTTCGAAGCCCTGGGAGAAGTTAAACCACAGCTGTTGCTGTTCGGTCAGACGTCCAAGGATCCCGGCGTTAAACAGGAAGTTGTTGTAGTCGGTTTTCCCGCCCGGCACCGCGTCAGCGGAGGTGGCTTTGCCCGTGGCGATTGCCTGCTGCTGGGCGTAACCGACAAAATCGTCCACCTTGTTTTCGGTGTACTGGTAGCGCACGCCACCGCTCAGGGTGATAGCGTCAATGTCATAGCTGGCTTGCAGGAACGGCGCGAGGTTGGTAATGCTGTATCCCGGGTAACGGCCCACGTTGTAGGCGTTGTCCAGCTCCATGCCGCCGCTCGCCGCCGCTTTGCTTAAGTCGAAGAACTGCTGGTTGGCGTCGAACGTTTCGTGATCGGCATCCACACCCCAGGTGAGGGTCAGGTCGTCCATCGGCTTGCTGTTTAGCGTCAGCTTGCCGCCGTAAAAATCGGTTTTCTGCTGGGACGCGCCAATGCTGGTCACCGCGCCTTTGCTCAGCGTCGGGAACGGGTAGTAGGTCAGGCTCTCATCACGGTAGTAAATCTGCGCAACCAGATCCTGCCCCCAGAAGTCGGTGTTCGAGTACTGCAGGTTGATCAGGTGACGCTCTGTGCCCGGGATACGGTCAGAGTCCAAGTTGTCTTTGTTATAGGCTTTGGCATCGCCCGTGACCGCAGCGAAATTCTCTCCGAGGAACAGCCCGTGCTTGCCGTCAGATTCGCTCTTGTAGTACTGGGTGGTTAACTGGAGCTGCTGATGATCGTCGATGTTAATGGTGCCCGTTCCCATCACGTCGATACGGTCGGAATACTGCAAGCCGGTCTGGGTGTTATCGATAATCACCTCGTCGCCGTTGCCGTCATACCAGCCGCCGTAGCGCTGATAGGAGACCGACAGACGTCCAGAGGCGTTGTCGTTGCCGCCGCTCACGGCTGCTGAGACGTTCTCATCATGGTCGTTATGGCTGTTAAACCCGCTTTTTGCCCCGGTCTGGAACTCCACTTCGGTCTCCGGCTGGCCTTTTTTGGTGACGATGTTCACCAGACCGCCGGTGCTGCCGCCGCCGTACAGCGAGGTGGCGCCGGAAATGACTTCGATACGGTCAATGTTGAACGGATCGATAGAGTCGAGCTGGCGGCTGTCGCTGCGGGACGAGTTCAGACGTACGCCGTCCACCATTACCATCATGGAGCGACCGCGCAGGTTCATGCCGTAGTTGGTGCGTCCCTGGCTGCTGACGTCCATGCCGGGGATCAGCTGGGCCAGCACCTCTTTAATCTCTTTCCCGCCCTGAACCTGCTGCTCAATTTCCGCCCGCTCTATAACCCAGGTGGTTTGCGCCATCTCTGCCACGCTGCGATGTGCCCGGCTGGCAGAAACCACAATATCTTCTTCCTTTTGTTCTTCCGCCCACGCAGAGGTAGAAAGCATGGCAAGCAAGCACGGATTTAAAACCCAAAGATGAGAACGTTTCATTGTTATGTTGATCCTGAATGTGTGTGTCAGTACTCGGTGGTCTTCATTAATGATTTAAAAACCTGGCTGCTCTCCGGGCTGGTGGTGCTCCGCCAGTGGATCACGCCGGGGGTGGTTGCCAGTTCAAACGGCTCGTCATCGTGAGCGCGATTCAGAATTCGCGCCGCGCGCCAGGCCATCAGGCTGAGCTGGGGTTCGGCAATACCGAGACGGTGCATCCCTGCATTGACGGCAAACAGGCGGTTGCTCTGCGGGCCGTCCCATTCAAGGGTAAAATCGTTGTTGATGCAGAAGGCTTCATCCTCATCCAGACGCAGTCGGGAAGAGAGCGGAGCGAGGAAAGCAGGCTGCACGGCGCGGTAGCCGGTGGCGAAAATCACCACGTCGCTCTCCAGCTGTTCGCGACCGCCGTCCAGGTGATGCTGGATGCTCAGGCGCTGCCCGTTCTCCTGGCGCGTCAGCGCCGTCACCGAGCGGGACGGCATCAGGTGCGCCCAGGGTTTTTCGCGCAGCACTTCGAAGCGGTGATACATAGCACGATAGATGGCCAGCAGCGACTCCGTGGTGATCCCGTCGGAGGTCATCTTCTGCTCCTGCAACATCTGGCGACGGGCGTCGTCACCGAGGGTGGAGAAGCTGTCCACA
Source organism: Enterobacter cloacae complex sp. SYL001 (assembly GCF_049237025.1). NCBI lineage: Bacteria > Pseudomonadati > Pseudomonadota > Gammaproteobacteria > Enterobacterales > Enterobacteriaceae > Enterobacter > Enterobacter cloacae complex sp. SYL001. Next base: position 64,066 of record NZ_JBMKJI010000017.1, on the reverse strand, counting down.
TACTCCGGCGTGAAATATTCGTTAGCAAACGCGGCTTCATCCAGCGCGTTGTAGTTGTTGCGACGCGAGATCCAGTTGAGGCTCAGCGGCTGGCCCCATTCCCCACGGAAGATATTCAAAAACAGATCCGCACCGCTCTGGCCGCCGCCGACGACGGTGACGCGCTTGCCTGCTAAATCCGGCGTGCGCAGCATCATTTCGCTGGCATGGAAGCAGGTGTCGTCCTGCGCGGTAACGCAGTCAGGCAGATTGATCTGCTTCCCAATCCCCACGCAGACGTGGCGCGCCAGGAAGCGATCCCGCTGGGTCACGACCTCAAACAGACCGTATTGCTCATCAAAGCTGACCTGCTGCACCTGCTGGCTGAAGGCCAGATTAGTCAGGTTATCCGCCGCCCAGCACAGGTAGTCGGCAAACTCCTCGCGCGAGACGGTGCGCTGCTCGGTAGTGAGGAAACGGTAGAACTTTTTGCGCTGTACCAGGTAGTTCAGGAAGCTGTGGCGGTTGGTTGGCTCCACGGCGCTGACCAGATCCTTCAGGAAGCTGGTCTGCATATGGCAGTCCGGTACCATCATTCCCGGGTGCCAGGAGAAGTGCGGCTTGCGTTCAAGAAACAGCGAGCTAAAACCGTCCAGCCCCTCTGCCAGCGCGGCAATACTGAGGTTGAACGGACCGATACCAATGCCGATGAAATCATAGGTTTTCATTGCGCTGACTCCTGGGAGACCAGAAAAAGAGGGTTATCAAGATCGCAGACGTAGTTCGGCAGCATGCGCCTGCCGCCGTCGTGTTCAGAGAAGGTCAGTTTGACCGGGTTGAGGATCACGCGAATAATCTGCGGCTTAAACAGGTCGAACTTCGCGAAGCGCGCCGCAAGATCCGGATGGGCGGCCATATAGCGACGTAACACCTGCGCCAGGATCAGATTGAAGCGGGTTTCGCTCACGCCGCATTGCAGGGTGAGACGGGAAATAAAGCGCAGCACCGTGACAAAGTTGCCGGTTTGCAGGTCGTGGATGATGTAATCCGCACTGAGGCGTGCGGTGACGGCTTTTACCTGCTCCGGCAGGCTCTGCGCCTGCGGGAAATCCTCGTCCACCAGGCGCATGTCGCCCTGGAAATCCTTCAGCAGAATGCGCTGTGGAACGTAATCTTTCATCACCAGCGTGACGTTCTGGCCGTGGGCGATGAGCGCCACCCCGTAGCGGCAGAGCAGGTGATAGAAGGGGATCACCGTCGCCTCAAACAGCTTTTCCAGCCATGCGTCTGCGGTTAACCCCGAGCGTTTGATCCATGCGTCAATCAGCGGGCGCCCGTCGTTATCGGTTTCCATCAGCGCGGCCATCAGCACCGCCTGTTCGCCATCCTGTAAATAGCAGGATGGGTTCTCGCGCCAGATCACCCCCAGCATCTCCTGATAGCGGTACGGCGCCTCAGGCAATGCGGCATAACCCGGATGCGACAGATATCCGGCTGCGGGTTCGCCAAGCACCTGCGCCCCGGAGTGAATCAGCGTGGCATCGCTGGCGAACTGCTGCTGTAGCCAGCGCGAGGCCAGCGGACCGGCGGCAATATACTTGCCCGGAATACCGCGGTAGCAGGAAGTGTTGTAGATGGTCAGCGGCAGCTTGATGTCATAGGGCGCGCGACGGCTGGCGTTGGTCAGCGTGCGCAGGGACTGCTGCGCCAGATACTCATCGCCGAACTCTCCCAGCTCCACCATCTTACCGCGCGCGAGCTGTGCCAGGAAATGAATGGCAATTTTTTGCTGCCACTGCCACGGATGCAGCGGCACCGGCAGCCAGCTGTCGTCCAGATCCAGTTCCTGCCAGCGGGCGTCGAATCGGTTGCGCTCGGCATCGTCCATGGCGCTGGCGAGCAGGGTGTTGATATCGCAACCAACGTCACTGCTCCAGACAAGGTGCTCCCGCTGCACGGCGACCCAGTGGAGGCGGAAACGCCCACGATATTCCGGCGCGTACAGGCGCAGGGCATCCAGCCCCCAGCCGCGGCGTCCCTTGTTGAAAATAAACTTCGGGTGACCGCGCATCAGGCACTGTAGTTCGTCCGGGTCGAGGTGGATCAGCGCATCGGCATCCAGCGTGTCACGCGCCTGCAACAGCTGCATGTCGCCCCGCAGCGTGGCGTAGAGATCTTCCATGTGCTCCGCCGTTTGCGCGTCGCTCATCTCCAGTACGGTGGCCAGTTGCAGCAGCGCGTTTTCCGCTTCGACCGCCGCGCCGCTGGCGGTGGTGAGGGTATCAGGGGCAATATGCAGCCAGCCCCAGATCCCACGCGTGGCGCTAAACTGCCAGGTCGCGTTGCCCATACTGATGCGCCAGTAGTCCGCCGAAACCGGCTCGGCGCGCAGGGTGCGTTCATATTCCAGTTCAGCGAGGATCTTCGCCACCATCTCGCGGTTCACTTTCTGCCAGAGCGCGTTCACAGTTCCACCTCATGGAAGAAGCGGTGACGCTCGCTCATGATGAGACGGGAGCGTTTGTGCGGGAAGTCGAACTCTTTCACCGTGTCAAAACCGGCAGACGCCAGATGGCGGAAGAGACGCTGGTTGTCGAAGCGCGGTTCCGCCACAATGCGCGCCGTACGCGGTTCATCGAGATACAGATAGTGGCTGAGGCCGCGCAGCCAGCTGCGGATATACTGCGCCCCGCGCCAGTTCTCTTCGCCCACCAGCATATGTAGCCCGCGGTCAAACGGCTGCCAGCGATAGTGGCGGCCAATGCGGTCTTCCGCCGCCCAGTAGAGTTCAAAATAGCCGAATGGCTGATCGTCAAAGCAGCCGATCACCGGGTAACAATAGGTCGAGTCGAGCTGACGGCGCAGGTAGTTTTCCTGCTCGGCCTGCGGGCCCGCCATCTCCCAGAAGGCGTTCACGCGTGGGGTGTTCATCCAGCGGGTAAAACGCTCGCCGTCCAGCGCCACGTCCGCTACGCGGAAGCTCAGGGTGCGCTTAATCTGCGGATCGTAACGGCGATACACTTCGCCCTGCGGACGATGAGGGCGCAGCGGGAAGTACAGCTGACGGCTTTCATCAAACTGCATTCCGCCGCTCGCCTGCGGACGTTCGCCTTTCAGCCACAGCGGCAGCTGCCAGAATATTTCGCGCGCCAGATAATCCCCGTTTGCGAGGCTAAACAGCGCCTGCGCCTGAGGTTCATCCTGCCAGGCGGCCCACGGCAGGGTAATGCCGGTCAGGGCGGGGGAGGCTACAAACAGCTGGTCGAGGGCGTCCACCAGCCAGCCGTCCGGGAGCCCGGCCAGACGCGCAAGGACCGCGCTGCCGTCAAGACCCAGCGTCAGCGGCAGGTTTTGTTCCATGGCCGTACAGCGAAAGCCGTAGCCGGAATGGACGATGTTCGCGTTTGCCATCACGCCTTCTCCTTATAAAACGGGTTGCTAAAGTCGAAATAGATCACCGCCGGATCGACGATGGTGTTTTCGTTGCGATCGTGCAGGTAGCAGAAGAAGTTGCCTTTGCAGTTCCAGGTCGGGCTGTCGAGCACATAATCAAGGCAGCGGGTCTGCTTCGCCGTCATGCGCAGTTTGGCCAGCGCGTCACGCACGCGGGGCATCAGGTTCTCTTCGCTGTCGAAGCCGGCAGCGGCGAGCGCGGCGGTGACGGCAAGGGTAGAGTTCAGCAGCAGGTAATAAGGGAAGTAGCGCAGCAGCTGGCTCTCACCGAAGCGGTTTTCCACCTCGGTTTCGCCTGCCTCTTTCAGCCACGCGTCGGCCCCTTCGGTCCAGGCGCTGCCCTGACAATCGCGGTAGATCAGCCCAACGGGGAAATCCTGCTGCATCTCAACGAGGATATTTTGCTGGTGGGCCAGCAGGACCAGACCGTAGTCCGCCTCGGCGCTGAACAGCGGAAGCAATACACGGTCGCAGTAGGCGTCCAGCCAGCAGCGGGCGGCCTGGGCGAGCGGGAGATCCAGACGCTGGCTCAGACGGCGCACCGCTGCCGCCAGCAGGCTGTCGCCGCCGTCCGGTGCCGCCTGGGTCAGGCTCACCAGCACGTTGGTTTGGGTATCTGGCGTATCAAACAGCAGGTTGACGCGCAGGGCCATCAGGCTCTCTTCCTGAATGACGCCGCTTTCATCGCGCAGCCCGGCCCAGCCGTCTTCCTGCATCACGCGCATGGTCGGGTAGCGCGCCTGGAGTTCCTGCCAGCGTGCCGTTTTCGCCAGCCGCGCCAGGCGCATGCCGCGCTTAACTTCTTTGACCGACAGCGTGCGCACGGAGTTGGTCAGCCGCACGCTGAGGGAAAACTTAATCATGTCGCTATTGGTTTCGCTGTACAGCGAGCGGGAAGAGCTGGTAGGCAGCCACTGTGCGCCCGCCTCGCCAAGATCCCGCAGGGCGCCTTTTTCAACCAGACGCTGGCACCACGGCTGCTCCAGCAAATAGGCAGCCTGCCACGGATGCATCGGCAGCAGCCAGCGGGTGTCGGTGAAGTGGCCGAGAAGATCCGGCGCACTCTGGGCCGCGAAGCGCAGCAGACGTTCACGCAGGGAGACGTTCAGACTGTCCCCGGCAATCAGTTCATGCTCAACCGCAAACCAGCGCAGCGGGAAGCGCGAGGCGAAATCCGGCAGATAGCGGCGCGCCTCGGCCTGGTTAAACGGCTCGTGCGATTTTGGGGCAGGATGAAAAGCATGGCCGACCAGCAGCGCCTGTTCCGCTTCGGCAAAGGTCAGCGGCTTATCGCGCAGGTTTGCCCAGTTGTGGCGTAAATCAATGGCCTGCCAGGTGTGCGTATGGCTCTCCAGGACGCGCTGCTTAAAGCGGGCCAGCGTATCGGCGTCCAGAGCGCCTTTTACTGTCTCTTTTTCAAGAATGAAATCAATCAGTTGATGGAATGTGACCGTGTCACCGCCGTCGCTGTCAGCCTGAATCAGCGTGGCCGGGAAACAATACTGGTGATGCTGCGTGGGGGAGAAATAGCGTACCGGAACCCGGATGGCCTGGGTTGGGGAGAGCGGGATATGTATCTGCGATAACTCATCCGCACGGGTTGCGGGAAGATAGTGCCAGTCCTTCGTTTCGCGCAGCAGCGCGTTCAAAAAACACTGGGCCGCAACATCTGTACCGGCGGAGCGGGGCAGAGCACGCATAGATGTACCTCATTCCATGACTGATAATAATTCTCGTTATGATATTCATTCTGTTTACAGCCGCAACTATTTTTGCAATATTTGTTTTCATAAACTTCATAATTTCCACACATTTATTGACATTATCTTCACAATTCTATGCGCACCTGTACTGAGAACATCACAGACAATATGGCCCCGAAGGCAAACTGGCCCCTTGCACTGGGCGCCGGTTTATTGGGTATCGGACAAAACGGTTTGCTGGTCATGCTGCCGCAGCTGGTCTCCCTGACCGGACTGTCGCTCTCCGTCTGGGCCGGGCTGCTGATGTTCGGCTCGATGCTCTTTTTACCCGCATCGCCCTGGTGGGGACGCCAGAGCGAGCGGCACGGCTGTAAGGTCGTGATGCTGGCCTCGTTAGGCGGCTATCTGGCGAGCTTCGTCGTGATGGCGCTGGTGGTCTGGGCGATGGCCAACGGCGCGCTGAATGCCCTCTGGGGAATGGCGGGCCTGGTTCTGTCGCGCATGCTGTACGGCCTGACGGTATCGGGGCTGGTGCCTGCGGCCCAGACGTGGGCCATTCAACGCGCGGGGCTGGATAAAAGAATGGCAGCGCTGGCAACGATAAGCTCTGGCCTTAGCTGCGGGCGTCTGCTGGGACCGCCTCTGGCCGCGCTGATGCTCAGCGTCAGCCCGGTCGCACCGCTCTGGCTGATGGCGCTGGCGCCGTTTATCGCGCTGCTTCTGGTGCTGCGCGAAGCCGCCGATCCCCCGCTGCCGCCGGTGGCGCACCAGTCGACGCGGTTACAGGCCTCTATGATGCCTTTCCTGCTGCTGGCGCTGCTGCTGGCGGCGTTGGTCAGCCTGATGCAGCTTGGTTTATCGCCGCATCTTCATCCGTTATTTAATGGCGATGCCGTGCAAATCAGCCATCATGTCGCCCTGCTGCTGAGCCTGGCCGCGCTGGCGACCCTGGCGGCGCAGTTTCTGGTGGTACGCCCGCAGCATTTTAGCCCAAGGGTTTTACTCTTGATTGCCGCGGTCTTGATGGTGGCGGGGCTTGGGCTGATGTGTCTCGCCAGTTTAGCCCTGTTCTACGTGGGCATTGTCATCACCTCGCTGGGTGCCGCCATGGCCACGCCGGGATACCAGCTTTTGCTCAACGATCGGCTGACGACGGGCAAAGGCGCAGGGGTGATCGCCACCAGCCATACGCTGGGGTACGGGGCCAGTGCGCTGCTGGTACCCGTGGTGACGCGCTTTTACGGTGAGCAGTTTTTGATTACTGCCGCATGGGGAATGGCGCTGCTGTTTCTCGCGGTGAGCGTGTGGGTACGATCGACCGATCGTACCCCTGCTGAACATTAGTGGAACGGATGAGAGGAGGTGCTGGCTGCGTCCTCACTTTGCCGCAGACGCTGGAGCGGATCCTGCTGGTAAAACTGGCAGAAACGCTGCCACAGCGCCGGGAAGCGTGGGGCGAAAAGCTCAGGTGCGCTAAAGAAATACTCGGACAGCACCGCAAAGCACTCGGCGGGATCGGTCGCGGCATAGGCATCAATGCTGGCCGCGCTTTCACCCACCAGGTCTATCTCATCCTGAATGTTTTCCATCGCCGCGTGCAGGTCGTGTTCCCATCCCGCGACTTCACGCAGCGGGATCAGCGGCACGCCGCTGGCGCGATCGCCGTTGCGGGTATCCAGCTTATGCGCTACTTCGTGAATGATCAGGTTGAAGCCCGAGGCATCGAACGAGTCCTGAATATCCAGCCAGTTGAGGATGATCGGCCCTTGCTGCCAGCTCTGCCCGGACTGCACCATACGCTGGTTGTGCACCAGCCCGATGTCATCCTCCCACTCATCATCGACGATAAACGGCGCCGGGTAGATCAGCACTTCGTGGAAGCCATCCAGCCATTCGATACCCAGCTCCAGTACCGGTAAGCAGAAGAGCAGGGCGATGCGCGAATTTTTAAGCGGATCCAGTTCGAAGCCCTGTAGCGGCACCAGCCGTTTTTGCTGTAAGAAACGCTCGGCCAGCTGAATCAGCTTTGATTGCTCTTCAGGCAAGAGATTAGCCAGCACGGGGATCGCCAGAGCCTCATCCCAGGGCAGCGCCATATTTCGACCAGCTTCGTTCGTTTTCCAGGGCCACTTAATCATCGCTTTGCTCGTTACTCGCACGTGAACAAAATGGAAAGGTCAGGGGCTGTTAGCATGCCAACATACTCTGTTAAGCAGTATGACACTCCTCTTCGGCGGCATGCAGACTGGCAGCCTGTTTAAGAGGAATCCAGCCCGCATAAACTATCACTATGTGCCGTAAGGTTGATAGCGCTTTAGGGGTATCCCCTTCATTTTGTGAAGTATGTCGTACGCGGCTATGATAAATCTCTTCTTACCCTACCGTGCTTAAGGATCCCGTCAGTATGCCCGTCAATTTTGACCTCAACGATCTCTACGCCTTCCGCGCTTTACTGGAATACGGCAATTTCCGTCTTGCGGCGGAGTCTATCTGCCTTTCCCAGTCGGCGTTGAGTCGCAGAATTGAAAAGCTGGAGACGGCACTGGGGACAAAACTGTTCGTCAGAACCACCCGGCGCGTCACGCTGACCCTGTATGGACAGACCTTTGCCGACCGGTGCGGGCAACTGCTTGTCGACGTGGAGTCCATGCTTTCGGATATCGATAAGGCCAGCGAGGAGCGCACGGGATTAATCACCGTGGCGACGGTGCCGTCTGCCGCCTGTTACTTTATGCCGGATGTGATCCGCTGCTTTCAGTCCCGTTACCCCCGCGTGCGCATTAAACTTATCGACAGCAGCGCCGGAAATGTTATCGAGGCCGTCACCCGCGGACAGGCGGATTTTGGTATCTGCTTTGCCCGGAGTTTACAGCCCGACATCGAGTTTGTCCCGCTGGTGGAGGACGTCTACGTGGCCGCCTGCCGACGAGACAGCCCGCTTGCAAAAAGAAAAAGCCTGACGTGGCAGGCTTTTTATCAGCAGGATTATATCGGTCTGGATAAGACCTCCGGCAACCGCAATCTTCTCGACCAGCGGGTCGGACATATTCGGCCTGAGCGCCCCAGCATCTGCGAAACGCGGCACGTGACGACTATGCTCGGGATGGTTGAAGCCGGGATCGGCATTGCGGCCGTTCCCGCCATGTCAATGCCCCGCGCAGAGCATTCGCTGCTGACGTCGGTGCCTTTAACCGAGCCAGAGGTCAGGCGAACCGTGGGGCTGATTCGCCGCCGCGGGCGGATCCAGTCCTACATTGCTGCCGAACTCGAAACGCTGATCACCGAGCAGTATCGCGAGGTGCACTGACGGGCGTTAAGCCCATTGCCGTAATGACGCTGGCCGCCTGTGGCGAGGAGAGAAAGGCCAGCAGCGCTTTTCCCTGCTCAGGATGGTCGGCCTTCTGCGTTACGGCTCCGGCGAAACGGGTAATGTACTGTATGTCGTCAGGCAACTTACCCACAAACGTCACGCCCGGGACCGGCAGAAGCTCGCTCACCTGCTGAAAGCCGAGATCGTATTTCCCTTTTGCCACTTCAGACGCCACCGGGATGCGCTCAACCCGGTGCGCTTTATTTTGGACCTGGCCGTCGATGCCCAGCTTACGGAACAACTGGCTCTCAACATACCGGCCGCTGGCGCTGTCGGAATAAGCCATGGAATGCGCCTTCAGCAGCGTTTGCCGCAGGGCGGGTACCGTACTGATATCCGGCACCGGCGCGCCCGCTTTGACGACCATCCCGACGGGCGAATCCGCCAGCTCCACGCGGGAGCCCGCCGCCGTCCTGCGATCCTGTTCCAGTTTCGCCAGCGCATCGCCCACCATAATCAACACGTCCGCTTTTTCGCCCCGGGCGAGCCGGGCCGGAATGGCCTGCGTTGTTTTGCCCATCGACGGGCCGGAGACCACAATGAGCCTGTCGCCGCTTTGCGCTTCGTACTGCGGCGTCAGCTTCTCCAGCGCCGCTTTGAAGCCGCCAGAAATCATCACCGTCACCTCCTGCGCAAGCGCGCCCGCGCTGAGGGTGGTGAAGGTCAGGGCGGCAATCACCGTTCTGAATGTAAGCATGAGGGATCACTCCTTAACGGCAGTTTGCAGAATTAACGTGCGACGACGATAGAGATAAAGCGTTGCCAGCAGGGCGCAAACGGCGGCAAAGCTCATCCAGTAGCCCGGGGAGGCTTTATCGCCGGTGTACTCAATTAAGGCGGTAGAAATCACCGGCGTAAAACCGCCAAAGACCGCCGTTGCCAGGCTATAAGCCAGCGAGAAGCCCGCCACGCGCACCTCTGCTGGCATGATCTCCGTCAGGGCCGGGATCATCGCGCCGTTATACAGGCCGTAGAGGAAAGAGAGCCACAGCAGCACGGTCAGCATCATGGAGAAACTCGGGGCTGCCGCCAGCATCGTCAGTGCCGGATAGCTGGTCGCCAGCGCCAGCAGCGTCATGGCGATCAGCACCGGTTTGCGTCCGAAGCGGTCCGACAGCGCACCGCCAATCGGTAGCCAAATGAAGTTAGAAATGGCTACCAGCAGCGTGACCAAAAGACTGTCCGAGGCGCTGAGCATCAGGACTTTTTTACCGAAGGTCGGTGCGTAAACGGTGATCAGGTAAAACGCGGTGGTGGTCATCGCCACCATCAGCATGCCCGCGATGACTACTGGCCAGTTGGCGAGCAGCGTTGTGAAGACCTGACGCATCGCCAGATGGTGGCGACGGGCGCTGAATTCCTCGGTCTCCTCCAGCTTGCGGCGCAGGAAAAAGATGAACGGCACAATCAGACAGCCAAACAGGAACGGAATACGCCACCCCCATTCGCGAATGGCACTCTCTTCCAGCACCATATTCAGCGCAAAGCCCATCGCCGCCGCGATCATAATGGCGACCTGCTGGCTACCCGACTGCCAGCTGGTGTAGAAACCCTTGCGGCCCGGCGTGGCGATCTCCGCCAGATAAACCGAAACCCCGCCCAGCTCGGCGCCTGCCGAAAAGCCCTGCAACAGGCGGCCGGTCAGCACCAGCAGCGGCGCCCACAGGCCAATGCTCTGATAAGAAGGGATCAGCACAATCAGAAAGGTTCCGGCGGCCATAATCGACAGGGTGACGATCAGTCCTTTACGGCGACCCACTTTATCAATGTAAGCCCCCAGCACAATGGCCCCGATCGGACGCATCAGAAAGCCCGCGCCAAAGACGGCGAAGGTCATCATCAGCGACGCAAATTCACTGCTTGCCGGGAAGAACGTGTGGGCGATGTAGGTGGCATAAAAGCCGAACAGAAAGAAGTCGAATTGCTCAAGAAAGTTGCCCGACGTGACGCGGAAAATCGCGCCCGCTTTCGAACGAACCGTTGCAGGTGAGGTTGAGGAAACCATGATTATCTCCAGTTTTATAGTGACGATATGCTCGTCTGTTTCTGAAAACTGGATCAGGAAGTGGAAATTGATAAGCGCAAATCGCGCATGGACTGATGCGTGTGGTGCATTAATGACAAAGCGTTGACCAGTATTTACATATTCAACAATAACTTAACATTTCGGTGATCTTTTATTTACCACATTTCGCTAAGTTGCTGATATATCAGTTTTGTGACACCGCGCAGGTGAGAAGCCAGGCGGGGCCTGGCTTGGGATTATCAGCGCAGCGCGTTCGCAATCGCGCTAAACATCAGCGACGCTTCCAGCGGCTGGGCGCTGAATGACGGTTCTGCCTGCGGCCAGGTGGACCACTGGACGATAACCAGATTTTCTTTCTGATTAACCACGATCATCTGACCAAAAATACCCAGCGCCCACAGGGAATCCTTCAGCGAATTTTCGACTTTCGGCTCCACGTTTGTGGCGGTGGCCGGCACTTCGTTGTTCCACCACTGGTAGCCGTACAACCCCTTCGGATGCGCCTCGGACACCGATCCTTTGGCCTGTGTCCAGGCTGAGGACTGCTTCACCCAGCCCTCGGGGAGGATCTGCTTTCCGTCCGGCAGTGTACCGTTATGCAGTATAAACTCCCCGAAACGCCCCCAGTCTTCCAGCGTGGCGTTAAATCCATGCGCACCCACGTCGTGCTGGCCTTTGCTGTAGGCATGCCACACGCCGTCGCTCGCCATACCGTACGGCTGCCAGATGCTTTTCTCCAGATACGCCGCGAGCGTCATGCCGGTGGCGCGCTCAAGCACATCGCCTAACAGCCAGGCGCCACCCGAGGAATAGGACCAGTTTTCACCCGCCGGGTGTTCACGGTGTAATCCTTTCACCAGGGTGCGCACGCAGTCGTAGGTGCCCGGTTTCGCTTCGCATTCGGTAAGCCGGGCGAAGTCTGACTGCGGGTTAGTGTAATCTTCGTTCCACGCCACGCCCGAGGTGTGGGTGATGAGCTGTTTTAGCGTTACGCCCTCCCAGGCGGTGCCTTTTAAATCCGGTTCGTACAGGGTGATGAGGTCGTCCAGGGAGTGGATTTTATCCTCTTTTATCGCAACGCCCACCAGCGCGGAAACCACCGATTTGCCCACGGAACGCGACGTCCAGAGCGTTGAGTTGGTATTGCCTTCTCCCAGGTATTTATAGGCCACTTTGCCATTTTTCAGCACCAGCATGCCGCTGACGTTCTGGCGTTTCAGGTAATCCTGAAGATTGTAAATCTTACCCTTCACCTGATAGCGGGCATCGGTGAGCGGTTTTTCTGCGGGCAGCAGCGGCGTTGCGTTGCCGTGGCGGAACACATCGCCCGCGTAGTTGCGGTAGTCATTGCGAAAGCCCACCACGCGATCGGCCTGGCTCCAGGTGAGCATGGTATGTGCGTCCGGGAGTCTGGCATCGAAAGGCGCCGGACAGGTCGTGAGGTCGGTACCGTTGCAGGCCGCCATGACGGCGGGCGAGAGCAGGCTACTGACAACCAGCGCCGCGAGCAGCGTGCGGTTTGTTTTGATTTTCATATTTATCTCGTTTGGCTCAGGAAGGACTTCAGTTTAAGAACCTGCGGCCTATAATAGAAAACGCGTTATGGGGGAAAATCCCCCGGAAAAATCGCGTGGAGAATGACGTGGCATCCCTGATCTATTCCTTTGCCCAACTTGAGGCGTTCACCGCCGTCGCTGAGCACGGCAGCCTGATGAAGGCGGCCAGTAAACTCGGCAAAGATCGTACAACCTTGCGGGATCTGATCGATTTTCTTGAGGATGGGCTGGGCTACGCTCTGTTCCTGCGGGAGGGGCGCAGCCTGCGCCTGACGCCGGAGGGGGAGCAGCTTCAGCGGCAGGCGCACCTGCTGATGCGGCAGGTCAAAGCATTTGAGGCGTTTGCCCGATCGGTGCCGGACAGCGCCACGCAGGACATTGCCCTCGTTTACGATCCGTTCACCCCCAGAGCTTTTTTACAGGCGCTGATTGCCACACTGGCGGCGAAAAAGATCCGCCTGAGCCTGACCAGCGCATCGCGCGATGAGGCGGAAGCCATGCTGGCGGACGGTCAGGCCGATCTGGGGATCTGCCAGGCGCGCAACCGCAGCGTGGGCAATGAGATGGAGTGGCGGGCGCTAGGGGCGATCGAAATGGATTTTTACGCCGCAACGGCGCTTTTTGCGGAGGTTGCGTCGCCGGTGTCGCTGCTCGATCTCTCTCTGGTTCCGCAGGTGATTATGCATGCCGCGTCAGACGAGCCGGTTGCCCGTCGCCTGCAAATTTCAGGGCACACGCTTTTCACTAACGAACTGGAGATGCTGCGCGGCCTGCTGGAGAAAGGGTGCGGCTGGGGATTTTTGCCGACGCATCTTCAGGCGGCGCGATGGCAAAACGTAAAAAGGCTGCACACCGAAGTGGGCAGCCAGGGGATCGGTCAAACGATGGTGACGATCTGGAAACCGGGCAGCGACAAGCGCGGGTTAATTAATGAAACGCTGTCGCTGCTGCCGTCATTGTGGAAAGACTCAGCGCTGTGAACAGCCTTTGCACTGCTTGTTCTGGATCTGCTGGAAGAAATCGTTGCCTTTGTCATCCACCAGGATAAACGCCGGGAAGTTCTCCACTTCAATTTTCCAGATCGCTTCCATTCCCAGTTCCGGATACGCCACGCACTCCAGACTCTTGATGCTGTTTTGCGCCAGCACCGCCGCCGGGCCGCCAATGCTGCCGAGGTAGAAGCCGCCGTGCTTATGGCAGGCGTCCGTCACCTGCTGGCTGCGGTTACCTTTCGCCAGCATGATCATGCTCGCGCCGTGGGATTGCAGTAAGTCCACATAGGAGTCCATACGTCCCGCAGTGGTCGGGCCGAGTGAGCCAGACGCGTAACCTTCTGGCGTTTTGGCCGGGCCTGCATAGTAAATCGGGTGATCTTTGACGTACTGCGGCAGTTCTTCCCCGTTGTCGAGCAGCTCTTTCAGCTTCGCATGGGCGATGTCGCGCGCCACAATAATGGTGCCATTCAGCGACAGGCGGGTGGAGACCGGGTGCGCGGAAAGCTGCGCCAGAATATCGGGCATCGGCTTGTTCAGATCAATGCTTACTACGTCGCCTTCCCCCTGCTGGCGCAGGGATTCAGGAATATACTGGCCCGGATTGTGCTCCAGCTTCTCAATCCAGATCCCCTCGCGGTTAATCTTCGCCTTGATGTTGCGGTCGGCGGAGCACGAAACACCCATGCCGATCGGGCAGGAGGCACCGTGGCGCGGCAGACGGATCACGCGAATATCGTGGGCGAAGTATTTCCCGCCAAACTGCGCGCCAAGGCCGAGGTTTTGCGCTTCCTGAAGCAGTTCCTGCTCGAGCTGGACGTCGCGGAACGCCTGGCCGTGCGCGTTGCCTTCGGTTGGCAGGCCATCATAGTAGCGCGCAGAGGCGAGCTTGACGGTTTTCAGCGTGGCTTCCGCTGAGGTGCCGCCGATAACGAAGGCGATATGGTAAGGCGGGCAGGCCGCGGTGCCGAGGGTCCGCATCTTCTCAACCAGATAATTTTTCAGCTTCGCCGGGGTGATCAGCGCTTTGGTTTCCTGATACAGATAAGTTTTGTTGGCGGAACCGCCGCCTTTCGCCATGCAGAGGAATTTGTACTCGTCACCATCCACGCTGTAGAGGTCGATCTGCGCGGGCAGGTTGGTGCCAGTATTCACCTCTTTATACATATCCAGCGCCGCATTCTGCGAGTAGCGCAGGTTGTCTTCAATATAGGTGTTATACACGCCCTGGCTCAGCGCTGCTTCGTCACCGCCGCCGGTCCAGACGCGTTGGCCTTTCTTACCCATAATAATCGCGGTGCCGGTATCCTGGCAGGTCGGCAGCACGCCTTTCGCCGCAATCTCGGAATTGCGCAGGAATTGCAGGGCGACGTACTTATCGTTCTCGCTGGCTTCCGGGTCGCTCAGAATAGCCGCAACCTGCTTCTGGTGAGAGGTGCGCAGCATAAACGCCGCGTCGTGGAAGGCCTGCTGGGCCAGCAGGGTCAACGCCTCTGGCTCGACTTTCAGCACTTCCTGACCGTCGAACTCGGCAACGGAAACGTGCTCTTTGGTCAGCAGATAATATTCGGTGTCGTCATGCGCGAGTGGGAAGGGGTTCTGGTAGATAAAAGGTTTGTTTGACATAGCTTGCTCCACAAAAATTTAACCGCCGGAGGAAATGTCCGGCGGTCAGAAATCAGAACATCATGGACATCCACGGGTAACCAATCAGCAGCAGAGCTGCCAGGAAAATGGCACCGAAGATGGTGCCGAGGCGCCAGTAGTCTTTGGTTGGCAGGTAGCCGCTACCGTAGTAAATCGGGCTTGGGCCAGTACCGTACGGGGTAATGATCCCCATCACGCCCAGCGAGGTCACCATCAGCAGAACGAACACTTCCATATTCATGCCCGGAATAGTGGAGGCAATCGTCAGCATCGCTGGCAGTAGCGCGGTAGTGTGCGCGGTGGTGCTGGCAAACAGGTAGTGCAGCAGGTAGAACGCCAGCAGCAGGACGATGGTGGCCACACCCGGAGAGATACCGCTCATCAGCATGCCGCCTTCTTTACCCAGCCAGCTGATAAAGCCGGTGGAGGAGAGACCATCCGCCAGCGCCACCAGGGTGGCGAACCAGACGAAGGTATTCCACGCGGCTTTGTTGCCGGTGATGTCGTTCCACTCCAGCACGCCGGTCCACAGCATCAGGCCAACGATCAGCAGGGCAGCCATGGCCGGTTCAATCCACGCCGCGGCGAAGATCCACATCAGCAGCGCGCAGCACACGAACACCAGCAGCAGGATCTCATTGCGCGACAGTTTGCCCAGTTTTTCCAGTTCGCGGGTCGCCCACAGTGGTACTTCATTGTTTACCTTCACTTCTGGCGGGTAGAACCAGTAGGCCAGCAGCGGCATGGTCAGGATCAGCAGGATACCCAGCGGCAGGAAGGCGAGGAACCAGGTCCCCCAGGAGATATCAATTCCAACGGTGCTTTTCACCAGCGCCAGTGCCAGCAGGTTAGGTGCCAGAGCGGAAAGGAACATCGAGCTGGTGATACAAGCCGCGGTGATTGCCACCCACATCAGATAGGAACCGATTTTGCGCGCGCTTGGGTCGTTGGGTTTTGAACCGTACAACGGCGGCAGGTTAGCGATAATCGGGTAGATGGTCCCACCGCTGCGCGCGGTGTTGGACGGGGTGAACGGGGCCAGCAGCAGGTCCGCGAAGGTAATGGCGTAACCGAGCGTCAGGCTGCGACGGCCCAGGTACTTCACCAGAATCAGCGCCAGACGGCGGCCGAAGCGGGTTTTGTCGTAGCCTGCGGCGAACATAAAGGCACCGAAGATCAGCCAGACGGTGGAGTTACCAAACCCGCTCACCGCCCATTTAAAGGAGGCGCCCGCCAGCTTGAATTTCGGGTCAGCCAGCTGTTCCGGGCTAAAGAGCACCCACTGGCTGCACAGCGCAATCGCCACGACGCCGGTGAGGCCGATTACGGCGCCCGGCAGCGGTTCGAAAATCAACCCGACGATGACGCCGACAAAGATAGCGAAGTAGTGCCACGCATATGGCGGCAGCCCTTCCGGAACGGGGACAAACAACAGCAGGACGGCGACAATGACGGGCAGGGCCATCATCAGCAGGCGTTTTGCTGTTCCATTTGATGCCAGATTCGCCGCAGGAGGCGTTACAGCAGTTTTTGTTTTCATAGTTTCACGTCTTAAGTTGTCAAAAATTCGTCGTACAGCGAAAACACAAATTCGATTGCTTTATTCGTTTTGCTTTTTTTAGTTATTTAAGGTGCGTTTTTGTGTTTTCAGTAATAGCGATTTAACGCATTTTTGTTTGCGCTAAATAAAAAATGATGATGTTTTTATATTGCGCCTTTGGATGCCATTACTATTGATCGCGATCAAAAAAACAGAATTGAGGACGTAATTTTATACTTTTTATAATAACCACTCTGAGTAGTGTGGTTATTCGCTATTTTTAAGCATTTTATTTATCAATTTTATAACATTATTAGTTTGGACTGTATTTTACGTTTTGATTTTAAAGGGTTTTTGGTGTGTATGGTGTATTGGCCTTACCATTGTTGATTTAACTTTTTTTAAATTAATGTGAACGTATAAAACATTCGCGCTAACACCAATGTGTTATTAATGTTATCGCAGGGATTAAATAGTTTATTAACTAACGTAATGACTTTAGAAACTAAAAAAAGCTTTATATTAATGTCATGACATCGGCAAAAACACGAAATAAAAAATCCATACCGATAACGAATTCTTAATTTTTAAAGTTTGGAGTTTCTATTATGAGCACTAACGAACGTATTTTAAGCCCCTTCACATTACCGAATGGTACTGAACTGAAAAACCGTTTGTTAATGGCCCCGATGACAACCTGTACGGGGTATTACGATGGCACCGTGACCAGCGAGCTGGTGGAGTACTACCGCGCCCGCGCTGGCAGCATCGGCACCATTATCGTTGAATGCTGTTTTGTTGACGATCTCGGCCTTGCGTTCCCGGGCGCAATTGGTATTGATAACGACGAAAAAATCGCCGGACTGGCAAAAATCGCTGACGCCATTAAGTCCAAAGGTTCCAAAGCCCTTCTGCAAATTTACCACGGCGGCCGTATGGTCGACCCAAAACTGATCGGCGGCCGCACGCCGGTTGGCCCAAGCGCGGTTGCCGCGCCGCGTGACGGTGCCGCGACGCCGGTTGCTCTGACTTCAGAAGAAGTGGAAGGCATGATCGGCAAGTTCGGCGAAGCCGTACGCCGCGCAATTCAGGCCGGCTTCGATGGCGTCGAAATCCACGGGGCGAATACCTATCTGATCCAGCAGTTCTACTCCCCGAACTCTAATCAGCGCGACGACGAGTGGGGTGGCAGCCGCGATAACCGTGCGAAATTCCCGCTGGCGGTGCTGGACATTACCCATAAGATGGTGCGCCAGTACGCGGACGACGCGTTTATCATTGGCTACCGTTTCTCACCGGAAGAGCTGGAAGTCCCCGGCATTCGCTTCGAAGACACCCTGTATCTGCTGGAAAAACTGGCCGCTCGTGGGGTGGATTATCTGCACTTCTCCCTTGGCGCCGCCCTGCGTCCTTCTATCGTCGATACTCAGGACCCGACGCCACTTATCGAAAAATACTGCGCCATGCGCTCTGACACGCTGGCGCAGGTACCGGTGATGGGCGTTGGCGGCGTGGTGAATGC
Organism: Enterobacter cloacae complex sp. SYL001; assembly: GCF_049237025.1. Lineage (NCBI taxonomy): Bacteria > Pseudomonadati > Pseudomonadota > Gammaproteobacteria > Enterobacterales > Enterobacteriaceae > Enterobacter > Enterobacter cloacae complex sp. SYL001. The sequence goes on along the minus strand of NZ_JBMKJI010000017.1, from coordinate 46,278 downwards.
CACGGATGTGAATGAAGCGCTGGATCACGGTTACGACCTGATTGCCGTTGGCCGCGCCACCATCGCCTATCCGGACTGGACCGATCGCATCGCGGCGGGCGAAAGCCTGGAGCTGTTTATGGACAGTACCCGACGCGAAGAACTGAGCATCCCGGAACCGCTGTGGCGCTTCTCGCTGGTGGAAGCGATGATCCGCGACATGAGCATGGGCGAATCTAAATTCAAACCGGGCACCTTTATTGAAAAAGTGCAGGACGATGCTAACGAACTGGTGATTAACGTCAGCCTCGAAACCGACCGCATCGCCGATATCGAACTGGCCTCCGGCCCGAGTGAAGACGTCGAGTTTGTCACCAGCTTCGAAGAGATCCGCACCCGAATTCTGGATGCCAACACTCCGCACGTGGATGCTATCACCGGCGCGACCAGCCAGAGCGAGGCGGTGAAAAAAGCGGTCTCGAAGGCGATGCTGAAATCCAGCAAAGCGCTGGCGGCAGAAGAGGGCGCTGACCCGAATGAGACTAAAAGCGTGGACGTGGTGGTGGTCGGCAGCGGCGGCGCCGGTCTGGCGGCGGCGATTCAGGCGCACGACGAAGGCGCGAGCGTGCTGATCGTTGAGAAAATGCCGACTATTGGCGGGAACACCATTAAAGCCTCTGCCGGGATGAACGCGGCGGAGACCCGCTTCCAGCGCGTGAAGGGCATTCAGGACAGCAAAGAGCTGTTCTACCAGGAAAGCCTGAAAGGCGGTGGCAATAAGAACAACCCTGAACTGCTGCGTCGCTTTGTCGAGAACGCGCCGCAGGCCATCGAATGGCTGGCAACGCGCGGCATTATGCTCAACGACATCACCACCACCGGCGGGATGAGCATCGACCGTACGCACCGTCCGAAAGATGGTTCCGCGGTGGGCGGATATCTGATTAGCGGCCTGGTGCGCAATGTCAACAAACGCAACATCGAGGTGATGCTGGATACCTCCGTGAGCGACATCATCTTCGAAAACGGCGAAGTGACCGGCGTGCGTCTGACCACCGAAGAGAACGAAACCCTCACCGTGGCAACTAAAAGCGTAATTGTCGCGACGGGCGGCTTCAGCGCCAACAGCCAGATGGTGGTGAAATACCGTCCGGACCTGGAAGGGTTCGTGACGACTAACCACAAAGGCGCAACCGGCGGCGGTATCGCGCTGCTGGAGCGTATTGGCGCAGGCACCGTCGATATGGGCGAAATCCAGATCCACCCAACCGTTGAGCAGAAAACGTCGTACCTGATTTCCGAATCCATCCGCGGCGGCGGGGCGATTCTGGTAAACCAGCAGGGCAACCGCTTCTATAACGAAATGTCGACCCGCGACAAAGTCTCGGCGCAAATCATCGCGCTGCCGGAGAAATACGCTTACATCGTCTTTGACGAGCATGTTCGCGCCAAAAACAAAGCCGCGGATGAGTACATCGCGAAAGGGTTTGTCACCAGCGCCAGCTCGCCAAAAGCCCTGGCGGAAGCGCTGGGGATGGATCACCACCAGTTCCTGGCAACGCTGGAACGCTACAACGGCTTTGTGGAAAAACAGCATGACGATGATTTTGGCCGCACCACCGCGCTGCGTGCGCCTATCAACGAAGGGCCGTTCTATGCCATTCAGATTGCGCCGGGCGTGCACCACACCATGGGCGGTGTGACCATCAATACAGAAACCTGCGTGCTGGACAGCAACCACAACGTATTGCCGGGAGCGTTTGCTGCGGGTGAGGTTGTCGGGGGTATCCACGGCGGTAACCGCATCGGTGGTAATGCGGTGGCAGATATCATTATTTTTGGTACGCTTGCCGGACATCAGGCGGCTATGCGTTCGAAAACACGGTAAGGCTCCTGTTTCCCCGGCGGCGCGGTGCTTGCCGGGGCTACATCTGAGGACTTATGCAATGCCTGATAGCCATCGCGTTTACAGCTACAACGCCGTTCTGATGGGCTCGCCCATCCTCCTGAAACTCTTCTCCCATGACGAAGCCCTCGCGTCCCGCGTGTTTCGCCTGATCAAACAGTACGAAGATCTCCTCACCGTCAACCGTGCGGATTCGCAGGTGATGGATGTCAACCATGCTGCCGGTCAGCATCCGGTTGTCGTCAGTCGCCCGGTGTTTGACCTGATCCGCTGCGCGAAAGCGGCCAGCCTGCCTACAGACAGTGCGTTCAACCTGGCGATAGGTCCGCTGGTCAAACGCTGGAAAATTGGCTTTAAGGGGGACGCTGTACCGCCCGCGGACGAGATCGCCGCCTTGCTGAGTATCACGGATCCTGCGAACGTGGTACTGGATGACGCCAACAGCAGCGTGTTTCTTACACGCCAGGGAATGGAGATCGATCTGGGGGCTATCGCCAAAGGTTATATCGCCGACAGGGTGCGGGATTACTTGCATAAAGAGGGCGCCGAACTCGGGTTGATCAACCTTGGCGGCAACGTCCAGACGTTAGGCTCGCCGGAGGGTGGCTGGCGCGTCGGGCTGAAAAAACCGTTCGCCGGTGATGCGCTGATTGGCGCCATAACGGTAGAAAACCGGTCGGTTGTGACGTCAGGCACCTATGAGCGCTACTTCGAGCAGAACGGCAAACGTTATCATCACATACTTGACCCGCGTACCGGCTACCCGCTGGATAACGAACTGGACAGCGTGACGATTATTTCGCAAGACTCCCTCGACGGCGATATCTGGACCACGCTGATCTACGGCATGGGCGTGGAGCAGGGCTGCGCCGCGCTGCGTTCGCGCCCCGATATTGAAGCCATTTTTGTCACCAAAACAAAAGAAGTGGTGATCTCCTCGATGCACCACTTCCGTTTTACCCTTCTGGACGACAGCTACCGAATTACTGGCAGTACTGTTTGAGCAGGCCGACCTGTTCCGGCTGCAAACGGTAGCGATATACCGGTCGACCGGTGGCGCCGTAGTGAATGCTGGTGAACAGGATATTGATTTGCGCCAGCCAGATCAGGTATTTGCGGCAGGACACGCGGGAAATGTTGACCGCATTCGCCAGATCGTCGGTGGAAAATTCTATCTCCGGATGGCTGTCGATCCACTGGCAAATGGTGCGCAGCGTCTGCGGCGTTAAGCCTTTCGGTAATTTTTTGCTGTCGGCCAGCTCCGGCGCGCCGCCGTGGATCAGCCTGTCGACGTCGGCCTGTTCATAATACTGATGCGAGCCCATCAGACTGCGCTTTGCCTTCCAGCCGTTCAGCGCCTCTTCAAAACGCGGGAACTGGAACGGTTTAATCAGGTAATCCACCACGCCATAGTGTATCGACGTCTGGATCGTTGCGGCGTCGGATGCTGACGAAATCATGATAACGTCAATCGGGCGGCCCGATGCCCGGATGATGGGCAATAGATCCAGCCCGTTATCCTGCTGCATATAGACATCCAGCAGCACCAGATCGATCGGCTGGCCTGGGTTTGCGATCAATGCTTCGGCCTGGTTGAGCGTGGAAGCGACGCCGCAGCAGTTAAAACCCTCAACGCGGTTAACATACAGACGGTTGAGGTCGGCTACCATGGCGTCATCATCGACAATTAATACATTTATCACGCGATATTCCTCTCGCTATCCCAGGGGATCTGAACAAAAAATTGGGTAAATACGCCAGGCTCCGACTCGACGGTAATATCTCCGCCCAGGTTCTGGATCTGCTGACGTGCAAGGAACAACCCAACGCCACGGTTTTCACCTTTTGTTGAGTAGCCCTTTGTAAAAATAGCCTCCAGCCGCTCGGGATCAATGCCGGGACCGTCATCGCTGACCTCACCGCTCAGCCAGCCGTTCTGATAATGCAGCAGCAGGCCGATCTCGCCTTCCGGCTGACCTTCCATCGCATCCAGGGCATTTTCGATTAAATTGCCCAGCACGGTGATCAGAACCGCAACCTGCTCTTCATTGCTGGTGTCAGGAAGCTGACTCTCCTCGGCCAGCGTCAGGGTCACTCCCGCCTCTTTGGCGCGGTTGATTTTACCCAGCAGGAAACCCGCAATGACCGGCGATTTAACCTTGCGCTGTATCGCGCCGATATCCGTCTGATAATTCTGTGCGGTCTGGATGATGTACTCTTCCAGCTTATCGTAGCGCTTCATGTGCAGCAGGCCGAGGATCACGTGTAGCTTGTTCATAAACTCATGCGTATGTGAGCGCAGGGCATCAACATAGTTGACCATACCATCGATACGCTGCATTAACTGGCTGATTTCGGTCTTATCGCGGAAGGTGCTGATTGCCCCGATGACCTGATTCTGGCTTTTCACGGGGACCATGTTGCACAGCAGTAGCCGTCCGTTACAGCCGATCTCTTGATCCTGACGAGCAATGCCGGTTTTGGCCACTTCCCGCAGGCTGGCCAGCAGTGGTTCGCCGCTGCTCTCGGAGTGCTCACCCGAGCTCAGGAGCAAAATTTCTCTGGCGGTGTGGTTAATCATCGTCACGCGCCCGTGCATATCTACGGCCATCACGCCTTCGCGCAGGGACTGCAACATGGCCTGGCGCTGCTCAAAGAGGGCGGAGATCTCGTAAGGCTCCAGCCCGAAGAGAATACGTTTCAGAACCCGGACCAGACCCCATATCGCCACTGAGCTCATCAGAACGCTGAATAGGATAGTCCACACGGCATTGAGCCGACCGCGGGCAATCTGATCTTCAACTTTATTCAGCGAAATACCCACCACGACCACGCCGATCTGGTCGTGCCGATCGTCATAAACGGGCGTAAAAACGCGCAGTGCTTCCGCGAGCGCGCCGCGGTTCACGGAGACATTCTCTTTCCCTTCGAGGGCGGGCGTCAGATCGTCGCCAATAAAATGCAAACCTAACAGCGCTTCGTTTGGATGGGAATAGCGGATCCCACGCAGGTCGGTAACCACGGTAAACAGCAGGTCGTTGCGCTTCGTCACCGCCTGGGCAATCGGCTGGATGATGCCGGCCTGCGGCGATTCCATCAGGCCACGCTTGATCTCCGGGCTGTCGGCCAGCGTTCGGGCGATACCCAGCGCGGTATCTTTCACGTCATCGCGCGTGGCACGGGTGATCTGCACAGAGTACAGCGCGAAGACCACCAGCAGCACAGAACCGATAATGGCGCACACCATCAGCGTAACCAGCGTATTCAGCTTCATAGGGCGCTTGCGCGTCGGGGGGAAGGGCTGCAAATCGCTCATTAACACTCCGCGATGAAAAAGAAAGGGCTAATTATCGCTGATGACGGGCATTTCATAAAGCCATGTAAAGAGAGGCGTTTCGTGAGCCTTCTCTCATGTGACCTGTATAAAACACTTTATAGTGTGGGGGTACTCATAATAAGGAGGCAGTTTATGAGCATTATGCTTACCGGTACGGCCAGGGAAAGACGGCACGCCAGCACGATGAACATCGACAGATTATCTACGCTGGATATGCTTAATGTCATACACCAGGATGACGCACAAATCTCTTCTGCACTTACCCCTCACTTAAGTATGCTGGCTCGCGTGGTGGATAACGCGGCGGCGACGCTTAGTCACGGCGGACGTCTGGTGCTGATCGGCGCAGGCGCGTCCGGAGGCGTGGCGAAGCAGGCGGCAGAAGCGTTCGCGCCGGGAAAACATCCGGTCATTGCGATGACAGCAGGCGATAACGCCGGAAGCTACGCGCGCGGCGTTGCCGACCTTCAGACGATAAAATTCGGCGAGCACGACATGATGCTGGCGCTGTCCGTCAGCGGCAAAACGCCATGGGTTTGGGGCGCGATGCGTCATGCGTGGTCTCTGGGCTCAACGGTCGCGCTCATTACGGAGGATGCGCAAAGTGAAGCGGCGCAGCTGGCGAGCATGGTTATTGCCCCCGATCTGGGCGCGGATGTGGTTGCCGGGTATACCAACGCCAAAGTGGGCATTGCGCAAAGCATGATAATGCATATGGTCACCACCGGTCTGGCGATACGGACAGGACGGGTGTACAGCAACCTGCGTGTTGATCTGGAGGCAAGCAATACCAGATGGGCCGAGCGACAAATTGCCATTGTAATGGAAGCGGGGGGATGCTCCCGGGCGCAGGCGAAGGCGGCGCTGGAAAGCTGTAACCATCAGTGTAAAACGGCGGTGCTAATGGTGCTGACGGGTATGGATGCCTGGAAAGCACATGAATTACTGGCGCAGAATAACGGGTTTGTTCGCCTGGCCTTGCAGGAAGCGCCGTAATATTTCAGCGTCAAATAAAAAAAGCCCGCGTTGCGGGCTTTGCTATTTATGGGGATCAGAACTGGTAGATCATACCGATGCCAACGATGTCATCGGTTGCAATACCGTTGTCACTGTAGAAGGCATCATCTTCGTCCAGCAGGTTGATTTTATAATCAACGTAGGTGGAGAAGTTCTTGTTGAAGCTGTAGGTCATGCCCACGTCGATGTAGTTAACCAGATCCTGGTCTACATAGTCATAACCATTGCCTGGATGATAATCGTTACCACCCAAATCGATGCCTTTTGAATAGACCCACGCAAGGGATGGACGCAGACCGAAGTCAAACTGGTACTGCGCTACGGCTTCAAAGTTCTGAGTTTTGTTGGCGATGCCATCGTTGCCGTACGGAGTCATGTTGCGGGTTTCCGCATACATCATTGCCAGGTAGACATCATTCGCATCGTATTTTGCACCGATTGTCCACGCTTCCGCACGTTCACCGCCGGCATATTTGCTGAAGCGATTATAGGTACCTGCGCCGTAAGCAACCTGGTCGTTGGTACGGTCAGACGATGAATAAGCGGCACCCAGCGACAGACCGAAATCGAAGTCATAGGTAGTTGACATACCGAAGCCGTCGCCGTTCTGGAAACGAACATCATCATGGCCGTTTTTGGTGCCTTCCTGATTTTCGTTTGCGTTAGCACCTTCATTAGCACCCTGATATTGCAGTGCAAAGTTCAGGCCGTTAACCAGACCGAAGAAGTCATTATTACGGTAGGTCGCCACACCGTTAGTACGGCCAACCATATAGTTGTCGGTCCAGGTATAGGAGTCGCCACCAAATACTGGCAGCATATCGGTCCAGGCTTCAACGTCATACACGACGCCGTAATTACGGCCATAATCGAATGAGCCATATTCGCCGTATTTCAGGCCAGCAAAGGCCAGACGGTTAAAAGAGGTGTCGCCTGCGCCTTCGGTATCGTTAGCGTAGGTTTTATATTCCCACTGGCCGTAACCAATAAGATCGTTATTAATTTGTGTTTCGCCTTTGAAACCAATCTGGACATAGGTTTCATCGCCGTCGTCGCCTGGGTTGTCGGAGAAGGTATGACGTGCATCAACTTTACCGTACAGGTCAACTTTGTTGCCGTCTTTGTTATACATTTCCGCCGCATTTGCTGCGCCAGCCATTAATAACGCGGGTACAAGAATTGCCAGAACTTTTCTTTTCATTATATATTCCCTTTAAATATAAATTGTCTGAATATATGTAATTACCCTCCGTAACTACATGGCTGATACTATTCTATGGATTATTATTTAGGTTCAAAAATAAATGTAATTAAACTGGTAAAAATATTACAAAATATTTCGTTTTATCTCTTTATTTTTCGCGTGAATTAATTCATTGAAAATATAGCGGGTAATTATTATTAAGTATTTCTAAATTCTATTTATTAAGGGTTTTGATTCGGGTGTATTATAATTCACTCTCTTTTGAGCAACAGGATGGGATGATGGAACTTGCGCAGTGGCAGCACCGTTTTGAGCGCTGGCTCGACGAAAATCATTTTACTGATGATGCGGCGCACGATATCGCCCATTTTCGCCGCGTCTGGATGACGGCGCAGGCCATTATGGCTGACGGGGATTGCGATCCGCTGGTTGTGCTGACCGCATGCTACTTCCATGACATTGTCAGCCTGCCGAAAAATCACCCGCAGCGTAGTCACTCCTCGCGGCTGGCAGCGCGAGAAACGCGCCAGATCCTGAGCCGCGATTTTCCTGATTTTCCGCCCGATCGGTATGCGGCCGTTGAGCATGCCATTGAAGCCCACAGCTTCAGTGCCGGTATCGCGCCGCAAAGCCCGGAGGCCAAAACGGTCCAGGATGCCGACCGGCTGGAGGCGTTAGGCGCCATCGGCCTTGCGCGCGTCTTTGCCGTGTCCGGTGCGCTGGGCACCGCGTTGTTTGATGCCGACGACCCGTTTGCCGGGGCGCGTGCGCTGGATGATAAAGCTTTCGCGCTCGATCACTTTCAGACCAAACTCCTGCGCCTGCCGGACACCATGCAAACCGCACGGGGACGCGAACTTGCGCGTCACAATGCCGATTTCCTGATCCAGTTTATGGCGAAGCTGAGTGCTGAATTACAGGGCGATTACCTCGGAACCGACAGCCAGATATTGACCCATTTCCGTCGCAGTGTGCGATCCTGAACTGTGGTACTCTGTTTTCTGTCTTTATTGTCCGGTTAAGAGAATGCAGGAAAATCGATCAGTGACTGTGCCCGCGCCTGAGCGGGTTGAGAAATCAACGGCAGCCGTGCAGGCACTCCTGCGTCAGCTGCTGGAAATGTATGATGCTAAAACGCTGGCAAACCAGCTGGTGGCACATGGCGAGAGCCACTGGAGCCCGGCAATACTCAAGCGGCTGCTGATAAGCGACAGGGCAGGGCACCGCCTGAGCGACGGCGAGTTCTGTTATCTGCGTAACCTGCTGCCGCACCCGCCTGCTGCGCATCCGAATTATGCCTTTCGCTTTATCGATCTCTTTGCCGGTATTGGCGGCATTCGCCATGGCTTTGAAGCTATTGGCGGGCAGTGCGTGTTCACCAGTGAATGGAACAAACATGCCGTCCGCACCTATAAGGCGAACTGGTACTGCGACCCCAACGAGCACCAGTTTAATGCCGACATCCGCGACGTCACCCTGAGCCACAAAACCGGCGTCAGCGACGAAGAAGCCGCTGAGCACATTCGCAACACCATTCCGGCGCACGATGTGCTGCTGGCAGGCTTTCCGTGTCAGCCGTTCTCACTGGCTGGCGTGTCGAAAAAGAACGCGCTGGGACGTGCGCACGGCTTTGCCTGTGATACGCAGGGCACACTGTTCTTTGATGTTGCCCGGATTATTGATGCCCGCCGCCCGGCAATTTTTGTGCTGGAGAACGTCAAGAATTTAAAGAGCCATGACGGCGGCAAAACCTTCCGCATTATCATGCAAACGCTGGATGAACTGGGTTACGACGTGGCGGATGCAGAGGACATGGGGCCGGACGATCCGAAAATTATCGACGGCAAACACTTCCTGCCACAGCACCGCGAACGCATCGTGCTGGTGGGATTCCGCCGCGATCTCAATCTGAAAGGCGATTTTACGCTGCGCGATTTGCCCTCGCTGTATCCGGCGCGCCGTCCGACAGTGGCCGATCTGCTGGAGCCCGCCGTCGATGCGAAATTCATTCTGACGCCAGTGCTGTGGAAATACCTCTATCGCTATGCCAAAAAGCATCAGGCCAAAGGCAATGGCTTTGGGTTTGGCATGGTCAATCCGCTTAATCCTGACAGCGTGACGCGTACGCTGTCGGCGCGCTATTACAAAGATGGCGCGGAAATTCTTATCGATCGGGGCTGGGATAAGGCGCTGGGCGAAAAAGATTTCGACGACCCTCAGAATCAACAGCACCGACCGCGGCGCTTAACGCCGCGCGAGTGCGCCCGCTTAATGGGCTTTGAGGCGCCGCAGGGCTACAGTTTTCGCATTCCGGTGTCGGATACACAAGCCTATCGTCAGTTTGGCAACTCGGTGGTGGTGCCAGCCTTTGCCGCCGTCGCAAAACTGCTGGCCTCACGCATCAGCAAGGCCGTTCAGCTGCGTCAGAGTGAGGCCGTCAATGGCGGACGTTCACAATAAGGCCACGCGCAGTAAAAACATGCGTGCCATCGGCACGCGTGATACCGCGATCGAAAAACGGATCGCTGGCCTCCTGACCTCCATCGGGTTTGAATTCAGGGTTCAGGATGCCACGCTTGCCGGGCGTCCTGATTTCGTGATCGATGCGTATCAATGCATCATCTTTACCCACGGCTGTTTCTGGCATCATCACGACTGCTATCTGTTTAAAGTCCCAGCGACACGCACCGACTTCTGGCTGGAGAAGATTGGCAGGAACGTCGAGCGTGATAAACGCGATGTTTCGCAGCTTTACGCCCAAGGCTGGCGGGTGCTGATTGTCTGGGAGTGCGCACTGCGCGGAAGAATGAAGCTGAATGACGTGGAACTGACGGAGCGGCTGGAAGAGTGGATCTGCGGCGGCGGTCAGGCCGCGCAGATCGATACCCAGGGCATTCACCCGATCACGGTTTCTCCACCTCACACGCCGTGACAATCGGTTTCGCGGGCAGTAAATATTTACCCAGCGTGACCAGCACCACGGCAAAGACAATCACGCCCAGCGCCAGCCATTCAATCGTCGACAGCACTTCGCCCGCAAAACCGGTACCCAGCAGCACGGCAACCACCGGGTTAACGTAGGCGTAGCTGGTGGCAACCGCCGGTGAGACGTTGCGGATCAGGTACATATAGGCGTTGATGGCAATAATCGAGCCGAACAGCGCCAGATACCCGACGGCCAGGAAACCTGAGAGATCTGGCATTGCCGTCAGTTTTTCACCCGTCAACGCCGAGGCAATCAGCAGCACGATGCCTGCCGCGAGCATTTCAATGGCACCCGCCATCATCCCGGAGGGCAGCTCAATGCGGGAGCCGTAGACCGAGCCGAAGGCCCAGCTCATCGAGCCGATCATGATCATAACGGCAGCCCAGGGGTTTCCGCTCAGGTTTCCGCCGCTGTTCAGCATGATAATACCCACAAGCCCAATCGCGATGCCCAGCCATTCGAGCTTACGGGTGCGGATCCCGAACAGACGACTAAAGCAGAGCGTAAACAGCGGCACGGTCGCGACGACCACGGCGGCGATGCCCGACGGCACGTTCTGGTGTTCGGCGACGGTTACTGCGCCATTGCCCACCGCCAGCAGCAGCAGGCCAATCAGGGCGGCGTTAAGCAGGGGACGCAGCGGCGGTAGCCTGTGGCCGCGCAGCAATAAAAACGCCATCAGCAGCACGCCAGCCGTAAGGAAACGAATACCGGCCATCATCAGCGGGGGCCAGCTTTCCACGCCAATACGAATGACAAAGTAGGTGGATCCCCAGATGATATACAGGGAAAAAAGTGCTCCAATGAGCGGTAATAAATGCCGAAAACGCATAGTCCCTCACGACGAAATAAAAAGTTCGCTCATAGTTAACGCCAAAACTATCGGGCTGGCGAGTGCTTTAATTGTGTTGTTAATGTGAAATTTTTGTTGACGTGAGGTGCCTGTTTCCGGGCGGTGAGTTTTGTTCCATACTACTCACTTAATTAGCAAAAAAAGAAGGATAGATATTTTGGCAGGAAGTAGCTTATTAACATTACTGGACGATATCGCCACCTTGCTGGATGACATTTCAGTCATGGGGAAACTGGCGGCGAAAAAAACCGCCGGGGTACTGGGGGATGACTTGTCACTTAACGCGCAGCAGGTCAGCGGCGTGCGGGCGAACCGTGAGCTGCCGGTGGTGTGGGGCGTAGCGAAAGGGTCCTTTATTAACAAGGTGATCCTTGTTCCGCTGGCGCTTCTCATTAGCGCCTTTATACCCTGGGCCATTACGCCATTGCTGATGATTGGCGGGGCGTTCCTGTGCTTCGAGGGTGCCGAAAAAGTGTTGCATATGTTTGCCGCACGCAAAGAGAAAGACACCCCGGAAATGCGCCAGCAGCGTCTGGAAGCGCTGGCCGCGCAGGATCCAAAAACGTTCGAGCGCGATAAGGTCAAAGGTGCGATCCGTACTGACTTTATCCTTTCGGCCGAGATTGTGGCGATTACGCTTGGGATCGTATCCGAAGCACCGCTGATGAATCAGGTCATGGTGCTTTCGTTGATTGCCATTCTTGTAACGGTTGGGGTGTATGGGCTGGTCGGTCTGATCGTCAAGCTGGATGATATCGGCTTCTGGCTGGAAAAAAAATCCAGCGCCATTGCCCGCGTTATCGGCAAAAGCCTGCTGGTGCTGGCGCCGTGGCTGATGAAAAGTTTGTCGATAGTGGGAACTCTGGCGATGTTCCTGGTCGGCGGCGGTATTATCGTGCACGGCGTTGCTTCGCTGCATCATGCAATTGAACATCTGGCGTCGGGACATGGTTCGGTGATCGCCGCCATTCTGCCGACGCTGCTTAACCTTGTGTTGGGCTTTATCGTAGGTGTCATTGTGGTGGCAGTGGTCAAGCTGGTAGAAAAAGTACGCGGAAAATCGCATTAATTTTTGCTGACCCCGGATGCAAAAAGACCATTCCTCGTCTAAATTGAAAACGTTTCACCCTGATACAGGAGGCAGGTATGGTCTTTTTGGTCAGTGATGAAGTTAAGCCAAAGAATGGTGGTCCATGCATGATTGTCACCGGTTATTCCAGTGGAATGGTGGAGTGTCGGTGGCATGACGGATACGGCATTAAGCGGGAGGCTTTTCGTGAAGATGAGCTTCAGCCTGGTGATAAAAGGCAAAAACGCGATAAGGCTTAATCACACAACGCCCGGCCTTGCCGGGCGTTTTTACTGGCAGAAGACTTATCATATCGGATGGTGAGCGACACTCAGGGAGTGCGTGTGCAGCACAATACCTTTGTTGTAAAACAATCTTTTTTGCAGTGGCTGCATAAGCGTAGCAATCCCCGTTTGGTTGTTAACCTCTGTTTTATCGTTGTCCTGATCTTTTCCACCCTCCTGACCTGGCGCGAAGTTGTGGTACTGGAAGATGCCTATATCTCCAGTCAGCGTAACCATCTGGAAACGGTTGCCAGTGCGCTGGACAGACAACTCCAGTTCAGCGTCGATAAAATGCTGTTTTTTCGCCACAGCATGCGTGATGCGCTGGAAACGCCGCTGGCGTTTGGCGTGCTGCATGATGCGGTAAAGCGTTTTGCCCGTTTGCGCGCATCCCCCACCTGGCAAATTGAGGTTGATAAACAGCGCACATTGCCGATCAACGGTGTGTCTGATGCCTTCGTTGAAAAGACCACCCTTCTGAATCGCGATGATGAGTTTCTTGATAATGAACTGTCCGCCGCGCTTGAAGTGGGGTATTTATTGCGTCTGGCATCCAGTTCTTCCGGCAACGAAGAGCGCGTGATTTATGTCTCTCGCGCCGGATTCTTTCTGGAAACGGATACGCCGGAAAATGCCAGCGATATCGTGCAGCGTTACTACCATCTGGTCACTCAGCCCTGGTTTACCCAACAGTCCGAGCGTGAGAACCGTGCGCGTGCCGTGCGCTGGTTTATCTCGCCTCCTTCCTCCTTTGTGGGCAAAAAGCCGCTGATCACCGCCAGTGTGCCTGTTTATTACAATCACGTCTGGTATGGCGTGGTGGCGATGGATTTCACCTTTGCCACCCTGCGTCGTCTGCTGGTGGAGGCTGTAGGCGATAACCCGGAAGGGGAATACCAGCTGTATGACAGTCGTCTCACCCTGCTCGCGACGTCTGGATCATCTGCTGCGGACGTTAATCATTTTGACGCGCCCGAACTAGCGCAGATAGCGCACGCAATAGAATCGGATTCCGAAGGCGGCATTCGCCTGGGGAGTCGTTTTGTCAGCTGGGAGCGTCTCGACCACTTTGATGGCATCGTCCTGCGCGTGCACACCCTGGAAGAAGGGGTGCGCGGCGATTTCGGCAGCATCAGTATTGTGCTGGCATTGCTTTGGGCGCTGTTCACCGCGATGCTGCTCATCTCATGGCTGGTGATCCGGCGCATGGTCAGTAATATGTATTCGTTGCAGAATTCGCTGCAATGGCAGGCCTGGCACGACCCTCTGACCCGGTTGAATAATCGTGGGTCGCTGTTTGAGCGGGCGAAAATACTGGCGAAGCAGTGTGAACAGCAGGCGCTGCCTTTCTCTGTCATCCAGATCGATCTTGACTGCTTTAAGAGCATTAATGACCGTTTCGGGCACCAGGCGGGTGATAAGGTGTTGTCCCATGCTGCGGGGCTGATTGCCAGTACCCTGCGCACTAAAGATATTGCCGGGCGCGTCGGCGGCGAAGAGTTCTGTGTGGTGCTGCCCGGCATGACGCTTGAAGAGGCGGCGGAAGTTGCAGAGCAGATCCGTGAGCGTATCGACAGCAAAGAGATCCTGATTAAGAAAAGTACTACCCTGCGCGTGAGCGCGTCGTTTGGCGTCTCTGGCGCGCAGGAGAAGGGCAATTATCACTTCGAAAATCTGCAATCCACCGCCGATGCGCGTCTGTATGAGGCGAAACAGCGCGGGCGTAACCGGGTCATCTGGCAGGATCACGTTAAAAAGTAATCAAGCCCCTCGCGCCAGCCGGCCGGTCCGGTGTGCTGAGTGCGATAAACCCTTGTGGGATCGTTGTTCTTAAGGCTGACCCCCTCCCGGTTGAAGCCTTTCACCACCACGGCGAAGGCTACGCTGTCCAGCAGAGGGGCATCATTGGGGCCGTCGCCCAGGCCCAGCGTTGTCGGGTCAAATCCGTCGTGCAGGCGATACTGTTCCACAAGCCAGTGCACCGCCACGTCTTTGCCACAGCTCGTGTCCAGAATATGCCAGAAGCGAGCACCCGGGACGATCTTCAGCCCCTGCCGGGCCAGTTCGGCTGCGAAGCGTTTCATTTGTTCATCACTGTCACGCCAGATCAGCGTCACGGAAGCCTCGTGTTTACGTGCAAGCGCCGCACGGGGACGGCTTAGCCCGGTCCATTCGGCGACCACGCGCTCATCCACATCGTCGAAGGTGGTGAATTTCAGATGCATCTCCTGGCGTACCCGGGCAATAAACTGCCGGATATCGTCATGCTTCTTTTCTGAGATGAACCGTGCGGCGTTTTCCCACCGTACGTCAGGCTGGATCACCGCGCCGTTTTCCGCAATGTAGGGCAGCCCGCCAAGGCCAAGTTCCTGCTGGATGTCACGCATTTCGGACGCGGTTTTGCTGCTGCACAGAATGACTGGTACCTGTTCATCCTGTAATCTCTTCAGCCAGGAAGCGGCAGGCTGCCAGTCGAGAGTGTGAAAATCCAGCAGCGTACCGTCGAGATCGGTAAAGACGAGCAGAGTCTCCTTTAGCGAAGGCATAACGTCTCCTGAATAATGATGTTCATCTAAGAAAAGTCTTAAAAAAACTCAGCATTGATGTCCCGTTGAAGTGGAAACGATCCCGATAAACCCACACGCAGCGCATGTTTATACTCATAACCAAAATTCACATGTATAAAATATAATATTCGCTAAGAGAATATATGCTTGTAAGACAAATCTGTTGGGGATAATGTCTTACCTGCATCAGATTTCCTGGTGTAACGAATTTACAAGTGCTTCTTGCATAAGCAAGTTTGATCCCGGTCATCCCCATGACCGGGATTTTTTTCGCCTTAGCGGTTCGTTTCCGAGACGCTAAAGTCATGGATATCCAGCTCGAATGCTTCAGCCAGTTCACGGTAGGTATGGTAATCACGACCATTGACCACGACACGGTCTGAATTATCCTCCGCGCGATGAACTTCGGACTCACTGATTTCATTAATGGCGGCAAGCAGGGCATCGACATCCACTTCCACCTCACGCTTAATGGTGTCGCTGTACTCTTTGTCAGTCTTCATGGCGGGCTCCTCATTTAACCGTCTCAACAGCTAAGTATAGACCGCACACAAAAACGCCATTCGCGTCAGGCGGCGATGCCAGCCAGGGTAATTTGTTCTACACTGGCTCAAAACCACAGGAGGAATGTATGAAGGTCAACGATCGGGTAACCGTCAAAACGGACGGTGGGCCGCGCCGCCCGGGCGTGGTGCTGGCAATAGAAGAGTTTAATGAAGGCACAATGTATCTGGTGTCGCTGGAAGATTACCCGCTCGGCATCTGGTTCTTCAACGAACTGGGGCACCCGGATGGGATCTTTGTGGAAACGGCGGAATAGGTCGGCGTCGGGGGCGTCTTCTCCCCGGCCCGGCTGCTGAAAAGCAAAATCTCTGGCCAGGCCAGAGATCAAGGTAGGGTACAACATGGCCGTGCAAATTAGCGCATATTAACGAAAATCCCATTCGTCACATTATCTGTCAGGCGTACGACATGGTATATCACTTGCTTATTATGCGTTTTAATTTTCCTTTTAATATTTCCTTTGTGTGACGATACTGTTTTTGCCTTGATATTCATCTGGTCTGAGATCTGAATTGTCCCTTGTCCAGCCATCCACATTCTTAGCATACTTGATTCAGTTCTGCTTAATGATAGGGTGGGTAAGTTAACCGCCCCTACATTCTTAACTTCTTTATTCAAATAATCGCCCAGAATGTCATCAAGCGACTCTGGTTTAATCGATTTCGAACTGATTAATAAGTTTTTACGCACCAACAAATACTCATCGAAATGAATATTGGCGATCGCCATAAAAACAATAAACAGGGTTCTGGGATGCTGATTAATGATCTGCTTAATGTGCTGACTGTTAGCGGGGTCGTGAATGAAACAGTCCTCATTAATAAACACCACGCCGGGCTTGTGAGACTCACAAGCGGCTGCGAGTTCTTCAACGGTGTGTGCATCGTTGATGTCTCTCTTTCTTACCCCTCTGCTTGCTAAGTACCCGGTTAACCCTAGCCGGGTGTAGCTGCATAAATCCATAATGATCGTTGACATGGCATACCCTCACTCAATGCGTAACGATAATTCACCACCTGCCTGAGAGCTCATAAACAGCCATACGGGATGGAAAAAATCTAATAAAACCTGTGAGCATGACAAAGACTTTCAGGCGAACTCACTATCCCGTAAAGTTACGTATAATTTGCCAGGAATCATCTTAAAGTAAAGTAAATATTAAGTATTGTGAGGTGGTTAGAAACATTTAAACCGCGTCAGATATATCCTGGTAGATGTTTTTCAAGATTATTTTTAGGAATATCCTCAGAAAGACATTGCAAACACTGCGGGTTATTATTTGCGTGGAAGTTCGCTGACAATATCCGCTAAGAGATTGAATATCTCGCTGAATAAATGCTCGCAGAAGGGGGCGATAAGTGGCATCAATAATGACATTAATAAAAGGCCAACCGTCAACGTCACCGGAAAGCCGATGACGAATACCGACAGCTGCGGGGCCATTCGGTTGAGTAAACCCAATGCGAGGTTAACGGTGAGCAACAGGGTTATGACAGGCAGCGCCAGCATCAGCCCGTTGAGGAAGATCAGCCCGGCAGCCCGCACCAGCGCCAGAAAAGCGTTACTGTTCACCGGGTTGTCGCCAATCGGCAGCGTGTGGAAGGTGTCCACCAGCATAGAGATGAGCCACAGGTGGCCGTTGAACGAGAGAAACAACAGCATCGCCAGCAGGTCGATAATACGCGCCAGCACGGGCATATTCAGATGGCTGCCCGGGTCAACGAACGTCGCGAAAGACAGACCCATCTGCAAACCGATCAGTTCGCCCGCCGTTCGTACCGCGGCGAAGGCGAGCTGCATCGTAAATCCGACCGCCACGCCAATCATCACCTGTTGCAGGGCAATCCAGATCGCATTCGGGGAAAAAATCGGAATATCCACCGCCGGCAGGGAAGGGGCAACGATAATGGTGATAACCATGCCCAACCCAATTTTGATGCGTTTAGGCACCGACTTTTCACTGAGTATGGGGGCGGTGGAGATCAGCGCCATGATGCGCAGCATCGGCCAGAAATAGATCCCGAGCCACTGAACAAACTGATCGCTGGTGAATTGCAGCATCGTCCGTCAGCCGATGATGTAAGGCAGATTGGTGAACAGGTTGCGCATGTAGTCCAGCAGCAAATTGAGCATCCAGGGCCCGGCAACGATAATCGCCACGAAGACGGCGATGATCTTCGGGATGAACGACAGGGTCATTTCGTTAATCTGCGTGGCGGCCTGAAGAATACTGATAATCAGACCGGTTACCAGCGCAACCAGAAGCAGGGGCGCGGCGACGGCAATCGCGACTTTCATCGCTTCCGTGCCCATCATCATGACCGACTCAGGCGTCATTGCGTGCTCCTCAACTGTAGAAACTCTGCGCCAGCGAGCTGACCAGCAGTTGCCAGCCATCGACCAGCACGAACAGCATGATCTTAAAGGGCAGGGCAATGGTTGCGGGCGGGACCATCATCATCCCGAGCGCCATCAGGACGCTGGCGATCACCAGGTCAATAATCAGGAACGGAATGAAAATGGTGAAGCCAATCTGGAACGCCGTTTTCAGCTCACTGGTCACATACGCTGGCAGCAGAATGCGCATCGGCACCGCTTCCGGTCCCTGTAACTCGCCCGTGTTAGCGAGACGGGCAAACAGGGCCAAATCCGCTTCGCGCGTCTGGCGAAGCATAAATTCACGTAATGGCTGAGCCCCCTTTTCCAGGGCAACCTGCATGGAAATTTTATCTTCGCTGAACGGCTGGTACGCCTCGGTGTAAATCTTGTCGATCACCGGCGACATAATGAAAAAGGTCAGGAACAGGGCTAAACCCAGCAGCACCTGATTGGGCGGCGCGGACGGCGTGCCGAGCGCATTTCGCAGCAGACCAAACACAATGATGATGCGGGTGAAACTGGTCATCATCAGCAGGATCGCCGGGATAAAGGTCAGTGAGGTGATGAACACCAGCGTCTGCACGGAGAGGGACCAGCTTTGTCCCCCGTTCGCCAGCGGCGTGGAAACCAGCCCCGGCAGCTGCGCATACACAGAAGGCGCGAACAGGCCCAGACCTGCCAGCGTAAGCAATAACAAACGGCGCATCAGGATCTCCCGGAACGCTTGAGCAAACTCTTCATAACGGACTGAAAATCCGCAGGGGCCGGGGCGTTAGCCTCCACCGTGACAGGCGAAGGGGGCAGCGTGTGAAGAACGTTAATGCTGGAGGCGGTCACGCCTAGCACCAGTCGCGCATCTTCCACTTCCACAATGACCACGCGCTCGCGTGGGCCGAGTGTGGTGCTGGCGCTGACCTTCAGTCCGCGCGTGCCGGCCGTTTTCCCCGCCAGCCCGAAACGCTTTGCCAGCCAGGCAGCGATAAGGATAAAGGCAATAATACCGAACAGCGCGCCGCTCACCTGAAGCAGCGGGGAGCCGGGTACGGCGGAGGGCGCGGACAGTGTTGCCTGGGTTTTCATACTTAACGGCTCAGGCGACGCATACGTTCGGAAGGGGTAATGATGTCGGTGATACGTACGCCGTATTTATCGGCCACCACCACTACTTCGCCCTGTGCAATCAGGTAGCCGTTGATCAGAATATCCAGTGGCTCACCCGCTAAACCGTCCAGGGCTACAACGGAACCCTGCGTCAGGCGCAGCAGCTCTTTAATAGTCATGCGGGTGCGGCCCAGCTCAACGGTCAGCTTGACCGGAATGTCCATAATCAGGTCGATGTCCTGTAACGTCCCGCTGACGTCGCCGCCGCCTAACTGCTGGAAGACCGCGTCTGCCGCGCTTTTCGTCGGCGTCGTTTTTTGCTCGTTTAACGCGTCAGCCCACAGATCGTCCAGTGCTCCGCTGTTTTCATCGGACGGATTGTTCATGTCACTCATTTGGGCTGTTCCTCATTCAGCGAATTCAAAATCGGGTTGATCAAGTGCTCAACGCGTAACGCATACTGGCCGTTAATTGTGCCGTACTGGCTTGTCAGCACGGGTACGCCATCCACATGGGCAATAATGCGGTCGGGTTTATCTATCGGCAAAACGTCGCCGGGTTGTAATTTCAGGATCTGCGATAACCGCATGGAGATGTCGGCAAAGTTAGCCACCAGCTCCAGCTGCGAGTGCTGAACCTGGCGCACCAGGTTCTCACGCCAGTTCTGATCTTCATGGCGTGAGTTCTCCAGCGGCGGGTTCACCAGCAGTTCGCGCAGCGGTTCAATCATGCTGAACGGCAGGCAGATGTTGAACTCGCCCGTCAGGTTGCCGATTTCGACGTGGAACGGGGTGTTCACCACGATGTCATTCGGTGAAGTGGTGATGTTGGTAAACTTCACCTGCATCTCGGAACGGACGTACTCCACTTCCAGCGGGTTAATCGCTTTCCACGCGTCGCTGTAGGATTCCAGCGCCAGCTTCAGCATGCGGTTGATAACGCGCTGTTCGGTATGGGTAAACTCGCGGCCTTCCACTTTGGTCGGGAAACGGCCATCGCCACCGAACAGGTTATCCACTGCGATGAACACCAGGCTTGGCGAGAACACCACCAGGCCGGTACCGCGCAGCGGTTTCAGATGGATCAGGTTAAGGTTGGTTGGCACCGGCAGGTTGCGGGCAAACTCATGATACGGCTGAATGCGGATCGCACCGACGGTGATATCCGGGCTACGACGCAGCAGGTTAAACAGCCCCATTCGGAACTGACGTGCGAAACGTTCGTTGATGATCTCCAGCGCCTGTAAACGCTCGCGCACCACGCGACGCTGGGTATTGGGATCGTAGGGACGAATATTATCGTCGCCGGTCAGACCCGGCTTCGGATCGTCACTCTTATCGCTGTCGCCATTGAGCAGCGCATCGATTTCTGCCTGAGAAAGAATACTGTCGCCCATGTCGTTACCGCAGAATGAAGGCTGTATACAGAACGTCAGTGACTTCCTGCTTAGGTTGGCCGTTGACCAGCGGGGTCGCCAGCGTCTGTTTGATCGCATCGACCAGCTTTTGCTTGCCCACATCGGTGGCGAGCGCGGAGGCATCCTGACGAGAAAACAGCAGCAGCAGACGGCTACGCACTTCTGGCAGGTAGTCGTTCAGACGTGCACGGGTCGCTTCATCTTTCAGACGCAGCGTAATGCCCACGTAAAGCACGCGATCCGCATCGCCGAGGTTCACGGTGAACGTATCCAGCGGGTAGAAGACCGGCGCCGGTGGAGGCGGCGCTTCAGCTTTGGCGGCTGCGCTGGAGGGTTCCTGCTGCATACGCCAGTAACTGTAGCCTGCGGTGGCGCAGGCCGCGAGGGTAATCAACACCAGCAGCGGGATCCAGATGGAACGCTTGCTTTTTTTGGTGATAGCGGAGTCTGTCATCTGATACGAGCTTCCTGTTTCGGTACAGCTTAATACGGTGATTATCCCGTGTCCGGCTTAGGTCAAAGCGTGGAAAAGACGGGGATAATCACGTTACCTCTGGCGTTTAGGCAAAGATGTCTACGGCACGGCTGCCGCGCGCGGCGGATTGCAGGGCGGCAGGGGCAGGCAATAACTCTTCGCTCTCCTCGTTAAACCCGCCATGCTGGCCTGAACGCGAAGCATGCTGTTGTTGCCCGGATGAAGATTGCTGCTGCCCGGCAAAGCCTTCGCTGCTGACGCTGCTTTGGGAAAGCTGTATGCCGTTTTCCGCAAGCTGCGTGCGCAGGATCGGCAGGGCCGCTTCCAGCGCCGCACGAACGTGGCTGTGGGGCGAAACCATCTGCAACTGCGCCTGGTTGTCATCCAGCTTAAGCGAAATTTGCACCTGACCCAGATCTTCCGGGTGCAGGCGTAGCTCTGCGGTCTGTTGGCCCTGTCTGGTGAACAGGGTGATGTGCTGGCTTAGATTCTGCTGCCATTCGTGCGTGCCCAGCGGCTGGCTTAACACCGGCGCGGTCGCAACGGTAGCGGCAGACTGGGGGGTTGCCAGGTGACTAACGATCGGGGCCAGCGTCGCGGTTGGGCTGGCGGCAGACGACGCCGTGCTCACTACGTCCTGCTTCTCCGCGACGGCGGTAACGGCTGCCGTGGCGGGCAGCGACGTGTCGCTGTCCTGAACCGACGTTTTTTCCTGACCCGTTAACGCATGGCTAAGCGGCTGATGCTGGCCGTTGTCCGTCTGGGCTAGCGCAGAGGGGAGGGCGGCACGAGGGGCGACCTCCCCGGTGCTTGCTGGCTGCGTCGCCATTGGGGTGGTAGTCTGCTGGTGCGGCAACATCGCCATCAGCGCGCTTAACCCGGCCAGCTCCTCTTCTTCAGTCGTGGTCTCGCTGTTTGCTTTCGCGTCCGTCCGGGTCAGCGCCTTCAGCGCATCCGTATTCGCTGCGGGTTTCAGGCCGGAGACGAGGCTTTGCAGGGAGACGGCGGTATCTTCATCAGTCAGGGTCTCCTGGCGGGAGAGCAGCTCGGCGATTTTGGCCTGGAGCGTGGTATCACCGTTTTTTTCCTGTGCCGCTGTCGACAGCTTGCTGCCCGCCGCTTTCAGATCGGCCAGCGTCAGCGGAGCATCTTTGCCTTTGCCGGTGGTCTCGGTCAGCGCGCCCGCCAGCAGAGAGAGAAAATCTTGCGCGCCCTCAGCGCCTTTTCCGGTCAGCGTGCCGCCGGACGGGTCGCTGTCGGTCATCAGCAGTTGTTGCAGTGTGATCATTCTGGTTTCCTCATTGATGCGCGCTGGGCAAACTCATCCATTTTTTTCTGATCCAGACGGTTTTCCGCCAGGGTCGAGGCTGCAATCTGCCGGTCCTGTAAGGTTTGCCAGGCCTGCAACCGCTGTTTTTTCTCGCGCCAGAAATTCAGCGCGGTATCGACTTTTTGCGTCCACTGGTTAAGCTGCTGGCGATGCTGCTCAATCGCCTTTTCCAGCGTCTGGATAAACTGCTGATAGTTAATCCAGCGCTGGCTACCAATGCCCTGCGTCATGTCGGTGTTAAGGTTGGTGCGATATTCATGCTGATAGTCGATTAACATCTTCAACTGTTCTTCAGCCTGCTGGCACCCGCGTCGCATTGCGCCAAGTTGCAATGCGGCATCATCAACTTCTTTTTCAGCCAGATCTTTCAGCGTTGATAACGCGCTGTTCTGCGCCATGACCTTCGCCCTCCACCTGTGTTACACCTGCGGGAAAATCAGCTCCAGTGCCTGGAGGGAATCTTCCCAGTCGGCGCGTTCAAAAATACCCTGTTGCAGAAATGCCTCCAGCTGCGGCCACAGGGCAATCGCTTTATCGAGCATCGGATCGCTGCCTTTGGCGTACGCCCCGACGCTTACCAGATCGCGGTTGCGCTGGAAGCTGGAGAGCAGTTGTTTGAAGTTACGCACGCGGGCGTAGTGTTGCTCGGTGATCAGGGCCGTCATCGCACGGCTGATCGACGCTTCAATATCAATCGCCGGGTAGTGCCCGGCTTCGGCCAGACGGCGCGACAGCACGATATGGCCGTCGAGGATCGCGCGCGCAGAATCGGCAATCGGGTCCTGCTGGTCATCGCCTTCGGTCAGTACCGTATAGAACGCGGTGATGGAGCCTCCGCCGCTGATGCCATTCCCCGCACGCTCAACCAACGCCGGGAGCTTGGCGAAGACCGACGGCGGGTAACCTTTGGTGGCGGGCGGCTCGCCGATGGCCAGCGCAATCTCACGCTGCGCCATCGCGTAGCGGGTCAGGGAGTCCATAATCAGCAGCACGTGTTGGCCCCGGTCGCGGAAATCTTCCGCGATTCGCGTGGCGTAGGCGGCACCCTGCATACGCAGCAGCGGCGATACGTCCGCCGGGGCGGCGATCACCACCGAGCGGGCGCGACCCTCCGCACCAAGAATGTTTTCGATGAAATCTTTGACTTCGCGACCACGCTCACCAATCAGGCCGACGACGATAACGTCCGCCTGGGTATAACGCGCCATCATGCCGAGCAGGACCGATTTACCCACGCCGGAGCCGGCAAACAGCCCCATACGCTGGCCGCGTCCCACGGTGAGCAGGGCGTTAATCGGCCGCACGCCGGTATCCAGTACGTGCTCGATTGGCGTGCGTTGCAGCGGGTTAAAGGGTTGGGTGATCAGCGCGCCGGTTTCGGTGGTATCAGGGGAGGGCAGGCCATCGAGCGGTTTGCCGCTCCCGTCCAGCACGCGGCCCAGCAGCGCCGGACCGAGCGGGAGCTGTTTGCCGCTTTGCAGGCCGTCACCGCTGATGTTTTTCGCGTAGACGCGGGCGCCGGGCAAAATCCCTTCCACTTCCTCAAGGGGCATCAGAAACAGTCGCTGGCCGTTAAACCCGACCACTTCACTTTCCACTTCACGCGTCTCACTCCCGTCCTGACGCTCAATCACGCAGGTGGCGCCGAGCGGAAGTTGCAGACCCGTGGCTTCCAGGACCAGACCGGTGGCACGCGTCAGGCGTCCATAACGACGAACGGATGGCAGCTGCGCCATCTTCGTTTCAAAATTATCGAGCGTGTTAAGCCAGCGCGTAAGGCGTGCGGTCATCAGACGACTCCCGGTGCCGCCAGGCGGCACAGTTCCTGCCAGCGGGTCGCGACGCTGGCATCCAGATCGCCCTCATCCGCCGAGACCTTACAGCCTCCGTGATGGAGCGACGGATCGCCGCGCAGCCGCCAGCCGTGCAGGCTCAGCGTCGCGCCGAGGCTCTCTTCCACGCGCTGCAAATCATCAGGATGCACGCGCAGCTGCGGTTTGCCGCTGAACAGCGGCTCCTGCTGGAGCAGCCCCTGGATTTGCTTAATCAGCGCGGCGTTATCCACGACCGGCGTCTGGCCGATCACCTGACGGGCCGCCTCCAGCGCCATCTGCATCAGGCGCGAGGCAATCACGCTGTCGAGCGCATCCAGCGTGTGCTGAAACTCGCTCACCAGCTGCTGCATACGGGCATGCAGCGGCGCCTGCTGCTGGCGCGCCTGCTCAATGCCCTGCTCTAAACCTTTCGCCAGCCCTTCCTGATAACCCTGTGCGTGCCCGGTCTGACGGCCTTCGTTCATCCCGGCGTTGAAGCCCTGCTCGTGCGCCTGCATTTGCATCTGGGCCAGCATCTGGGCGCGCTGTTCCTCTTCACTCAGCTCGGGCACGCCCGCCCCGGCGTCGCCCTCATCGGACGACACTATGGCAGGGGTGAACTCTGCGGTGGGAGGGGAGAGGTCGTCAGGCGTCCAGCGCTTCCACGACAGTTCATCAGACATAGGTGTCGTCTCCGCTGCCAATCACCATCTCGCCGGTTTCTGCCAGACGACGAACAATAAGCAGGATCGCTTTCTGTTCGTTCTCCACCTGAGACAAACGCACCGGGCCACGGTTGGCCAGGTCGTCGCGCAGGATATCGGCCGCACGCTGGGACATGTTGCGCAGGAACTTCTCGCGCAGCGGCTGCTCGGCGCCTTTGAGGGCGATAAGCAGGGACTCCGAATCCACTTCCTGAAGCAGGCGCTGGATGCTGCGATCGTCCACTTCGACCAGGTTTTCGAACAGGAACATCTCGTCGATAATTTTCTGTGCCAGTTCGCCGTCGAACTCGCGCACCGCCGTAATAACCGCCTCTTCCTGCTGCGTTTTCATCAGGTTGATGATTTCCGCTGCCGTTCTCACGCCGCCCATTTTGCTGCGCTTGAGGTTCTGGCCGTCGAGCAGGTTGTTCAGCACTTCGGTCAGCTCCGCCAGCGCGGCTGGCTGGACGCCGCCGAAGGTGGCGATACGCAGCATCACGTCGTGGCGCAGGCGCTCGTCGAACAGCGCCAGAATATCGGCCGCCTGGCCCCGTTTGAGGTGGACCAGAATGGTGGCGATAATCTGCGGGTGCTCGTCGCGAATAAGATCGGCGGCGCTTTGCGGTTCCATAAAGTTGAGCGTTTCGATCCCGCTGGCGGTGTCGCGCGTTTCGAGAATATCTTCCAGCAGGCTGGCGGCGCGCTCTTCGCCCAGCGCCTTAACCAGCACGGAGCGCAGGTATTCGTTGGCGTTGACGTTGAGCGCAGCAAACTGCTCGGCTTCCTGCTCAAACTCCGCCAGCACTTCGGTCAGTTGCTTGTTGGAGATCTGGCGCACGTTGGCCATCGCCGCGCTGAGGATCTGCACTTCTCGCTGAGAGAGGTGTTTAAACACCTCCGCCGCGCGATCTTCGCCAATGGTCATCAGCAGGATGACGCTCTTATCGGTGCCTGTAAGCGTATTACTCATGTTCGTTACCCATCCAACCGCGGATGACCAGCGCGACGACGCGCGGATCGTTATCTGACATTTCGCGAATGCGCTGGCTCATCACCTCTGCGCCCATACGCTGGTTAGCACGGCGCTGCTGCATCTGTTCATCTTTGCTGAGACGAACTTCAACCGCTTCTTCCTCGTCCGGACGCGCGTTCTTCTGTTCCAGCGCAGCTTTTTCGGCTTCAGCGCGACGCTGAAGCTGAGGACGGACACCCTTACGCCACAGCAGCCACGCGACAATCAGCACCAGCAGCCAGCGGCCTGCGGACATCAGCTGATCGAAGAACGCCTGCTGTTGCCAGAACGGCAGTTCGCCACCGGTCTCATCCACCGGGTTGAACGGTGAGTTCACAACGTTGAGGGTATCGCCACGTTTTTCAGAGAAGCCCATCGCTTCGCGGGTCAAATCTTCGATCTGCTTCATCTGCTCTGCCGTGAGCGGCAGCGGTTTACCGTCCGGCAGCGTTTTGTAGTTCACCACCACGGCAACAGAGAGACGCTGAATATCTCCCGTGTTCAGTTTGGTATGGCGGATAGTCCGGTCGACTTCGTAGTTGGTCGTTTCGTTACGGCTGCTGTTACGCGGGCCGGCACTGTTCGCGGTCGAGGTCGTCTGCTGATTCGTTTGCTGACCGTTCTGCGGGTTGGCCGGCGGCGTGGAGATTGGCGCGGCGTTGGCAGGCGCAGGCTGGTTAGAGAGCGCACCCGGCACACCGCCAGGATACTGGCCACCGACCTGTTCCGTCTCATTGATCTGACGCGAGCGTAACACGGCGCGAGAAGCATCCCCGTTCGGGGCGTACTGCTCTTCGGTCTGTTCTTTATTCGAGAAATCAATCTGCGCGGTGACCTGCGCATGCACGTTGCTGTTGCCCACCACCGGGCCCAGAATCGCTTCGATGCGACGCTGGAGACGGCCTTCCACGTCGGCAGCGTATTTCAGCTGGGCGTCGTTGAGATCGCGCCCGGCGGTGTTGGACTGCGTCAGCAGGTGACCGCTCTGATCCACCAGCGTAACGTTACCCGGCGGCAGACCGGCAACCGCACTGGAGACCAGGTGCGTGACGGCGCTGATCTGCCCTTCATCCAGCGCACGGCCAGGTTCGAGGTTAACCGTCACAGAGGCAGAAGGGGACTTTTGTTCACGGACAAACAGGGACGGCTTTGGCATCGCCAGGTGCACGCGGGCACTTTTCACCGGGCCTAAGGTTTCAATCGTACGGGCCAGCTCACCTTCCAGCGCGCGCTGGTAGTTAACCTGCTCGCTGAACTGGCTGATGCCGAATTTTTCCTGATCCAGCAATTCAAACCCAACCGCGCCGCCTTTCGGCAGTCCCTGCTGGGCGAGACGCAGGCGAAGCTCGTGCACTTTATCTGCCGGCACTTCAAGCGCACCACCGTTATCGGCAAAGCGATACGGGATGTTCATCTGGGTCAGCTGGGTGACGATGGCACCGCCATCCTGGTCGGAAAGGTTGCTGTAGAGCGCGCGGTAATCCGGGCTTTTTGCCCATAAGACCATCGCGACAACGATCGCAATGGCGGCAGCGCCTGCCACAATCAACGGGATCTTAGGGTTGGCGCGAAGGCGGTTCATCCACTCGAGTGATTTATTCTGCGGCGCTGTCGATGCTGCTGTCGCACTCATTGCGCACCTCTTAAATCCTGGTGGTTTACGTTATTCGTGTAGAGAAACAAAACTGACTCCCGGGTCGGCAAACACGACAAAAGTTCCATACTGATGGCCCTGCCATTATTTGATGATTCGGGATTTTCTATGCGTCAAATAACCTGGTTTTTTAACGCTATTTACCGCCATTATCTTATTGACAAGCTGTTAGTCTTGACCTCGTAAAAAACCATCCAGGGGAGAGTCATGGCTATACAGGGCATTGAAGGGGTACTCAGTCAGTTACAGGCAACGGCGATGACCGCCCGTAATCAGAGCGTGGCTGACCAGCCGCAGGGCATTAGCTTCGCCGGTCAACTGCATGCGGCGCTGGACCGGATCAGCGACAAGCAAAACGCGGCCCGTACCCAGGCTGAGAGATTTACCCTTGGCGAACCCGGCGTGGCGCTCAACGATGTGATGGCCGATCTGCAAAAAGCGTCGGTGTCATTGCAGATGGGGTTGCAGGTGCGTAACAAGCTGGTGTCGGCGTATCAGGACGTGATGTCGATGCAGGTGTGAAACCTTCCAATCTTACGCTGGCAGCCTGATGGCTTTAATGCCACAATATTTTTTTCTTCGCATGCAGGAAAGATGATGAAAAAAGTAGCAATTGTGGCTGCAATGCTGACGTTAGCGGGATGCGTTCAGGTCGAAAACTATCAGGAAGTGGTTAAGCATCCGGCACCTTCGCATCTGGCAGGTTACTGGCAGTCGAAAGGGCCGCAGAGCGCGATGGTGAGCCCGGAGGCGATTGCCACGCTGGTGGTGACGCCAGAGGGTGATACCCTGGACTGCCGTCAGTGGCAGCGCGTTATCGCGGTGACGGGTAAGATCATGCTGCGTTCAGATGATTATTATAACGTGACCGAAAAACGAGACGTCTATCCGCTCGATCGTGATGGGGCGGCGCTGGAGTATGACGGCATGGAACTGTACAAGGTTGACCGCCCAACGGTGGAATGCGCAGATTACCTGAGCAAGTATCCGCTGGAGAGTAAGCTTCCGTAACCGTTTTGGAGTTTGCGCCCTCTACCCGTGGTCTGAGGGATCTCCACAAAATAATGCCTTCACCGTCGGCCCCCTCTCCCTGGAGGGAGAGGGCTGGGGTGAGGGGGAACATACGGCTCTGGTGGTCATTCCGTTCACTTTAAGACCGCACTGTTCCAGCATTACAGCGCGTCCTCAATCACCCAGACGCTGACGCTTCCCCCGTTACAGAAGAACGTCCCTTCGCCATCCGCCGCCGTGGTCACGGTTTCCTCGCGGTTGCCTAAAAAATCACGCCAGGTCTTATTGCCGTAATTTTCCCCGAGGCAGATCGTCTTCTCGCCGTCATCACCATTCGACAGCACCACCACACAGCCCGGGTGCTCCTCAGTCCCGCTGCGGCTGAACGCAATGCAGTTTGGATGATCGAAAAACAGCGTCTGCACGCCGTGGGCAAAACGCTGCCGGGCGAGGATCAGCTCGTGGAGCTGTTCAATCACCGGCATATCGATGTGATACGTCTCGCCATCCCCGCCGGTGTCGTCATAGCTGGCGCCAAAAAGATCCGGGTAGAACACGCTCGGCACGCCGTTTTCACGCAGCAGGATGAGCGCGTACGCCAGCGGTTTGAACCAGGCTTCAACCGGGGCTTCCAGCGCCTGCAAGGGTTGGGTGTCATGGTTGGCCACCAGGGTCACGGCATGGAACGGATCGGCTTCCACCAGCGTACCGGTGAAAATCTGGCTCATATCGTAGTCGCGTCCCTGGCGTGATGCTTCGTGAAATTTCATTTGCAGTGGCGCATCAAACAGCATGGTTTTACCGTCCACCTGATTGATGTAGTGCTGCAATTTATCCACTTCGTGAGACCAGTATTCCGCCACGATAAACAGCGGCTGCGGGGCCACCTCCTGGACGTGCTCAATCCACTCTTTGTAGAACCAGGCCGGGATGTGTTTTACCGCGTCCAGGCGGAAGCCGTCGCAGTGGGTTTGCTCCATCACCCAGCGCGCCCAGTATTTGATCTCCTCCGTCACCGCATGGTTGCGAAAATCGATATTTTCACCCATCAGGTAATCGAAATTGCCCATCTCGTCGTCGACCTGATCGTTCCAGCCTTCGCCGGTGTAGTCGTTCACGATTTTGAAGATACCGTCCTCATTAGGGTTTTCAATGTGGTCGATACCGCTAAAGCATTTGTAATCCCAGATGAACTGCGAATACTGGCCGGCCCGAACGGGAAAGGTGTAGCGCGTCCAGGCTTCACATTCGATGATCTCATCGCTGATTTGGGTGCGATCCTGCGCATCCACGCGCTGCACGCGGACGGGTTCCTTCTCATCGGCCCCCATTTTGTGGTTGACCACCACGTCCAGAAGCACCGCAATCTGGTTACTTTTTAAGGCGTTGATGGCCTCCAACAACTGGGCTTTATCGCCGTATTTGGTGGCGACGCTGCCTTTCTGGTCAAACTCACCGAGGTCGAAAAGGTCATAAGAGTCATACCCGACGGAATAGCCGCCGGATGCCCCTTTGTATGCCGGCGGTAACCAGACCATATTGATGCCGATTTCGTTCAGGTTGGGGGCTAATGCCGTGACTTCTCGCCACAGTTCACCGCCGGTGGGGTAGTACCAGTGAAAACATTGTAAAAGTGTTGGGTTGCGCATGCACCATCTCCATGAGGTCGCGAAACTCAAGTATGGAGCAGGTTTGGCAGAAATGCCTGGCGAACGAAACGGTTAACGCTCGAACGCCAGTTAAATGGCTAATTGATATCGCTATTACTTTGCGGAACCAGGACATGACCGCCCTGGTTACCGTAGGTGGAGAGAACGGTTTTCTGGATGGAGGATTGCCCAACCAGCTTCGCCAGTTCATCCATTCTGGCTTGCAGCAACGTTTTTACCTGGCCTTCGTTGTCCAGGATCACCCGCAGCGTCGGGCGAAGCTGCTCCTGAATCTGCATCGAAGGTTCACTTTCCTGAGTGAGACGAGCCAGTGAGTGCACCGCATTAACATAGTCGGTTTCACAGATGATCAGATCATCCCATAGTCCCTGCCGGGCCAGTCGCAACATCAACTGGCTCTGCTCAAGGAGTTGCTGATAAAGGGCATAAAGTTGCGGTGCGTTACTCATTAGACGGCGTCCTGGACAAGAGTTGGTATACCTGCTGCCTCCTTCCAGCCATCCGCAATATTGCGCAGTAAATTTTCCACCTCTTCGATGGCACTGGCATCATTGCGAAGGTTGGCCTGAAGCAGGCGACGAACCATATAGGCATAGAGAGCGATCAGGTTTTGTGTTAACTCGTCTTTACTCTCTTCATCCAATCCGACCTTCAGGCCATTTTCGATGATATTAATCGCTTTGGAGAGCGCCAGCCCTTTTGCCTGGATATTACCGTCTGCAAGGAACAGACGTGCCCGTACCAGTGCGCTGAGGGCTCCATCAAATAGCATGATAACCAGCTGCTGCTGGCTGGCGCTCATCACCGCGCTTTCAACTTCTATCTTTGCGTAGGCCTGCGTGCCTTTTGCGCCGTACATGTTATCCCCCTCGGGTCTGATTATCTGTTACTACTTGTTGGAAGACGTATTTTCGAACTGTTGTGTAAGGTAGCTGCTCGTAGAGTTCAACGAGTTCATCATGACGTCCAATTGCGTAAACTGTTCTTTATAACGCGCTACCATGGTGTCGATACGCTCGCTGGCCGCGTTATATTGCTTGGTTAAATTGTTCAGGGTTTTACTGACGCCATCTTTTGCAGCCTGAATGATGCCGGTACTGGAGAGCCAACCTGTGAGGTTTGTTCCAACGGTGGTGGTGATACCGGATGTTTTCCCGTCACCGATCAGCAGGTCTTTGATACCAGCCGCGCTGTTTTTCATTGCCGCGCTAAGCTTGTCATCATCCACTTCCAGTTTACCGGTGCTTGGGTCGGTAGTGATGCCAGCTTGAGCCAGGGTCTTGATATTGGAACTGGTGTGAGGATTATTCAGCACGCTTCTCAACTGAGTCTGAATAGTGCGTAGCGTACTGTCGCCTAATAACGCGCCGTTGCTGGTATTCTGAGCGTCTGAACCCGCATCCACAGCAGTATATTTTGTGAGGCTGCTGAAAGTATCTTGCAGGGAGTTATACGCCGTCACCCAGTCGTTTATCGCTTTGGTCGCTTTAGTGTTATCGGTAGTGATCGTTAAGGTCTGATTACCGGTTGTCACGTCGTTCAGGTTGAGAGTGATATCTTCCAGCGCATCACTGATTGTATTGCTGCTGTTTTCAATATCAACGTTATTAACTTTCAATAGCGCATTTTGGGCCGTAACGCTTTCCATCATGCCGTTAGCGGTATCTGCGCTATTACCGTTATAGCCCATGAAGGACTGAAGTGCCGCATCGCCGCTGACACTAATAGTCATGGCATTGTCTTTACCGGTATCTTTCGACGTAATGGACAGACGATACTCACCATTACCGACGTTAATAATACTGGCACTTACGCCAGCATCCGCTTTGTTGATCGCATCTCGGATACCAGTTAGAGAACTGTTTTCTGCACTGATATTAATGGTGACAGGTTTCTTGTCACCACCTTGCTGAATGGTGATGGTGCTGTCCGCTGTCGCAATCGCCGTTTTATTATCACTTTGCGTTTTAGCTGTTGTCAGGGTTTGCGCCTGCGCAAGCTGCGATACGTTAATGGTGTATTTACCCGCAATCGCGCTGCCGCTGGTTGTAGCACTGAAGGATGTGCTGCTGCTGGCGGTGGTAGTCGCTGTAAAGAGATCGGCTTTGCTAAGTGCAGTATTTGCCGTCTGGAAGGATTCCAATGCACTTTTCAGCGTGCCGTAAGCACTAAGTTTTGCTGTATAGGAAGTTTGCTGCTTAGAGATCGGCGTCAGTTGTGCTTTTTGTGCAGCGGTCAGACTGTCCAGAATGTCGCCTAACTGCAAACCTGATCCGACTCCCAACGTAGAAATACTTGCCATATTTATTCCTTAATGTAACGACATGTAGAACGAATAGTGGGGTTATCGGCCTCAACTCAGGAAAGTTTACGGTTAGGTTCAAATTTTTAATGGCGAGAATAACGCTATTGGAGAAGAGTATTTCCGTGGCTAAAAAAATTAACGCGATCCTGAAAAAAAATCTAAAGGTTGGTTTGGACCAGACGATAACACCATTGACGGCGATGAAGCCGAAGGGTGGAAACCCAAATCTAACCCACAGATTTGATGAACAACAGGAAACGTAATCATGGCACAAGTCATTAATACCAACAGCCTCTCGCTGATCACTCAGAACAACATCAACAAGAACCAGTCTTCAATGTCTACCGCCATTGAGCGTCTGTCATCTGGTCTGCGTATCAACAGCGCAAAAGATGATGCTGCTGGCCAGGCGATTGCTAACCGCTTCACCTCCAACATCAAAGGTCTGACTCAGGCTGCACGTAACGCTAACGACGGCATCTCTGTTGCACAGACTACTGAAGGCGCACTGTCTGAAATCAACAACAACTTACAGCGTATTCGTGAGCTGACCGTTCAGTCTTCTACCGGTACTAACTCCCAGTCTGACCTGGACTCAATTCAGGATGAAATCAAATCCCGTCTGGACGAAATTGACCGCGTATCTGGTCAGACCCAGTTCAACGGCGTGAACGTGCTGGCAAAAGACGGCTCCATGAAAATTCAGGTTGGCGCGAACGATGGCCAGACCATCACCATCGACCTGAAACAAATAGACTCTAATACTCTGAAACTGTCCGGTTTTAACGTTAACGGTAAAGGTGGCGTAGCCAACGCAGTTGCAACTGCAGCCGATATGACCGCTGCTGGCTTTACCCTGGCTGGTAATACGTACACAGGTTCTGCAGGATTTAAAGCTGCATCTTCTGCAGATGTATTAGGTAGCCTGGCAAATGGTGACACTGTCCTCAGTGCTGGCACTGTTGCTGATGGTCTCTCAGGAGCAGCAAATACCTACACCTACGATAAAGCAAACGACAAGTTTACTTTCGGTGTAACAGGCGCGACCTCTGCACAGGTTCTGAGCTACCTGAACCCATCTGCGGGCGACACTACCTCAGCTACCGTTACTATCGGTACAACTAAACAAGACGTCATCATTGCTAAAGACGGTACTTTAACCGCTAAAGATGATGGTGCTGCTCTGTATCTGGATACTACCGGCAACCTGACCAAAAACAGCGCGGGTACCCCACCAGTTGCAACACTGGCTGGTCTGCAGGCTAACGGCGGTGGTACTGCGATTGCTTCTTCTATTACCACTGCATCTGGCGAAACCCTGACTCTGGCAGGCGGTACGGCTGGTACTATCGATGTTACTAATGCCTCTATCAGCGCTGACAAACTGCAGAGCGGTGCTGCTGCAGCAGGTTATACAACATCTACCGGCTATGCCGTTGACAACGCCGGTGCGGTTAAAAACGGTGCTGCGGATGTGTATGTTGATAACAACGCTGCATTAACCACCACAAATACAGCTACTTATTTTATTCAGACTGATGGCTCTATCACCAATGGTTCTGGCAAGGTTGCGCACAAAGATGCGAATGGTAAGATCACCACTGACGCTCAGACTGCTACTACTGCCACTACTGACCCACTGAAAGCCTTGGACGACGCTATCAGCTCCATCGATAAATTCCGTTCTTCTCTGGGTGCGGTACAGAACCGTCTGAGCTCTGCGGTAACCAACCTGAACAACACCACTACCAACCTGTCTGAAGCGCAGTCCCGTATCCAGGACGCCGACTATGCGACCGAAGTGTCCAACATGTCCAAAGCGCAGATTATCCAGCAGGCCGGTAACTCCGTGCTGTCCAAAGCTAACCAGGTTCCTCAGCAGGTTCTGTCTCTGCTGCAAGGCTAATCGCCTGATTACGCTTAAACCCCGCTTCGGCGGGGTTTTTTCTGTCCGCATTTACGCGTAACCCCCCAAATAACCCCTCATTTCACCCACTATTCACCCGATTAAAACCCCTCCAGAATCGGATAATCATGCCGATAACTCAACTAACGCAGGGCTGTTTATCGTGAATTCACTCTATACCGCTGAAGGTGTAATGGATAAACACTCGCTGTGGCAGCGTTATGTTCCGCTGGTGCGTCACGAAGCATTGCGCCTCCAGGTGCGTTTGCCGGCGAGCGTGGAACTGGACGATCTGCTACAGGCGGGCGGTATCGGGTTATTGAATGCAGTTGACCGGTACGACGCTCTGCAAGGAACGGCATTTACGACTTACGCAGTGCAGCGTATTCGTGGTGCGATGCTGGACGAGCTGCGCAGCCGCGACTGGGTGCCGCGCAGCGTTCGCCGCAACGCGCGCGAAGTGGCGCATGCGATGGGGCAGCTGGAACAGGAGCTGGGGCGCAACGCGACGGAAACCGAAGTGGCGGAGCGCCTGGGCATTCCTGTTGAAGAGTATCGTCAGATGTTGCTCGATACCAATAACAGCCAACTCTTCTCTTATGATGAGTGGCGCGAAGAGCATGGCGATAGCATCGAGCTGGTGACGGATGAGCATCAGCAAGAAAACCCGTTACACCACTTACTGGAAGGGAATTTACGTCAGCGCGTGATGGAAGCGATTGAAGCTTTACCGGAACGTGAGCAACTGGTGTTAACCCTCTATTACCAGGAAGAGCTCAATCTCAAAGAGATTGGCGCCGTGCTGGAGGTGGGCGAGTCACGGGTGAGCCAGCTGCACAGCCAGGCCATTAAACGCCTGCGCACAAAACTGGGTAAGTTATAGGTGAGTCATTCGCCTTGGAAATGCCGCACAACGTATTGACAACCAGGAGTTATCATGACGGTGCAGCAATCTAAAAGACGGCCTTTAAGCCGCTACCTGAAAGACTTTAAACACAGCCAGACGCATTGCGCCCACTGTAAAAAATTACTCGACCGCATCACGCTGGTTCGTCGCGGTGAAATCGTGAATAAGATTGCGATTTCCCGCCTCGACACGCTGATGGACGAAGCCGCCTGGCTTGAAGAGCAAAAAGAGTGGGTAGCGCTTTGCCGTTTCTGTGGCGATCTCCATTGCAAAGAGCAAAGCGACTTCTTCGATATTATCGGCTTCAAGCAATTCCTGTTTGAACAAACGGAGATGAGTCACGGCACCGTGCGTGAATACGTGGTTCGCCTGCGCCGCCTGGGTCAGCATTTGACCATGCAAAATATCTCCCGCGATCTGCTGACGACCGGATACCTGGATGAAAATCTGGAGCCCTGGCTGCCCGCCACCAGTACCAACAATTACCGCATCGCGCTGCGAAAGTACGCGCAATATAAAGTCCAGATGCCGGGCGTCATAAAGCAGAAAGTCCACGCCGGAACAACTTCTGATATATATTAAAAAAGAATAAGATGTAGCGCAGCCGCCTTTGACGTTGCAGGCGATTTCTCTACACTACTCAAAAATTCCACTGTATCGGAGTACTTATGAAATTAGCAGTTCTGGGTCGTCAGGCGCTGATGGGGATGATGGCCGTTGCGCTGGTCGCGGGGATGAGCGTGAAAACGTTCGCGGCAGATAATCTGCTCAACAAAGTCAAAGAGCGCGGCACGCTGCTGGTTGGGCTGGAAGGAACCTATCCTCCGTTCAGCTTCCAGGGCGACGACGGTAAGCTGACCGGTTTTGAAGTGGAGTTTGCGCAAGAGCTGGCCAAGCATCTCGGCGTCAAAGCCTCCCTGAAACCGACCAAATGGGATGGTATGCTGGCGTCACTGGATTCCAAACGTATCGACGTGGTGATTAACCAGGTGACCATTTCTGACGAGCGTAAGAAGAAGTATGACTTCTCCACGCCGTACACCGTGTCCGGTATCCAGGCGCTGGTGAAGAAAGGTAACGAAGGCAGCATCAAATCCGCCGCGGATCTGAAAGGTAAGAAAGTCGGCGTCGGTCTGGGCACCAACTACGAAGAGTGGCTGCGCCAGAACGTGCAGGGCGTGGACATCCGCACCTATGATGATGACCCGACGAAATACCAGGATCTGCGCGTAGGCCGTATAGACGCCATTCTGGTTGACCGCCTGGCAGCGCTGGATCTGGTGAAGAAAACCAACAATACCCTGGCCGTCGCGGGCGATGCGTTCTCCCGTCAGGAGTCCGGCGTGGCGGTGCGTAAAGGTAACGAAGATCTGCTGAAAGCCATTGATGCTGCCATTGCTGAAATGCAGAAAGACGGCAGCCTGAAGGCGCTTTCTGAGAAGTGGTTCGGCGCAGACGTGACGAAATAAGTCTCTGACCGACAAAAAAAGGCGCTTTTAAAAGCGCCTTTTTTATTTCTCGCGCGTCTGCGTGCATAATGAAATAACAATTGTTTGCGTGACCGGAGGAACCATGTCACTACAGAATTTAACGCGCTTTCCCCGTCTGGAATTTATCGGCGCACCCACGCCGCTGGAGTATCTGCCGCGATTTTCTGACTATCTGGGGCGCGATATTTTCATTAAGCGTGACGATGTGACGCCCATGGCGATGGGCGGGAATAAGCTGCGCAAGCTGGAATTTCTCGCCGCCGATGCCCTGCGCGAGGGCGCGGATACGCTGATTACCGCCGGGGCAATTCAGTCTAACCACGTTCGCCAGACGGCGGCAGTGGCGGCGAAGCTGGGCCTTCACTGCGTAGCCCTGCTGGAGAACCCGATTGGCACGCAGGCAGAGAATTACCTGACTAACGGTAACCGCCTGATGCTGGATCTGTTCAACGTGCAGGTTGAAATGGTTGACGCGTTGACCGACCCGGCTGCACAGCTTGATGAACTGGCGACGCGCCTGGAAGCGCAGGGCTTTCGTCCGTACGTCATCCCGGTTGGCGGCTCGAATGCGCTGGGTGCTCTCGGCTATGTTGAGAGCGCGCTGGAAATCGCCCAGCAGTGCGAAGGCGCGGTGAGTTTGTCCTCGGTGGTAGTGGCGTCCGGCAGCGCGGGTACCCATGCCGGTTTAGCGGTCGGGCTTGAGCAACTGATGCCGGACGTAGAGTTGATTGGCGTGACGGTTTCCAGAAGCGTTGCGGATCAAAAGCCGAAAGTCGTCACCCTGCAACAGGCGGTGGCAGAACAGCTTGCGCTTCAGGCGAAGGCGGAAATATTGCTGTGGGATGACTACTTCGCGCCGGGTTATGGCACCCCCAATGATGAAGGGATGGAGGCCGTTAAGCTGCTGGCCCGCCTCGAAGGTATTCTGCTTGACCCTGTCTATACCGGTAAGGCGATGGCGGGCCTTATCGACGGCATCGCCCGCAAGCGCTTTAAGGATGAAGGACCCATTTTGTTTGTTCATACTGGCGGGGCGCCTGCGCTGTTTGCCTATCATCCCCATGTCTAAAAATCAGGTAGAAAAATAATAATGCAAGAAAGTATTCAACTGGTTATTGATTCGCTGCCGTTCTTGCTTAAGGGCGCGGTGTTTACTTTACAGCTCAGTATCGGCGGGATGTTCTTCGGGCTGGTGCTCGGGTTTGTGCTGGCACTGATGCGCATGTCGAACTTCTGGCCGGTGCGGTGGCTGGCGCGGTTTTACATCTCCGTGTTTCGCGGAACGCCGCTTATCGCCCAGCTGTTTATGATTTACTACGGGCTGCCCCAGTTCGGTATCGAGCTGGATCCGATCCCGGCGGCGATGATTGGCCTGTCGCTGAATACGGCGGCGTACACCTCTGAAACGCTGCGTGCGGCGATCTCGTCCATCGATAAAGGACAGTGGGAAGCGGCGGCCAGTATCGGGATGACCCCGTGGCAGACGCTGCGCCGGGCGATCCTGCCCCAGGCGGCGCGCGTGGCGCTACCTCCGCTGAGCAACAGCTTTATCAGCCTGGTGAAAGACACCTCGCTTGCGGCGACCATTCAGGTGCCGGAGCTGTTCCGTCAGGCGCAGCTGATCACCTCGCGCACGCTGGAAGTGTTTACCATGTATCTGGCGGCCTCGCTGATTTACTGGGTGATGGCGACGGTGCTGTCCGCCCTGCAAAACTATTTTGAAAACCAGCTTAACCGCCAGGAGCGAGATCCAAAATGAGTGCAATTGACGTCAAAAACCTGGTGAAAAAATTCCACGGGCAAACGGTGCTGCACGGCATCGACCTTGAGGTTGAGCAGGGCGAAGTGGTGGCAATTATCGGCCCGAGTGGGTCAGGGAAAACCACGCTGTTGCGCAGCATTAATTTGCTTGAGCAGCCCGAAGGTGGGACGATCCGCGTGGGCGATATCACCATTGATACCGGGAAACCCATCAGCCAGCAAAAAGGGCTGATTCGCCGCCTGCGTCAGCATGTTGGCTTCGTATTCCAGAGCTTTAATCTCTTTCCGCACCGTACGGTGCTGGAAAATATTATCGAAGGTCCGGTCATCGTAAAGGGTGAACCAAAGGAAGACGCGACGGCCCGCGCCCGCGAGCTGCTGGCAAAGGTTGGCCTGGCCGGGAAGGAGACGAGCTATCCGCGTCGGTTATCTGGCGGGCAGCAGCAGCGTGTCGCCATTGCGCGCGCGCTGGCGATGCGCCCGGATGTGATCCTGTTCGACGAACCCACATCCGCACTCGATCCTGAGCTGGTCGGGGAAGTGCTTAACACTATCCGACAGTTGGCGCAGGAAAAACGCACAATGGTGATTGTGACGCATGAAATGAGCTTCGCTCGCGACGTTGCCGATCGGGCAATTTTCATGGATCAGGGGCGAATAGTAGAGCAGGGGCCAGCTAAGGCGCTGTTTGCCAATCCTCAGCAGCCTCGAACCCGCCAGTTCCTTGAAAAATTCTTAATGCAGTAGCATTTTCACGCTCAATTTGCTCCAGATGTCACTTCTGGAGCAAATTATCCTCCCATAAATTCAGTTTTGTTGATTTTTTATTCCACCCGATGTGGATAAGCCATCGCCAAATTAAAGATAATCCGTCTGTGGTCGATATTTTATATAAATGATCCTGCTTTATGTGTTAGGTTATATTCACCATAATAATGATTATCTTTATCAGAGGCTTCATTCGGCAAGTATGAGGGATATAGACTTTTTCACCTGGCGACGGGAATGCGTCCTCCGGTTTCAGGAAATGACCTGTGCTGACGAGGTATATCAGGAACTTCAGCGACAAACGCAGGCGCTTGAATTCGATTATTATGCGCTTTGTGTTCGACACCCTGTGCCATTTACCCGCCCGCGAACATCCGTCCATTCCAGTTATCCGCAACAATGGATGGCGCAATATCAATCCGAGAATTATTTCGCCATTGACCCGGTACTGAAGCCGGAGAATTTCATTCAGGGTCATTTGCCCTGGACGGATGAATTATTCACGGATGCCCAGCAATTATGGGACGGCGCGCGGGACCACGGTTTACGTAAGGGAATAACGCAGTGTCTGATGCTGCCAAATCATGCGCTCGGCTTCCTCTCCGTGTCATGTACTAGCTTACAGGCACACTCGATATCCAGTGAAGAGATTGAGCTGCGTTTACAAATGCTGGTTCAGATGGCGCTCACTACACTGTTGCGCTTTGAACATGAGACGGTGATGCCGCCTGAAATGAAATTCAGCAAGCGTGAACGGGAAATTCTGAAGTGGACCGCAGAAGGGAAGACGTCGGCAGAAATCGCCATCATTCTTTCCATCTCGGAAAATACCGTCAATTTCCACCAGAAGAATATGCAGAAGAAATTCAACGCACCGAATAAGATCCAGATAGCGTGTTATGCCGCGGCGACGGGACTTATCTGACTGATATCACGTTCTGCGTGTCAGACGAGAAAACGGCTGAATGCTTTGCATCCAGCCGTTTTTGTTACTGGCGGTAGGCTTGTTTAATTTGCTTAACCGTATTGGCAAAAACAGCGGATTCCGCCTGGTCTTCCATCTGCGCGATCTGTTTTTCCATTTTAATGATCACACGTCCAGCATCAGCCTGGCCCATCGCCTGTAGCATAAGCGTCAGCAGCGACTTCAGGCAGTTTACTTCCTGTGCCAGTTCCTGGTTATTCTCGGCAGTGGCAAATTCAGGTGTGCTCATTTATTTTCCTCATTATAAAACAGCGCATGAGCGCGACGATGAAAGTTAAGGCGGCGGAGTATACCACAAGCTATGGCAAAAAATGCAGTGGTTGTTTTTTATACTTGTCGCGCCGCGATTATTGGTCGACGCGGATTATGAAGATACTCTGTCCAATATGTTAGCGGCAATTAAATGTTTATCCCCGGTTCGTCATTCGTTAATTGTTGTTACAAAAAATCGCGCGCTCTTTTTCGTTTGAGTTAACAACTGTTTTAGTAACTTTTTGAATATCGATGCTAGAAAATAGCGGTAAAAGCCCAGCGGACAAGGGTTTTCTTTCCACTTGCTGTACAGCCTAATTTCCAAAAACGAGACCAGAATCGTATAGCCGATTTTTTAGCGTTTTAATCTTGCATGGAAAACCGTTAATATAAACCCAATTAGCAGTCAGTAGCGTTATCCCTATTCTGGAGACATTTCCTTTGATCAACGTCCTTCTTGTTGATGACCACGAACTGGTGCGCGCAGGGATACGACGCATTCTTGAAGATATAAAGGGTATTAAAGTTGCCGGCGAGGCGTGCTGTGGCGAAGATGCCGTCAAATGGTGTCGCGCTAACTCCGCAGACGTGGTGCTGATGGATATGAACATGCCCGGTATTGGCGGGCTTGAAGCCACGCGCAAAATCGCGCGCATGTTCGTTGATACCAAAGTCATCATGCTGACCGTCCATACCGAAAATCCACTGCCTGCCAGGGTTATGCAGGCGGGTGCTGCCGGGTATCTCAGTAAAGGCGCCGCGCCGCAGGAAGTTGTCAATGCGATCCGCACCGTATACGCCGGGCAGCGTTACATCGCTTCTGATATTGCTCAACAGATGGCTCTGAGTCAGATTGAACCGGAAAAAACGGAATCTCCGTTTGCCAGTTTGTCTGAGCGCGAATTGCAGATTATGCTGATGATCACTAAAGGTCAGAAGGTGAATGAGATCTCAGAGCAGTTGAATCTCAGCCCGAAAACGGTCAACAGCTATCGCTATCGGATGTTCAGTAAATTGAACATTCACGGTGATGTCGAACTGACTCACCTGGCCATTCGCCATGGTTTGTGCAATGCGGAGTCGTTAATAAGTCAGTGAGTGAAGCGTTCGATTCAAAAGCATTTCTGAAAACCGTCACCAGCCAGCCGGGCGTCTACCGAATGTACGACGCTGGCGGTACGGTTATCTATGTCGGTAAGGCGAAAGATCTCAAAAAACGCCTTTCCAGCTATTTCCGCAGCAATCTTGCCTCCCGTAAAACCGAAGCACTGGTCGCACTCATCCACAACATTGATGTCACCGTGACGCACACGGAAACGGAAGCGCTGCTGCTTGAGCACAACTATATCAAGCTGTATCAGCCGCGCTACAACGTCCTGCTGCGCGATGATAAGTCCTACCCGTTTATCTTCCTGAGCGGTGATACCCATCCTCGCCTGGCGATGCATCGTGGGGCTAAGCATGCGAAAGGTGAATACTTTGGCCCTTTCCCGAACGGTTATGCCGTACGCGAAACGCTGGCGCTGTTGCAAAAAATCTTCCCCGTTCGCCAGTGTGAAAACAGCGTCTACCGCAACCGTTCCCGGCCGTGCCTGCAATATCAGATTGGCCGCTGCCTGGGGCCGTGCGTTGAAGGGCTGGTAAGCGAAGAAGAGTACGCGCAGCAGGTGGAATATGTCCGCCTGTTTTTAGCCGGGAAAGACGATCAGGTGCTGACGCAACTGATTACTCGTATGGAAAAAGCCAGCGCGGCGCTGGAATTTGAAGAGGCCGCACGCATCCGCGACCAGATCCAGGCGGTGCGCAGGGTGACTGAGAAGCAGTTTGTTTCTAATACGGGCGACGACCTCGATGTTATCGGCGTTGCCTTTGACGCCGGTCTGGCCTGTGTTCACGTGCTGTTTATTCGTCAGGGCAAAGTGCTCGGCAGCCGCAGCTACTTCCCGAAAGTGCCGGGCGGCACTGAGCTGGGTGAAGTGGTGGAGACTTTTGTCGGCCAGTTTTATTTGCAGGGCAGCCAGATGCGTACGCTGCCCTCGGAGATCCTTCTAGACTTCACGCTCGACGATAAAACCCTGCTGGCAGATTCGCTTTCAGAGCTGGCAGGCCGCCGGGTGAATGTCCAGACGAAACCGCGGGGCGATCGCGCGCGTTATCTGAAGCTGGCGCGAACCAATGCCGCCACGGCGCTGACCACCAAACTGTCCCAGCAGTCGACCGTCAGCCAGCGTT
The DNA here is from genome assembly GCF_049237025.1 of Enterobacter cloacae complex sp. SYL001. NCBI lineage: Bacteria > Pseudomonadati > Pseudomonadota > Gammaproteobacteria > Enterobacterales > Enterobacteriaceae > Enterobacter > Enterobacter cloacae complex sp. SYL001. The sequence continues at coordinate 3,339 of NZ_JBMKJI010000017.1, read as the reverse complement.
TAACCGCCCTTGCTACGCTGCTCAAGCTGCCGGAAGTGAAACGCATGGAATGCTTCGACATCAGCCATACGATGGGTGAGCAGACCGTGGCGTCGTGTGTGGTCTTTGATGCGAATGGCCCCCTGCGGGCAGAGTATCGTCGCTATAACATCACTGGTATTACGCCCGGTGACGATTATGCCGCCATGAACCAGGTGCTGCGCCGTCGCTATGGTAAAGCGATTGAAGAGAGCAAAATCCCGGACGTTATCCTTATCGACGGCGGGAAAGGGCAGTTGGGGCAGGCGAAGGCGGTATTCGAATCGCTCGACGTAGAGTGGGACAAGAACCATCCGCTGCTGCTAGGGGTAGCGAAGGGGGCAGATCGTAAGGCTGGCCTGGAAACGCTGTTCTTTGAGCCGGAAGGCGAGGGCTTTAGCCTGCCGCCGGATTCCCCTGCGCTGCACGTGATCCAGCATATTCGCGATGAGTCGCACGATCATGCCATCAGCGGGCACCGTAAAAAACGGGCGAAAGTGAAAAATACAAGTACCCTTGAGACGATTGAAGGCGTCGGGCCAAAACGTCGCCAGATGCTGTTGAAGTATATGGGCGGATTGCAAGGATTACTCAACGCCAGTATGGAAGAAATTGCAAAAGTGCCGGGTATTTCGCAAGGGCTGGCAGAAAAGATCTACTACTCGTTGAAACATTGAGGGCTCTGTAGCAACATAGAGCTAAATTTTACTGACAACAGACAGTTACCGTCATCATGCGATTTAATATCCCTACGTTGCTCACTCTCTTTCGCGTTGTGCTCATTCCGTTCTTCGTCCTGGCATTTTACCTGCCGGTCGTCTGGGCGCCTTTTGCCTGTGCGCTTATTTTCCTGATCGCTGCCGTGACGGACTGGTTTGACGGTTATCTGGCGCGTCGCTGGAACCAGAGTACCCGCTTTGGCGCGTTCCTCGATCCGGTTGCGGATAAGGTGATGGTGGCAATCGCGATGGTGCTGGTGGCGGAACATTATCATACCTGGTGGGTGACGCTGCCTGCCGCGACCATGATTGGACGTGAGATTATTATCTCTGCCCTGCGCGAGTGGATGGCGGAGCTGGGTAAACGCAGCAGCGTGGCGGTGTCCTGGATCGGTAAAGTTAAAACCACTGCGCAGATGGCGGCGCTGGTGTGGATGCTGTGGCGTCCGAATGCCTGGGTAGAGTGGGCCGGCATTGGTCTGCTGTGGGTTGCGGCGGTGCTGACATTGTGGTCAATGCTGCAATATTTGAACGCTGCGCGCGGTGATTTGCTTGAACAGTGATCGTTTCGGCTTAATTTTCAGCAAACGATCCTGAGATGCAAAAAATAACGTTGACTCATAACGTCATATCAGTAGAATGCAACGCATCGAACGGCGGCACAGTTAGCCGGACGACAATGAAATCAAGTGATTAGGAAGTCGTTTAATAGTTACTTGATGACATGCGGGAATAGCTCAGTTGGTAGAGCACGACCTTGCCAAGGTCGGGGTCGCGAGTTCGAGTCTCGTTTCCCGCTCCAGATTAAAGCATCGGCAGTTTGCGGGTGCAGGTCGAAAGACAACAGATTTAAGGCGCGTTAGCAAAGCGGTTATGTAGCGGATTGCAAATCCGTCTAGTCCGGTTCGACTCCGGAACGCGCCTCCACTTTCTTCCCTGGCCGGATGGTGGAATCGGTAGACACAAGGGATTTAAAATCCCTCGGCGTTCGCGCTGTGTGGGTTCAAGTCCCACTCCGGCTACCATGGGAAAAAATAGAATAAAATCAATGATAAGCAGTGTCGTATAAACCACCGAAAGGTGGTTTTTTATTGTCCATTTTTCGCCATTCACCATTCTTTCGCCATTCCGTTTCGCCATTCGAAAATTTTTACGGTGAAGTGCCCTAGTACAAGTTAAATTTTACTTCAGGTGATACATTCTTGCTCTATGATGGTATTCGTGCAATTTAACGAAAAGCCGAACTCGACATTCATACAAGTAAAATATCTCTCTAAGCAGAAAATTTAAGGAGAATTTTAAATGCGCGCCTTTACTTCAGTAGTTTTGTTCTTTTGTTGTATTCTCATTCCAGTCCATGCCGAGGGGTGGTACATAAATAAACGTGGTGAACCGACAGTCATGTCAGATGATGGCTATTGGTATATGCTTCTTTCAAGGTCTGCAAAAGGTGATGTGAATGCTTACCTGTTGCCTCGTAATGGTATCGAATGTAAAGCATCTGGAAGTTCATCAAGCATGTATGTCAATGGAACCAAATTGCGTTGGTGGCAGAACTGCGACCCGTCTATGGGAATGTATTGGTACGCCTATACACAAGCAGGAATAAATCACCTCATTGGTGAATTTATGCGCCGTCAAACAGTTACCATCCGTGACGGTAGCTTAACAATCGTTTTTTCTGCGGTAGGCTTTAATGACAAAGCTCGACAGTTCATCGACGATGTGGCGGATCCTGGGTTATAAAATGTTTACGCATCTGCAATTTGAAACATTCAAGTAAGATCGCCCTTCCTCAAACTTGATGATGCTAACTTAATGTGATTATTCAAATGAGAATGCTTATTTGAAGGTTCTTGGTTCTTTTGGGTATTTGAGGAGGGCATTACTGCCCCCCGACCACCGGTACTACAGAAATTTTTCGGTTATATCTCGCCGTTTGTGATGCATTTTTATGACCTGAAATTTCCTGCTTCTCGTGAAGTGTTCCTTCTAGATCAGATATCCCTTTAGCTTTCAGATCATGGAACGTGAAGTTAAATTCGAGCTCAGGAAATTTTTCTGCGGCTAACTTTTTCGCCTTCATCCACTGAGCATTAAAAGCATCACGTGTATAACGAGAACCTGACTGCTGGTGGATTACGTAAAGGCTGACCATGCCACTATTCAACGGAAGTGAATCTGCCATGGTGATCGCATTCGATAGGCGTACTGTCCAGGCTTTAATCTGACTCACTGCAGTCTTGCTTTGCTGAATTAGAATACCTTCATCAAGTATCTGACTCTTTTTAAGGTCCAGGATGTCACCCTGACGTGCGCAGCATAAATATGCCAACTCCATGGCAATCTTCACCGGTACTGACGAAACGCTGAATAGTGCATCATATTCTTTGTCCGTGACGTAACGCGTGCGCGCTTGCTCCTTAAATTGCTTCACCCCCTGGCATGGATTCATCTTCACTTTGCCACGCTCATATGCCCACCTGAACACCCTCGACTGTAGTGGTTTACTGAATTTGGCCACCTGAACAGAGGTGATATGCTCATCTCAGAACATTACAGGTGCCTCAATGAAAAAAAGAAATTTCAGCGCAGAGTTTAA
>NZ_JBMKJI010000016.1:0-106154 GCF_049237025.1 Enterobacter cloacae complex sp. SYL001 | reverse complement strand
AGCTCGCTCAGGCCGCATGACTATAACGGTGGGTTACCGCCAAACGAATCGGAAAACCGATACTGGAAAAAATCTAAAGCCGTGGCCAGTTTTAGTTGACCACTACAATTCCAAGGCATTCGATGGTTGAGCCAGGGAAGTAATGGGTTTTGAGGTATTCCGCTGCCGCAATGTCGGGAACGACAAACACCAGAGGGTGATCGGTATCAGCGTTGCGAATAGATGTTCGGCTAAGAAACTGGTAGCACCGCTCAAAATACATAGCCTGACGCTTCTTCTCCATCACGATTTCAAAATCCCAACCGATACGTTCGCAATAGTCTGCCCATCGCTTACGGTCTTTATCGCCCAGATTTGCACATCCGAGGAACACGGCACAATGAATGCTCTGATAGCTGTTCATCCCGTAGCTGGACATTGAAACGTCAACACCACCCATGCGATCACCAAGCTCAGTGAGTCCGATGGTCTGGAAGTCGCAGATGGTTTTGTCCTTGTTAGTGGCGAAGATAAAATCCTTTCCAACAATCTGCTTTATCTCGTTCAGATGATTGTTAAAGACATTAGCCAGCTCTGACTGCCCCGCTCTTTTGATATCTTCTGAGAGGACAACCACGATCTTGATAGGCACATTTTTATGTTTGCGTCTGTCGGGATCAGGCTGAAGGTGTTCACCCGCTTCCTGAACAGCGATCTGTGCGACGTTCTCAGCCATCCATACAAACCCACTGCGATCTACACCAGCGCCAAGCACAGTGAAGTTCTTCGCCCACGTTGCGGCCTTCAGTATCGGATTAAAAGTGTACGCAAAAAAGCTGTATGAAGAATCACACTCGGTATGCATCACGCCACCACCGTCGAGGGCCACGTATAGCACTTTCTTAAGATTGTCACTGTTAGCGTGCTTCTCATGGTAATACTTGTACAGATTGTCGTAGTGCTCTTCGCGCAGGTACAGCAGCCCGTTTCGCTCTTCCAGCCATTCCAAGAATGGGAAGTTTTCTGCTGTCCTGTCAGCATGGCGGATCGTCGCTTCTGCTCCAAACCAACCATCAGGTATCTCATCTACCACTACAGTTCAGGTGGCCAAATTCAGTAAACCACTACAAGATGAAGTTGATAGCAATAAGAAAGAAGCCCGTTCAGGTGCTGCTAGCGCTGTAGCTATCGCCTCTATGCCTCAAGTAGAGAAAGAACAGGCTGTCATGTTCTCTGCTGGTGTAGGTAGCTTTAAAGACGAGCAAGCTGTTAGTGTGGGTGCATCCTTCCACGTTGGTAGCAACACCATCGTTAAAGCTGGCGTAAGCGATTCTACAAATAATGATCTTGCTATGGGCGCAGGCATCGGGATTGGCTTTTAAGAAAAACACGTAACTCGACTACATTCATAATAGAGGAAGCTTTTCAGGGCGACAGTACTTCGCTGATGGAAAGTATGATGATGGCCAATAACATGCTCAAACACATTTTTATTTCAGCTGCCCTGTATCTATTGCTTATTTCGGTCGGGGTCTGGATCGGCATTATGTACGTTTCTTATTATTTGTGTCGTTTTTAAGGTGATAAAATGAAAAAATCAATGATGCTAGTGTTAAGCGCTGCCGTACTTGCTGGGTGTATTTCGCCTGCACACGCCATTAGCGCACACTATCGTGCTCAGTTAGAGCGCTCGGGATGCACGCAAATTAGCGCTGGCGATGGATCTTGCGATATCAGCAAAACCAAAGCGGAAAACGCGGCACAACACGAACCAACGGCATCCGTTCACGATCCCCTTCGCGAAGCCTCGTTCTCGTCGGATACGGTTAACGCTACCCTTTCTAACGGCTTTTTTAGCGCTACCGTGAACGGCAAAAAAGCCAGCGTTAAACGTCTGAATGCGAATTTCTATGAGATCCATGGTAACGGTTTTGTGATATCGATAAGCCTGGATGAAAACGGTATTACGGACGCGTCATGGAATAAAACAAAGGGACGTGAACACGGCGTTTTACGCGTTACCCAAAAATAAACAGTCTAAGGAGGCTCTCCGCCTCCTTTTAGCCTGCCAGGCGCACAATTTGCCACACTCTTTCATCTGATTTTACAATGCTGACAATCCATATATAAACCACTGTTTTTATTGAGAATAAACTGCATATTTTTGCGGGAAAATGAGGTTATCCCCTCCCCTGTGCCCTGTGTCACAAAACAGTAAACAAATTAACCATTGAGCCCGGTGACAAAAGGCTCTATATTGGCGGCGTTTTTTTCAGGCCCCATCTGTTTTTTAACTTTTTATTCAATCGTTGCTCATAACGAAGCGGCGGTTGTAGGAGTGATATGATGACGGATAAAGTCCGTATTGACACCGTAGATGCCCACAAAAGCAACGAAACCTATCTGGCCCGTCAGGCCGAGTTTGAATCTAACGTCAGGAGTTATCCGCGCAAACTGCCTTTAGCGATCACGAAAGCAGAAGGCGTGTGGATCACCGATGCAGATAATAAAGAATACCTTGACTGTTTAGCAGGCGCAGGCACCCTCGCGCTTGGCCACAATCATCCTGATGTGCTGAAAAGCATCCAAAATGTCATTACCAGCGGCTTGCCGTTACATACCCTGGATCTGACTACGCCGTTGAAAGACGCGTTTTCAGAATACCTCCTCTCTCTGTTGCCTGGTCAGGGCAAAGAGTACTGTCTGCAATTCACTGGCCCGTCCGGGGCTGACGCCGTTGAAGCGGCGCTGAAGCTGGCGAAAAAAGTAACCGGTCGCAGCGGTATCATCAGTTTCTCTGGTGGTTACCACGGTATGACCCACGGTGCACTGTCCGTCACCGGTAACCTGTCTCCGAAAGAAGCGGTTGACGGTATGATGCCAGAAGTCCAGTTCATGCCTTACCCACACGAGTACCGCTGCCCACTGGGTATCGGTGGTGAAGCGGGCGTGAAGGCGCTGACCTACTACTTCGATAACCTGATCAACGACGTTGAAAGCGGCGTGCGTAAACCTGCCGCGGTGATCCTGGAAGCTGTTCAGGGCGAAGGCGGCGTGAACCCGGCTCCGGCTGAGTGGTTGCAGCGCATCCGTAAAGTGACTCAGGAACACGGCATTCTGCTGATCCTCGACGAAGTTCAGGCTGGCTTTGCCCGTACCGGTAAATTCTTTGCCTTCGAACACGCAGGCATTGAGCCTGACATCATCGTGATGTCCAAAGCAGTTGGCGGCGGTCTGCCACTGGCTGTGCTCGGTATCAAGAAGCAGTTCGATGCGTGGGCGCCTGGTCACCACACCGGTACCTTCCGCGGCAACCAGCTGGCGATGGCAACCGGTCTGACGACGCTGAAGATCCTGAAAGACCAGAATATCGCGGGCAAAGTGGCCGCACAGGGCGAATGGCTGAAAGGCCAGCTGAAAGAGATGGCGAAACGCTATCCGGTTATCGGCCACGTTCGCGGTCTGGGCATGATGATCGGTATTGAAATCGTTAAGCCACATGAAGCCGCCGACCACATGGGTTGCTTCCCGGGCGATGGCGAGCTGTCTGCACTGATCCAGAAGAAGTGCTTCGAAGCAGGCCTGATTCTGGAGCGTGGCGGCCGTAACGGTATCGTTCTGCGTCTGCTGCCGTCACTGCTGATCAGCGATGACGAGCTGAAAGTCTTCCTGGATAAATTCGAGCAGGCACTGCTTGCTGCGGGCGTTCGCCCGGCGTAACCGGAGTTGTTGATTACGATGTCTGATTCAAACCCAATTTTGTTCTCCTCTGCCCAGAGCATTGAAGCTTACCAGCAGGCGATTGAACAAAGCACTCAGGCTGTGATGCAGTGGCTGAAACAACCTGAGATGTACCAGGGCAAAACGGTCGCGGAGCTGCGCGACCGTATTAAGCTGGATTTCAACCCGAAAGGGCTGGGCAACGAAGCGGCGATTGAACGCGCCGTGGAGTTCTTCCTGAAAGACAGTTTGTCCGTTCATCACCCGCAGTGCGTGGCGCACCTGCACTGTCCAAGCCTGGTGGTTAGCCAGGCGGCGGAAGTGCTGATTAACGCCACCAACCAGAGTATGGACTCCTGGGATCAAAGCCCGTCCGCAACCATTATTGAGATCAAGCTGATCGAATGGCTGCGTACCCGCGTGGGTTATCAGGCTGGCGACGCAGGCGTCTTCACCAGCGGCGGCACCCAGAGTAACCTGATGGGCCTGATGCTGGCGCGTGATGCGTTCTTCGCGCGTCAGGGCCACTCGGTACAGCAGGACGGTCTGGTGGGCGATCTGCGCAAAATTCGCGTGCTGTGCTCTGAAAACGCCCACTTCTCCGTGCAGAAAAACATGGCGCTGATGGGCCTGGGCTACCAGTCCGTGGTGCAGGTGAAAACTGATGAATTCTCCCGCATGGATCTCACCGATCTGGCGGCGAAAATCGAACAGTGCAACGCGAACGGCGAACAGATTCTGGCGATTGTGGCCACGGCCGGCACGACGGATGCGGGTGCTATCGATCCGCTGCGTGCTATTGCTGAGCTGGCTGCGAAACAGAATATCTGGGTACACGTTGATGCGGCCTGGGGCGGCGCGCTGCTGATGTCTGAGCAGTATCGTCACTATCTGGACGGTATTGAACTTGTGGACTCCGTAACGCTGGACTTCCACAAGCAGTTCTTCCAGACCATCAGCTGCGGTGCCTTCTTGCTAAAAGAAGCACGTCATTATGAGCTGATGCGCTATCAGGCGGCTTACCTGAACTCTGAGTTCGATGAAGAAGCGGGCGTGCCTAACCTGGTTTCCAAATCTCTGCAAACCACCCGTCGTTTCGACGCGCTGAAACTGTGGATGAGCCTGGAAGCGCTGGGTCAGGAGCAATATGCGGCAATTATCGATCACGGCGTGACGCTGGCACAGCAGGTTGCGGCTTACGTAAAAGAGCAGTCTGCTCTGGAACTGGTTATGCAACCCCAGCTGGCAAGCGTGCTGTTCCGCTTCCGTCCGCAGACCCAGATGGCTGACGCCGGTATCGCCCTGCTGAACCAGAAAATTGGCGATGCACTGCTGGAATCCGGCCGCGCAAACGTCGGGGTGACCGAGCATAACGGCGTCACCTGCCTGAAGCTGACCCTGCTGAACCCAACCGTGACGCTGGAGGACGTTAAAGTCCTGCTGTCTCTGGTTGAGCGTACCGCGCAGGAAGTGATGGCGAAGTAATGCTTTTCCCTCTCCCATCCGGGAGAGGGTTTATTTTCCCGTCCTGACGCCCCTATCCTTTTTTCCTCGAAGCATAACCGTAGTCATACTGGCTGTACCCCGAGCTGTAAAACAGCGCTGCGGATTTAACAATATCGTTGAGGATTGTGCCGCTGACCTTCACGCCAACGTGCTGTAGACGTTTAACGGTATTCTCCATCTCTTTCACGCTGGTTTTATCGTAACGGGCAACCATTAGCGTTGTTCCGGCTGCTCTGGCAACCAGCGCGGCATCATTGACGGCAAGAACTGGGGGTGTATCGATGATGACAATGTCATATTGCTCGTTAACCCAGGACATGATGTCAATGAACCGTTCGCTTAACAGCATTTCTAACGGACGCAGGGGTTCCGGGCCGCAGGTGATGACGTCAATTCCCCCTTTTTCAGCATGCTGAATGACCTCCCCAAAGTCGCGCTTCCCTTCCAGCAGGCAGGATAATCCGTGGCGGTTCTCCAGGCCAAAAATATTATGCACATAACCCTGGCGCATATCCGCATCAATAAACAGCGCCCGCTGACCGCTCTGCCCGGCAATGGCCGCCAGGTTCGTCGCCACCAGCGTTTTTCCGCAGTCCTGCGTGGGGCCAGAAATCATCACAATGCGATTCTCAGCCTCCATCATGGTGAAATGCAGACTGGTTCGCAGCCCGCGTACCGCTTCAACAAACATATCAGCAGGTCGATCGACTGGCAGGAAAGGTACATCCGAGGTTTTGTGTGTCCAGCGACGAGAAAACGGATTTTTTCTGCGCAAATGCGTTTTACTCCACAGCCACTGTGAACGTGGTAACGTCGCCAGAACCGGCATCCCCTGCGCTTCCAGCTGTTCGGAAAGCGTGATCCCACGTTTGAACGCTTGACGTACCAGTACGGTCCCCATTGAAAGGATGAGCCCGAACAGCGCGCCAAGCGCAATGATTAGCGCTTTTCGCGGTTTTATCGGATCCGGGAGTGTAACCGCCTCATCAATGATCCTCACGTTCCCGACAGCGCTGGAGCGGGAAATATTCAGCTCCTGCTGACGCGTCAAAAGCTGTAAATAAATCGTGCGGCCCGACTCAACATCGCGGCTCAGGCGTAAAATCTCCTGCTGCGTGGAGGGCATCGAGGACACACGGTTATTCAGACGATCCCGTTCCCGCACAAGGGTTTGTCTTTTTTCATGCAATGCACGGTAGGTAGGGTGACTCTTTTTAAAGAGCTGGGAAATTTCTGCCTCCCGGAACGTCAGCTCATTTAGCTGATTCTCAACGTTCACAACCTGATCCAGGACGGATTTTGCCTCTAAAGACAGATCCACAGAGTCGCGCTGCGCCCGGTAGGCATTCAGCCGCGCTTCAGCCTGATCCAGGTCCGCTCTGATTTTCGGTAACTGCTCCTGTAAAAAATTCAGACTACGCGAATCCTGAGCCTCCTGGCGCGCGATATTTTGCTGAAGATAATTTTCAGCAATCGCATTCAGCACCCGGGCGATTTTGTCAGGATCTTCACCCGTCAGGGTTAAGGTCACAATACCGCTCTGTTTCTCCGATTCCACGACCGTCAGACGCTTCTTCAGTGCATTGATCGTCTCCAGGCGCGTCAACGACTTAAGCGAAAACTGTGTGCCTGGCGTCGCCTCAATCGAGGTCACCCGCAGCACGATCCCTTGCGTAACCAGCGTTTTACCAACCTGGCCGTCTGCCTCAATGTTTTCGCCCGTCAGGTGATACCTTCCCGCTTCCTGTACGGTCAGCGTGAGTTCTTGCGCTTTGCCCTCCACCTGCGGGATCTGGAGTTCGCCTAACGTTATGTTGCCCTGGCCACGCCCTTGCAGACGCTGCCAGAGACGCCCCACCACAGGCAAAACGCGCTGCTTTGCCTGATATGTCAGATCTAATTTGTCGACGGTCTCGCCGAGGATCATGCGAGATTTCAACAGTAAAATTTCAGGGGCAACATCCGGCGAAATATCGGTGCCCAGCTGGCTCAAGCCTTTGAGCAGGCCGTTATCCTGTTTGCTTTCTATTTGCACCATAGCATCCGCCTGATAAACAGGTGGCGTAACCCAGGCATAGAGGCCCGCGCATAAAGTGAAAAGGAAAGTCACGCACAATATCATCGTGCGGTGGTCGATCATTTCGCCGAGCAAACGAACGAGATCGATTTCATTTTGTTCGGGTGCCCCTGCACCATAACTGTCTGTTGTGTAAGACGACATTAATGCTTTATTCCTTTCTGTCCTAAACGACGTGCCCATTCCTGGCTGGCTTTACCCAATAGCCCGAACACATATTCAAACGCTTCACGGCTTTTACGATAGGGGTCTGGGATATCCTGCGGCTCCAGCCACTGCCCAAAAAGCAGCGACTTCCCCCTGTTTTCCGGTGCCATGGCTGCAATGAAGCGAAGATGTTCCGGCTCCATAACCAGGATGAGATCGGATCCCTGCATCAGCCTGCGTGTCAGCCTGCGCGCCACATGACCGTCGAGGGAGATCCCATGCCGCCAGGCCACGTCCTGGGCGCACTCATCCGCCGGATACCCCTCAAGGCCGTGTATTCCCGCCGAGGTGATGTGTCTGTCGGGCAAGTGCTGGCGCAAAAGCCGTTCTCCAATCGGAGAACGGCAGACATTTCCGGTACATACCACGAGTATTGATTCGAACATTATTGCGGCCACGATCTGATATAACGAACCGTTTCGGTGAGGTCATGCACCCCGCTGATTGTCGGAACAAGCTGTGTTATTACGCGATTCCAGCGGGAGAGTGGAGCAGTGGTGACATAGACAATGTCGTAAGGCTCAAGCTGAAACTCGGTGCCCAGCACCATGGCCGAAGCGTCTTTTGCATTCAGTTGATAGATATTCGCAATTTTCCCGGACTCGCGTACCGAGCGGATAACAAAAATACCCGTCGCATCAGCCATATTCTGGTCCAGGCCACCGGCATTGCCGAGCGCTTCGGCCAACGTCATGCCGCTGCGATCCATCTTCAGCGTGCTCTGTTTAACAACTTCGCCCATCACGAATACTTTCAGCGCATCGTTGCGGGGAATAAACAAGATGTCGCCAGGGTTGAGCAGCTTATTCTGGGTTAAATCGCCATGCTGCATCAGGGCATAAAGGGAAATTCGGGAATCCTGACCGTTGTGAGTCAGCACCACGTTCCGCCAGTCCGCATCAGCAGTAAGCCCACCTGCGGCATTAACGGCATCCATAACCGTCAGCGGAATGTTGGTGATGGCCTGCTGGCCAGATTTCGCCACTTCTCCCGTAACGTAGGCTTTTTGCGAACGGAAAGCGGCAACGCTGACGTCGACCTGAGGGCTTTCAATGACGTTATCCAGCCGCGCGGTGATCTCCTCGCGCACTCTGGAAACCGTTTTTCCCGCCACGTGCAGTTTACCCACGTAAGGATAAAAGAGCGTGCCATCGGCATTGACCCAGTTTCCCGTATCGCTTGCGCTACGATACTGTCCCGCGGGCGTAGTCAGCTCCGGGTGATCCCAGACGGTGACCGTCAGGATGTCACCGATTCCAATACGGTATTCCCAGTTTTTGACCTGCTCATCAAGATTAGGATTTGCCTGAGATTTAGCTGCTGCGGGACGTAGTTTCTCAATTAATCCGGGCGTAAGTGGATAAATTTCGATTTGTTTATCTAAACTATTATTGAGATCAGCCGGCGCAATTATTTTTTTGCCTGCGGAACTTAACGTTTGGCCGGGAGAAATTACGCACCCCGCCAACTGACTTATTGCTAAGAATATTACAGATAATGCTGTTGTGTTTTTCATTTATATATACTTATCATCCCTGCTCGTAGCGAACGCCCGACGGGGCGCAGCCCTGCGCTAACCCACGCTTGAAATAAGTTTCTTTTCAAGGGAATACTAAAACGTAATCTAAAAGTGAAGACACGAATTGCCCGATCTGTGACGGGCAATTAATTAAAATATAATCTTCCTGAAAATCTTAAAGCCTGTGGCAAAAAAAAGCACGATCTACAGTTTATAAAATTACGGCAACAATGTATTTTCAGAATTAATTCAGCAAAACGATAGTTACAATGAATTATTCCCGTCAGCACGCATTCATATCAAAAATACTCACAACCGCTGGCACTACACAAAACCGTTCACTTTTGTTACATTTTTTTTCAAACACACCCTGTTTTGATACTTAAAATGGGCTGTCTGCGGCACTGTCCCCCGCAGACAAGCGTATCCGTAACGATATCACTGGAGAAAAAATGGCTAAGCGTAAATTGGTGCTTCTGGGTGTATTACTGTCTCTGGCGGGCTCCGCATTCGCAGCCCCGCAAACGGCCGCCGCGCCTTCCGGCATTAAGGCTTATGAAGAGCAGGAGTTCATCGCCGACTTCACCAAATTTAAGATTGGCGATACCGCGCCCGCGCAGTATCAGACGCCAGAGTACACCATCAAACAGTACCAGCTACGTAACCTTCCCGCGCCCGATGCCGGTACGCACTGGACCTACATGGGTGAAAATTACGTTCTGATTGGCGATGCTGATGGCAAAATCTACAAAGCCTATAACGGAGATATTTTCTATCACCGCTGATACGATGATCCGGCCCTGGCAGGAGGACGACCGGCCATTTCTGCGCACGCTGTACCTGCATGAACGACGCGTGGCCTGGCCATGGCTGGACAATTCTGAATGGCAGCTTGAGGATTTTGACGCCGCAACGCGTGACGAGCAGATCTGGGTTGCGATTCACGACGGTCACCGGGTAGGGTTTGCCTCCGTCTGGGAAAATGATAACTTTTTGCACAATCTGTTTGTCGACCCGCAGTATCAGCGTCTGGGAGTTGGCCGTTTGTTACTGGAACAAGTACAGAGGACGTTTACCAGTACAGGCGCGCTGAAGTGTCTGGTGAAGAATGAGCGGGCGGTTGCGTTTTACCAGCGCCACGGCTGGCACATTGAGGCGACGGGGGATTCTCCGGAAGGAGAGTATTATTTGATGCACTATCGGCTTGGGTAAAGTCAGGTGGCGCTACGCTTACCTGACCTACAAAATCGAGGTAGGCCGGGTAAGGCGAAGCCGCCACCCGGCACTGACGCGCAGAGGCGTTACACCGCGCGGAAGGCGATCTCGCTCGGGATCACTTCCCCCTGCCAGTACAGTTGCGCCGCAACGCGCCCCGCCAGCTGACGATAGATTTCCGTGAATTCGCTATCAGGACGGCTGACCACCGTCGGCTTACCGCTATCCAGATCTTCACGCAGTGTGATATGCAGCGGCAGTTGCCCCAGCAGCTGGGTGTGATATTGCGCCGCCAGCTTCTCCGCACCGCCGGTACCGAAGATCGGCTCATGGTGTCCACAGTTGCTGCAAATGTGCATGCTCATATTTTCGACGATGCCGAGTACCGGCACCTCCACCTTCTCGAACATCACGATGCCTTTTTTGGCGTCGATCAGCGCGATATCCTGCGGCGTGGTGACCACGACGGCGCCGGTGACCGGAATGTTCTGCGCCAGCGTCAGCTGGATATCACCGGTGCCCGGCGGCATGTCCAGCACCAGATAATCGAGGTCAGGCCACATTGTCTCCTGCAACATTTGCAGCAACGCTTTGCTGGCCATCGGGCCGCGCCAGACCATTGCGTTATCGTCCGTGACCAGGTAACCAATGGAGTTGGTCGCCAGACCGTGCGCCACGATCGGCGCCATGTGGGTACCGTCCGGCGAAGTTGGACGCTGGTTTTCAGCACCCAGCATGTTCGGAATGGACGGGCCATAAATATCCGCATCCAGAATGCCGACTTTCGCCCCTTCTGCCGCCAGAGCAAGCGCCAGGTTCACGGCGGTCGACGATTTACCCACCCCACCCTTGCCAGAACTGACGGCGATGATGTTCTTCACGCCGTTAACGCCCGGCTGATTTTTCACGCGCTTGAGCGTGGCGATGCTGTGGCTTAGCTTCCAGTCAATTGCTTTTGCGCCAGTAATGCGCAGCAGCTCAGAACTGGTTTGCTCTTTCAGGGCATCAAAGGCGCTGGTCCAGACGAACGGCATCTGCAGCTCAATGTGCAGCGTATCGTCCAGCCATGCGACATGATGAAGCGCTTTCAGCGTCGTGAGATTGTGCTTCAGGGTTGGATGCTGAAAATTAGCCAGCGTCCCGGCGACCATTGCTCGTAAGGCTTCCGGTGATTTGGCCTGGGATTGAGAACTCATCCCGACTCCTTTGTTCTTGTGAATAAGACCTTAGATGAACAAGTTTACCTGAAAGGCCGTGGTTTGTGCTTACTTAATAATGCCCCTTTTGGTAATATCGAAAACCCTTTTCACAGTTAAAAGAAGTAATGCCTACTATGACTCAAGTCGCGAAAAAAATTCTGGTAACGTGCGCCCTGCCGTACGCCAACGGCTCAATCCACCTCGGCCACATGCTGGAGCATATCCAGGCTGATGTCTGGGTCCGTTACCAGCGAATGCGCGGCCACGAGGTTAATTTCATCTGTGCGGACGATGCCCACGGCACCCCAATCATGCTGAAAGCGCAGCAGCTGGGAATTTCCCCGGAACAGATGATCGCCGAAATGAGTCAGGAGCATCAGACCGATTTTGCTGGCTTTGACATCAGCTATGACAACTATCACTCCACGCACAGCGACGAGAACCGCGAGCTGTCAGAGCTGATCTACACCCGTCTGAAAGAGAACGGTTTCATTAAAAACCGCACCATCTCTCAGCTGTACGATCCGGAAAAAGGCATGTTCCTGCCGGACCGTTTCGTCAAAGGCACCTGTCCGAAATGTAAATCCCCGGACCAGTACGGCGATAACTGCGAAGTGTGTGGCGCGACCTACAGCCCGACCGAGCTTATCGAGCCGAAATCCGTGGTTTCCGGCGCCACGCCGGTAATGCGTGACTCCGAGCACTTCTTCTTCGACCTGCCGTCGTTCAGCGAAATGCTGCAGGCGTGGACCCGCAGCGGCGCGCTGCAGGAGCAGGTGGCGAACAAGATGCAGGAGTGGTTTGAATCCGGTCTGCAGCAGTGGGATATCTCCCGCGATGCGCCATACTTCGGCTTCGAAATCCCGAACGCGCCGGGCAAATATTTCTACGTCTGGCTGGATGCGCCAATCGGCTACATGGGCTCCTTCAAGAACCTGTGTGACAAGCGCGGCGATACCCTAAGCTTCGACGAGTACTGGAAGAAAGATTCCACCGCCGAGCTGTACCACTTCATCGGCAAAGACATCGTTTACTTCCACAGCCTGTTCTGGCCAGCGATGCTTGAAGGCAGCAATTTCCGCAAGCCGACTAACCTGTTCGTACACGGCTACGTAACGGTCAACGGCGCGAAGATGTCCAAATCTCGCGGGACGTTTATTAAGGCCAGCACCTGGCTGAACCACTTC
Organism: Enterobacter cloacae complex sp. SYL001; assembly: GCF_049237025.1. Taxonomy (NCBI): domain Bacteria; kingdom Pseudomonadati; phylum Pseudomonadota; class Gammaproteobacteria; order Enterobacterales; family Enterobacteriaceae; genus Enterobacter; species Enterobacter cloacae complex sp. SYL001. Next base: position 93,545 of record NZ_JBMKJI010000016.1, on the reverse strand, counting down.
GATGCGGATAGCCTGCGCTACTACTACACCGCGAAGCTCTCTTCCCGCATCGACGATATCGACCTGAATCTGGAAGATTTCGTGCAGCGCGTGAACGCGGACATCGTCAACAAGGTGGTGAACCTGGCGTCCCGTAACGCAGGTTTTATCGCTAAACGCTTTGACGGCGTGCTCTCTGCCGAACTGGCCGATCCTGAGCTGTATAAAACCTTCACCGACGCCGCCGCTGCGGTTGGCGAAGCTTGGGAAAGCCGTGAATTTGGTAAAGCCATTCGCGAAATCATGGCGCTGGCAGACGTGGCCAACCGCTATGTCGACGAGCAGGCACCATGGGTGGTGGCGAAACAGGAAGGCCGCGACGCCGACTTGCAGGCGATCTGCACCATGGGTCTGAACATGTTCCGCGTGCTGATGACCTGGCTGAAGCCGGTTCTGCCGCAGCTGGCAGCCCGCGCGGAAGCATTCCTGAACACCGAACTGACCTGGGATGCCATCCAGCAGCCGCTGCTCGGCCACAAGGTGAACACCTTCAAGGCGCTGTATAACCGCATCGAGATGAAACAGGTTGACGCGCTGGTGGAAGCATCAAAAGAAGAGGTGAAAGCGGCTGCCGCGCCGGTGACCGGCCCGCTGGCGGACGATCCGATTCAGAAGACCATCACCTTTGATGATTTCGCCAAAGTCGACCTGCGCGTGGCGCTGATCGAAAACGCGGAGTTCGTGGAAGGTTCTGACAAACTGCTGCGTCTGACGCTGGATCTGGGCGGCGAGAAACGTAACGTCTTCTCCGGCATTCGTTCCGCGTACCCTGATCCGCAGGTGCTGATCGGTCGTCAGACCGTGATGGTGGCAAACCTGGCGCCGCGTAAAATGCGCTTCGGCATCTCTGAAGGGATGGTGATGGCCGCAGGCCCGGGCGGAAAAGACATCTTCCTGTTAAGCCCTGACGAAGGCGCGAAGCCGGGTCAGCAGGTGAAGTAATAAATAAGCCGGATGAGAATCCGGCTTTTTTTTGCCCGGCGGCGCTACGCTTGCACGGGCCAACGAGTTTTTAGCCGGGTAAGGCGAGGCCGCCACCCGGCTAAAAATCACCCCTTCTGGTTATGCACCCGCTGCGTCAACCCACGCAGGAAATAACGCAGAAACTGATCCCCACACTCGCGGTAATTTTTATGATCCGGCGCGCGCATCATGGCGGTGATTTCCGGCATCGACACGCGAAATTTCTGCTCGGTCATGATCGCCAGAATGTCGTCAGTTTTCAGGGAGAACGCAATACGCAGCTTTTTCAGCACCGTGTTGTTATTCACCCGACGCTCCAGCGCCAGCTCAGGCGCAGATTCATCTTTGCCGCGCTTGTCGTAGATCAGGCCGTTCAGGAAGCCCGACAGAATGATGTCCGGGCAGCGAACAAAACCCTCTTCATCTTCTTTAGTCATCCAGGTGTCGAACCCGGCGGACGTGGATTCCATGTCGGAGAGCGCAAGAATGCGCATCATGTCATTATTGTTCGCTTTCAGGGTGTAGCGCAGGCTACGAAGAATATCGTTACTTAGCATAGAGCCTTCGAATGTCGATGATGCAATGGCGCGCAGTGTACCAGTTTTACAGCCCTATCGCCTCTTTCAAACTTTTCAGATAGCGACGACTGACGGGCACGGTTTGCCCTGCACGTAGCACCAGTTCGGCCTGGCCGTTATCTTCCAGGCGGATCTCCTTCAGGTGCGCCATGTTCACCAGATACTGTCGATGACAGCGGATCAGCGGCGTGCGGCTCTCCAGCGTGCGTAACGTAAGCTCGGTAAAGCCTTCGTTGCCTTCAGCGCTGGTGACGTATACCCCGCTCAGACGACTGCTGACAAAGGCAACGTCGTCCATTTGCAGGAGGTAAATCCGGCTGTGCCCGGTACAGGGGATAAACTTCAGGGGCTGCTGATGCTCCGGCAGCAGCGTCACGTCCTGCGCGGTACGCTCCTGGCGCAGACGGGTCAGGGTCTTTTCAAGGCGTTTCTCTTCAATCGGTTTCAGCAGATAATCAAACGCGTGCTCTTCAAACGCCTTTACCGCGTACTCATCAAAGGCCGTCAGAAAGACGATATAGGGACGGTGCTCCGGGTCGAGCATGCCGACCATCTCCAGACCGCTGATGCGCGGCATCTGAATATCGAGGAACAGCACGTCCGGGCGCAGTTTATGCACCGCACCGATGCCTTCAATCGCATTGGCACATTCCCCCACAACCTCGATATCACTCTGCTCCTGCAACAGAACACGCAGGTTTTCCCGTGCTAACGGCTCATCATCAACAATCAGCACTCTTAACATGCGTTCTCCTCCAGCGGCAATCGTAAGGTAATTCGGGTATAGCGGTCTGGCTCACAGGCGACGGTGATACCGCAGTCATCACCAAAATGTGCGCGCAGGCGCTTATCCACCAGGCTCATGCCCAGACCGCCTGACGCGGAGGCTTCATACAGCCCCGCGTTATCTTCAATATCCAGCACCAGATGGTGGTTAAAACGGGAAGCGGAAATCATGATTTCTCCGGTTCCCAGCAGCTGCGACGTCCCATGCTTAATGGCGTTCTCCACAATCGGTTGCAGGGTAAAGGCCGGAAGATGCTGATACGCCAGCTCATCCGGGACGGATAACGACACCTGTAATCGTGACTGGAAGCGCGCTTTTTCAATTTGCAGATAGGCGTTTACATGCTCAATCTCGTCCGCGAGGGTGACGATCTCCGAGGGACGCTTCAGGTTTTTGCGGAAAAATGTCGACAGAAATTGCACCAGCTGCGCGGCCTGATCGCTGTCGCGGCGGATCACCGCCTTCAGCGTGTTGAGCGCGTTAAACAGGAAATGCGGATTCACCTGAGCGTGCAGGAGCTTAATTTCTGACTGCGTCAGCAGCGCTTTTTGCCGTTCATACTGCCCCGCCAGGATTTGCGCCGAAAGCAGCTGGGCGATCCCCTCCCCCAGCGTGCGGTTGATGGAGCTGAACAGGCGATTTTTGGCTTCGTAAAGCTTAATGGTGCCCATGACGCGCTGGTTTTCGCCCCGCAGGGGAATGACCAGCGTAGAGCCAAGTTTGCACTGCGGATGCAGGGAACAGCGGTACGGCACTTCATTCCCGTCGGCATACACCACTTCACCCGTTTCAATAGCGCGCAAAGTGTAGGCCGAGGAGATCGGCTTACCTGGAAGATGGTGGTCGTCCCCGGTACCGGTAAACGCCAGCAACTTTTCGCGATCGGTAATCGCCACGGCCCCGATATCCAGCTCTTTATACAGCACCTGCGCCACCTTCATGCTGTTCTCCTCGTTGAATCCCTGCCGCAGGATCCCTTCCGTCGACGCCGCAACTTTTAATGCGGTGGCAGAAAATGCCGAGGTGTATTTTTCGAACATGGCGCGTTTGTCGAGCAGAATGCGCATAAACAGCGCCGCACCAACGGTATTGGTGACCATCATCGGTGCGGCAATGCTGCTGACCAGATGTAACGCATCGTCAAACGGGCGCGCGATCAGCAGGATGATCGCCATCTGCGCCATTTCCGCCACGAAGGTGATCGCCCCGGCGGTAAGGGGACTGAACACTTTATCCGGCCGTCCGCGCTTAATCATATAGCTGTGGACGAGACCACCGAGCAGCCCTTCGACAATGGTGGAGATCATGCAGCTTAGTGCCGTCATACCGCCCATCGAATAGCGGTGCAGGCCGCCGGTTAACCCCACCAGACCGCCCACGACCGGGCCTCCGAGCAGCCCGCCCATTACCGCGCCAATGGCGCGCGTATTGGCGATGGAATCTTCAATATGGAGACCAAACCAGGTCCCCATAATGCAGAATATGGAAAATACGACGTAGCAGAGGAATTTGTGCGGCAGACGGACGGTGACCTGCATCAGCGGAATGAACAGGCGCGTTTTGCTCATCAACCAGGCGATGACAAGAAACACGCACATCTGCTGAAGCAACAGCAGCACCAGATTAAACTCGTACATACTCACAAACCGCACATTCTAAAAACGCGTAACATACACTGATGGCGGTTAACTTTCTTTGAAACGTGCCAAAAAAGCGATAAATCGTGTCCGTCATCACACCTTTTGCCGGAGATAACCTGTCTTTCGTATAATTTGTACAAAAAAGAATCAAATCTTCCTGGTTCCGCAAAGTGGGTCTACAGTTAAGCTGGGGACGCGCAAGCCTGGGGGCGAAAATGGCGCTTTACACGATAGGTGAAGTGGCACTCCTGTGTGATATCAATCCCGTTACGCTACGGGCGTGGCAGCGACGGTATGGATTGCTTAAGCCGCAAAGAACGGACGGCGGGCACCGCCTGTTTAACGATGCGGATATTGACCGGATCCGCGAGATCAAAAGCTGGATCGACAATGGCGTACAGGTAGGCAAGGTGAAGTCGCTTCTGAGCCAGGACGATCCTGATACGCAGCATCTCTGGCGCGAGCAGCAGGAAACGCTGCTGAGGCTGTTGCAGACCGGCAATTTGCAGCGTCTGCGCGGCTGGATCAAAGAACAGGGTCGAGACTACCCCGCGCAAACCCTGATCACCCATCTTTTTATTCCCCTACGGCGTCGGCTTCAGTGTCAGCAAACCACCTTACAGGCACTGCTCAGTATGCTTGATGGCGTGCTGATTAACTATATTTCCGTCTGTCTTGCCTCAGCGCGGAATAAAAACAGCAAAGATGCGCTGGTGATCGGCTGGAACGTCCACGATACCACCCGGCTGTGGCTCGAAGCCTGGATTGCCACCCAGCAGGGCTGGCGCGTTGACGTGCTTGCACACTCCCTGGCACAGCTCAGGCCGGAACTGTTTGAGGGGCAGACGCTGCTGGTCTGGTGTGGCGAAGTCCCCTCCGCTTCCCAGCAGCAGCTCCTGACGGAATGGCGCGAACATGGTTATCCCGTTTACTCGCTGGGGCCAAATGCGTTGTAACGCATTTAATGGTTCATTAACAGCTGCGCTTCACCGTATAATTGTTCCGTTAACAACAGGAGCACATGATGAAGGCAACGAAACTGGCCGTAATTACCCTTTTTGCACTGATGGCCGTCAGCGGTATCGGTGGCGTTATGCTTGCAGGTTACTCGTTTATTGTTCGCGGCGGTGTTGGCTGAGGTATCCGGCCAGGCGTTCAAACAGGCGATCCACCACAATCGCCGCCAGCGCAACCAGAACCGCCCCCTGAATAATATAAGCCGTGTTAAACCCGCTTAACCCAATAATGATTGGCGTCCCCAGCGTATTGACCCCGACCGTCGACGCGATGGTTGCCGTACCAATGTTGATGATCACGGACGTCCGCACACCGGCAATAATCACCGGTGCTGCCAGCGGCAGTTCAACCTTCAGTAGCCGCTGCCAGGCGCTCATTCCCATCCCTTCCGCTACGCTCAGCACCGATGCAGGCACCGCCGCAATGCCCGCCAGCGTCCCTTGCAGAATGGGCAACACGCCGTACAAGATCAGCGCAATGATGGCAGGCTCCTGCCCAAAACCGATCGCCGGCACGGCAATCGCCAGCACGGCCACCGGCGGGAAGGTCTGCCCCGTTGCGGCGATGGTCTCCACCAACGGACGGAACTCCCTGCCCGCAGGCCGCGTCACCGCAATACCGGCACCTGTGCCCAGCACGATGGAAATCACGCTTGACGCCGCTACCAGCCAGAAGTGCGCCAGGGCGAGATTAACAAAGCTCTCCTGCTGGTACACCGGGCGCGGCAGCCCGGGAATAAGCGCATTAAACAGCGCCGCGCTGTGCGGCATCAGGTAGAGTAAGGCGATAAACAGCCCTGTCAGCCAGAGTAACGGATCACGGACCCACTTCACGCGTCACCTCCCCCGCCAGCAGATCGCGAAAATGGATCGTCCCGCATGGTGTCCCCTGCCCGTCCGCAACGGGTAACACCTCACACTGCCGGGCGACAAACGCCGAAAGGGCATCGCGCAGGCTCATCCCGTCATGCAGCGGTTCACCACCGATTTGCGCATCCTGCGGACGCAGATAGTCCCTGACGGTGCGCAGCGAGAGCAGCCTGACGCCCAGCTCGCTGCGGCCAAAGAATTCACGCACAAAATCGTTTGCCGGCGACGTTAACAGCTCAAGCGGCGTACCCTGCTGGACGACTTCGCCGTGATCCATCAGTACCAGACGATCGGCCAGCCGCAGTGCTTCGTCGATATCATGCGTCACCAGCACGATGGTGCGCCCGAGAATACGGTGGATGCGGCTCATCTCGGCCTGAAGTGCGCCGCGGGTGACCGGATCCAGCGCGCCGAAGGGCTCATCCATCAGCAGTACCTGCGGGTTAGCGGCCAGCGCGCGCGCCACCCCGACCCGCTGCTGCTGTCCGCCGGAAAGCTGGTGCGGATAGCGGTTACGAAGCGACGCGTCCAGGCCCAGCAGCGCCATCAACTCGTCGACACGCTCATTGATCTTCCCCCGGGACCATTTTTCCAGCTGTGGCACGGTGGCAATGTTCTGCGCCACCGTCCAGTGGGGAAACAGGCCGATGGACTGAATGGCGTAGCCCATACGCCGCCGCAGCTCCAGCACCGGCAGGCTGCGGATCTCCTCTCCGGCAAAGCGAATCGTCCCGCTGTCGTGCTCCACCAGCCGATTGATCATCTTCAGCGTCGTCGATTTTCCCGACCCCGACGTCCCGATCAATACCGAGAACGCCCCCTCGGCAAAATGCAGATTGAGATGGCTTGCCGCCGGACGGCCCGCAAAGGTTTTACTCACATCATGAAATTCAATCATTGGCTCTTCTCCTGAGCAGCGCGAGCCACAGGGCAAACAGGGCATCCAGAACGACCGCCAGCGCAATCGTGGGCACAACGCCCAGCAACACCAGATCCAGCGCGCTGCTGAGCAGCCCCTGGAACACCAGCGCCCCAAAGCCGCCCGCCCCGATCAGCGCGGCAATTACCGCCATCCCAACGGTTTGCACCGTCACCACCCGCAGGCTGCGAACCAGCAGCGGAAGCGCAAGCGGCAGCTGTATTTTCCAGAAACACTGGCGCGCACTCATCCCCATCGCATGGGCGCTTTCCAGCACGTCGGGCGGAACCTGGCTTAACCCCGCCACCACGCCGCGCACCAGTGGCAGCAGCGCATACAGCACAAGGGCAATCAACGCCGGGGTCAGCCCGGTTCCGGCAATGCCTGCCGCGGCCAACGCAGGGAAGGATTTAACCAGACCGGCGAGGGGGGCAATCAGCAGGCCAAACAGGGCAACGGAGGGGATGGTCTGAATAACGTTGAGCACGGTAAAGACGGCACCCTGGCGGCTGGGATGTCGGTAGCACCACATGCCCAGCGGCACGCCCAGCAGCAGCGCCGGGACCAGCGTCCCGAACAGGATCGTCAGATGTTGCGCCAGCGCGTTGTCAAACACCTCCTGGCGGTTGACGTACTCTTTTAACAGCGAGAGTTGATTCAGATCGCCGCTGAAGAGGATCAGCAGGGGAATAACCCAGAATTGCGCGTTCAGCAGCCAGCGCCACACAGGTATCGGCGTCAGGCGGCGAATGGCATCGCTACAGGCCAGCAGGCAGAGTGCCAGCCACAGCCACAGGCCGCTGCCAATCGACGTGCGCGCCAGAGGGCTTTCAACCGAGGCCATCTGCGTTGCCGCCTGTCCCGCGCTCCAGAACAGTACGATAAACAGCGCTTCGCTGAGCAGAAGCGTCAGCCACAGCGCGGTTCGCCCCGGCCAGAAGGCTAAGACTACGGTACTCGCCAGCGCCGCGCCCAGCAGCAGCGGCGTAAATGCCCAGATCTGCCACAGCGCGCGCGGTTCGCCCGACACCAGACGGTTTGGCGCGACATTCACAAAAGGTAACGCGACCGCCACGATGGCCACACAGACCAACAGCAGCAGGACGCGGTTATGACATTTTATTGGCACAGCCTTATCCCGTTACTTCACAAGCCCTTGTTGTTTCAGGAAGTCGGCAGCCACTTTTTTGGCATCCAGCCCCTCTACGGCAATGCTGGCATTCAGCTGTTGCAGCGTTTTCGCATCCAGTTTTTCAAACACCGGTTTGAGCCAATCGTCGATATCCGGGTAGGCTTTCAGCACCGCCTCGCGCACGACCGGGGTTGGGGCGTAAATTGGCTGAACGCCTTTCGGGTCGGTCAGGGTTTGCAGACCAAGCGCCGCGACCGGGCCGTCGGTGCCGTAAGCCATCGCCGCGTTGACGCCGGAGGTTTTCTGCGCCGCCGCCTTAATGGTCACCGCCGTGTCGCCGCCCGCCAGAGAAAGTAGCTGTGCCTGATCGAGCTTGAAATCATAAGCTTTTTCAAACGCTGGCAGGGCATCAGCGCGCTCGATAAACTCTGCCGAGGCCGCGAGCTTAAACTCGCCCTTCTCTTTCAGGTAGCGGCTGAGATCGTCAAGCGAGGTGAGCTTGCCTTTCTCGGCGATATCTTTGCGCACCGCGATGGTCCAGGTGTTGTTGGCCGGTGCCGGTGTAAGCCAGACCAGCTTATTTTTTTCCGCGTCCAGCTTTTTGACTTTTTCGTACCCGGCTTTGGCATTTTTCCAGGCCGGATCGTTTTCATCCTTGAAGAAGAATGCCCCGTTGCCGGTGTATTCCGGGTAGATATCCAGCTCGCCGGAAGTGATAGCACCGCGCACGACAGGCGTAGTGCCAAGCTGCACTTTATTGACCGTTTTCACGCCGTGGCTTTCGAGCACCTGCAAAATGATATTGCCGAGCAACGCGCCCTCGGTATCAATTTTGGAACCCACCTTAACCGGCTCTGCGGCCTGTAACGGCAGGCTCAGCGCCGCCAGAAGCACCGCCGACCCTGTTATCCCCTTAATAATCGTCATTCTACTTTCCTCATTATTTTGTGGCCTTTTTCATAGGCTTGAGAGAAAAGCGTAGCTTAAAACAGTGAATTTAACCGTTTTTCGTACCAGATGAGAGGCATCCCCCGCCAGGCGGGGGATAGGGAGAAAGGTAAGATTATTGCAGTTCAAACTCGGCTTTGTTCACCCGGGCGGAATCCACGCCGATGAAGACGTTGAATTTGCCAGGCTCGGCATCGTATTTCATCTGCTGATTCCAGAACTTCAGCGCATTTACGTCAATCGGGAAGCTGACCGTTTTGGTTTCGCCCGGTTTCAGGTTGACCTTTTCGAAGCCGCGCAGCTGTTTCACCGGACGGCTCATGGAGGCCGTGACATCCTGAACGTACATCTGGATCACCGTCGCGCCTTCGCGTTTGCCGCTGTTGGTCACTTCCACGCTGGCGGTCACTTTGCCGTCACGCTTCAGGGTCGACGCCGACATTTTCACGTCAGAGACCTTAAACGTGGTGTAGCTCAGGCCATAGCCAAACGGATAGAGCGGGCCGTTAGCCTCGTCGAAGTAACGGGACGTGTACTTGTTCGGCTTGTCGGCGTTGTACGGACGACCGGTGTTCAGGTGGCTGTAGTAAACCGGGATCTGCCCGACGGAGCGCGGGAAGGACATCGGCAGCTTGCCGGACGGGTTGTAATCGCCAAACAGCACGTCGGCAATGGCGTTACCGCCTTCGGTACCGGCGAACCAGGTTTCCAGAATGGCGTCAGCCTGCTGGTCTTCTTTCACCAGCGCCAGCGGACGCCCGTTCATCAGCACCAGCACCAGCGGCTTGCCGGTGGCTTTCAGGGCCGCGATCAGGTCACGCTGGCTTTGCGGGATCGTGATGTCGGTCCGGCTGGAGGCTTCGTGCGCCATCCCCTGCGCTTCACCTACCACGGCGACCACCACGTCGGACTGCTTCGCGGCGTTAACCGCTTCGTCGATCATCTCTTTCGGCGTGCGTGGATCCACCTTCACCGCTTCCTCGTACTGGTTGAGGAAGGTCACGATGTCTTTATCGTCGGTGACGTTTGCGCCTTTGGCGTAAACCACTTTTGCATTATCACCCACAGCGCTCTTAATGCCTGTCAGCACGGTAACGGACTGATCCGCCACGCCTGCGGCGGACCAGCTGCCCATGACGTCACGCTTGCTGTCGGCCAGCGGACCGACCACGGCAATGGTGCCGGATTTTTTCAGCGGCAGCGTGTCGAGACGGTTTTTCAGCAGCACCAGGCTTTCGCGCGCCACTTCGCGGGCTTCTTTGCGGTGCAGGCGGCTTTCAGCATTGGTGTCCGCCGGATCAGACTCCTTCGGCCCCAGATGGCTGTAAGGATCGTTAAACAGCCCCATGTCATATTTCACGTTCAGCACGTGGCGAGCGGCATCGTCCAGCTCCGCCATCGTCACCTTGCCGCTCTTCACCAGCCCCGGCAGGTATTTGCTGTAGTATTCGTCGCTCATGCTCATGTTGATGCCGGACTTGAGTGCCACGCGTACCGCATCTTCCGGGTCAGACGCTGTGCCGTGCTTGATCAGCTCTTTAATCGCCCCGTGATCCGAAACGGTGATGCCCTTGAAGCCCCACTGGTCGCGCAGCACATCTTTCAGCAGCCACGAATCGGAGGTGGCAGGCGTGCCGTTGAGAGAGTTCAATGCCACCATCACCGCGCCGCTGCCCGCGTCCAGCCCCGCTTTGTACGGCGGCATATAGTCGTTAAACAGGCGCTGCGGACTCATGTCCACGGTGTTGTACTCTTTGCCGCCTTCCACCGCGCCATAGGCGGCGAAGTGCTTGACGCTGGTCATCACCGAGTAACGATCTGCCGGACTTTTGCCCTGCATCGCTTCCACCATGGTTTTGCCCATCGTGGCGGTTAAATAAGTATCTTCCCCAAAGCCCTCCGAAGCACGGCCCCAGCGCGGATCGCGGGAGACGTCTACCATCGGCGCCCAGGTCATGTTCAGGCCGTCGTCTGCGGCTTCATATGCCGATACGCGCCCGACGGTTTTCACCGCATCGAGGTTAAAGGAGGAGGCTAAGCCGAGGCTAATCGGGAAGACGGTACGCTGGCCGTGCACCACGTCGTAGGCGAAGAACAGCGGAATTTTCAGGCGGCTCAGTTCCATCACCTGATCCTGCATTTTGCGGATATCCTGGCGGGTAACGGTGTTAAAAATGGCTCCTACCTGCCCATCTTTGATCATCTCGCGAATGGCTTCTTTCGGGTTATCCGGGCCGACGCTGATCAGGCGCAGCTGGCCGATTTTCTCATCGACCGTCATCTTTTTGAGTAAATCCGTGACAAAGGCGTCGCGGGCTTCAGGCGTGAGCGGGTGATTACCAAACAAATCCTCTGCCAGCGCAGGTTGCAGCGCCAGGCTGACGGCGACACCTACATAACATAGCCATTTCATGTTGTTATTCTCTCTCATCAATAACCGCGGGAAGCACCCGGCCAGACCGTGCGAAAAGCGCAGTGTGCCACAAAGCCTGAAAACCTTGCAGGGTTATTCTCTGATTTTTCTCATGAATACCCGACCGCTCAACGTCTAATCGCGCTATGCTTTACAGCGAGAAATTTGCCCCACCACAAGGAGTGGAAGATGTCTTCTGTTCGAACTAACGATAACACTACTTTTATTAACGAACTGTCGCGCCTGGTTGGTCACTCTCACCTGCTTACCGACCCGGCCAAAACCGCCCGCTACCGTAAGGGCTTTCGCTCCGGCCAGGGCGACGCGCTGGCGGTGGTCTTCCCCGGTACGTTGCTCGAACTGTGGCGCGTGCTCAGCGCCTGCGTTGCGGCAGACAAGATTATTTTAATGCAGGCTGCTAACACCGGCCTGACTGAAGGCTCCACGCCGAACGGCAACGATTACGATCGTGACATCGTGATTATCAGCACCCTGCGCCTCGACAAACTGCACCTGCTGGACAAGGGTGAACAGGTACTCGCCTTCCCCGGCACCACGCTCTACTCGCTGGAAAAGGCGCTTAAGCCGCTGGGTCGCGAACCGCACTCGGTGATCGGCTCTTCGTGCATTGGTGCCTCGGTGATCGGCGGGATCTGCAATAACTCCGGCGGCTCGCTGGTGCAGCGCGGCCCGGCCTACACGGAGATGTCGCTGTTTGCCCGTATCGATGAAAACGGCAAGCTGACGCTGGTTAACCATTTGGGGATCGATCTGGGTGTAACGCCAGAGCAGATCCTCAGCAAACTTGACGATGACCGCGTGAAGGACGAAGACGTTCAGCACGATGGCCGTCACGCGCATGACCACGATTACATCACCCGCGTGCGCGATATCAATGCCGATACGCCAGCGCGCTATAACGCCGATCCGGATCGCCTGTTTGAATCCTCCGGCTGCGCGGGCAAGCTGGCCGTTTTTGCGGTGCGCCTCGATACCTTCCCGGCAGAGAAAAAGCAGCAGGTGTTTTACATTGGCACCAATCAGCCGGAGGTGCTGACGGAGATCCGCCGTCATATTCTGGCCGAGTTCACTCACCTGCCGGTGGCGGGCGAGTATATGCACCGGGACATTTATGACATCGCTGAGCGCTACGGCAAAGATACCTTCCTGATGATCGACAAGCTCGGCACCGACAAAATGCCGTTCTTCTTCACCATGAAGGGCCGCACCGACGCGATGCTGGAGAAAGTGTCGCTGTTCAAACCGCACTTCACCGACCGCTTTATGCAGAAACTGGGCAACGCCTTCCCGGCGCATTTACCGGAGCGGATGAAGACCTGGCGCGATAAGTATGAGCACCACCTGCTGCTGAAAATGGCCGGGGACGGAATTGCCGAAGCGCAGAGCTGGCTCACCGAGTTCTTCAAAACTGCCGACGGGGATTTCTTCGCCTGCACGCCGGAAGAAGGCAGCAAAGCCTTCCTGCACCGCTTCGCCGCGGCGGGTGCGGCTATCCGTTATCAGGCTGTGCATTCCGAAGAGGTAGAGGATATTCTGGCGCTGGATATTGCCCTGCGTCGCAACGATACCGAGTGGTTTGAACATCTGCCGCCGGAGATTGACAGCAAGCTGGTGCACAAGCTCTATTACGGCCACTTCATGTGCTATGTCTTCCACCAGGATTACATCGTCAAAAAAGGGGTGGATGCGCATGCGTTGAAAGAGCAGATGCTGGCGTTGCTGCACGAGCGTGGCGCGCAATATCCTGCCGAGCATAACGTGGGGCATTTGTACAAAGCGCCGGAGACGCTTAAACAGTTTTATCGCAAAAATGACCCTACAAACAGTATGAACCCCGGCATTGGTAAGACAACGCGGAAGAAATACTGGAAAGAGAGTGCCGAAACAGAGGAGCACAATACGCAAGCCTCTGATGAACGCCTATAGCCAAATTTAAGAGATTGTTAAGCTCTCCTCAATCGTACTAGAGTATCTGCCTGTTGCCAGAGAAACGTTTCTCTGGCTTTCCAAACAAGGAGCGGGCAGAACATGTCGGCTGTAGAGATTTTACCCGAAACTGAAATCGAGGTGCGCGACGCCCTTCCTGACGATGCACATGCCATCTCGGCGATATACGCCTGGCATGTGCTTCATGGCCGTGCGTCCTTCGAGGAAGTTCCCCCCACCGTCGATGAGATGCGTCAGCGGATGAAGAGTGTGACCGACAGCGGTTTACCGTGGCTGGTTGCGCTGTATCGCGGCATTGTCGTCGGCTATTGCTACGCCACGTTTTATCGTCCACGCCAGGCCTACCGGTACACCCTTGAGGAATCCATCTATGTGGATGCCAGCACCACCGGGCGCGGGTTTGGTACGGCGCTGATGGATGCCCTGATTGCACGGTGTGAGCAAGGTCCCTGGCGGCAGATGATTGCTGTGGTCGGTGACGGAAACAATAATGCGGGATCGTTACGGCTGCATAAAAAACATGGCTTCGAGGTTGTCGGTCAACTGCGCAGCGTAGGGTATAAGAAGGGCGACTGGCGGGATACGTTGATCATGCAGCGTCCACTCAACGATGGTGACTGGACGCTGCCGGAGTAGGCGCTTTCGCCCGGTGGCGCTCCGCTTACCGGGCCTACGTATCGGGGCCGCTTTAGGGCCGTAGGCCGGGTAAGGCGAAGCCGCCACCCGGCACAGACAGGCGACTCAGTCGTTCTGCGCCGTCGCCATCTGTTCCGCTTTCTGCTTTTTATACGCCAGCGCTGAAGCCGGCACCGGCTGCACTTTCCCGGTTTCAATCCAGGTGCGCAGGCGGCTGGCATCCGCAAAGTGGGTATATTTGCCGAAGGCATCCATCACCACCAGCGCCACTGGTTTACCGTTAAACACGGTGCGCATCACCAGGCAGTGCCCTGCCGCATTGGTGAATCCGGTCTTGGTTAACTGAATATTCCAGTTATCGCGATACACCAGATGGTTAGTGTTGCGGAACGGCAGCGTATACGCCGGGTTCGAGAATGTCGCCATCTCCTCACGCGTGGTGCTGAGCTGACCAATCAGCGGGTATTGCTTACTGGCGATCAGCAGCTTGGTTAAATCACGCGCCGTCGAGACGTTATGGATCGACAGACCGGTTGGCTCCACGAAATGGGTATTTTTCATCCCCAGCGCTTTGGCTTTGGCATTCATCGCGCGGATAAACGCGTCGTAACCGCCAGGATAATGGTGGGCAAGGCTCGCCGCCGCGCGGTTCTCTGAGGACATCAGCGCCAACAGCAGCATATTTTTACGGCTGATTTCACTGTTCAGACGCACGCGAGAGTAGATCCCTTTCATCTCTGGCGTGTGGCTGATATCCACTTTTAGCTTTTCGTCCAGCGGCAGTCGTGCATCAAGCACCACCATCGCGGTCATGACTTTGGTTATGGAAGCGATCGGGCGCACCAGATCCGGGTGACTGGCGTAGATCACCTTGTTGGTATTCAGGTCAACGATCATCGCGCTGCCGGACGCAATCTGGGGTTGCGCAGCAGCGGTGGCAACTGCGGGCGTTTTGGCGATGGCTGGCGCGGTAGCGGAGACGCCCAACAGTAGCGCAAGACTAAGGAGTGACACTCGAAATTTCAGCATGATGAGACTTCTGATAATGATTCACGCACGTTATGACGTACACCGCCTGTGTCGACGGATAAACACAGGCTGGCTTCGGCATCATAGCGGTCACCGTGCGTTGTCGCCAGCGGAGAATCATAACCAGATGCTGCATTGCTGGCATTTACGCCAGCAATGCAGGGGACTTAAAAGAGACGGTATCCATAACCCCAAAGAATAACTGTCAGGGCCAGTAGCGCCTCAAGGACCAGCACGCCGATGGCAAGCGTAGAGCTGGAGAAGCTCAGGCCCTCTTCTTTATTGATGTTGAGGAAGGTTGGCACTCCTACATACAGCAGATAACCGGTGTAAAAGAGGGCAACCGTACCGATCAGCGCGCACAGCCAGACCAGTGGATAGAGCGCAACAATACCGCTTAAGAACAGCGGGGTCGCGACGTATCCGGCGAAGACCATACAGTGTGCCAGCGACGGGCGCTGCGGATAGTTGCGCGCCATCCAGTGGATGACCCGCCCCATTACCGCCACCCCGGCCAGCATCAGGCCATAAAACAGAATGGCCAGGTACAGTCCGGTAAACCAGGAAAGCTGAACCACGGTGCCGTCACCAAAGTTCCAGCCTATTTGCGTAGTACCAATAAACGCGCAGACCACCGGCACCGCTGCCATCAGCAGGACGTGGTGGGTGTAGTGATGCGCGACCGTTTCGTTCTCGTTACGGATGACCTGCATTTCACGATCGGGATGGGAGAAAAGTCCCCAGACATGGTTCATAACGCCCCCTTGTTGTCGGCCCGTCAGCGATAGCTAAAGTATAATGCAGGCTTTAGATTATTTTATGTACAGTGGGAAATTTCCGTTGATTGCCGCGTGGTTGATGGATGGGGTATATGATTAACGCAGGCACAGTAAGGGAGACGACATTTACTTAATGGATATCAACGGTCTTATTGAACAATATGGATACGCCGCGCTGGTCATCGGCAGCGTGGCAGAGGGTGAAACCATCACGCTGCTGGGCGGAGTGGCCGCACATCAGGGATTGCTGAAATTCCCGCTGGTGGTCGCCGCCGTCGCACTGGGCGGTATGATTGGCGACCAGCTGCTCTACTTTCTGGGTCTGCGCTTTGGTCCGACGCTTTTACAACGTTTTGCTAAGCATCAAAAGAAAATTCGTCGTGCTCAGCGGCTTATCCAGCGGCATCCCTATATGTTTGTGATTGGCACCCGCTTTATGTATGGCTTTCGCATCATTGGGCCAATACTGATTGGCGCGAGCCGCTTACCGCCGAAAATTTTCCTGCCGCTGAACATTATCGGGGCGATTGCCTGGGCGCTGATTTTTACCACGCTTGGCTACGTGGGTGGCGAAGTGATAGGCCCGTGGCTGCATAATCTCGATCAGCATCTTAAACACTGGGCCTGGTTGATCCTGGTTGTTGCGGTGGTGATTGGGGTACGGCTGTGGCTCAAGCATCGTGAAAAGCGGCGGGATGAAGAGTGAGTGCGGCCTGCTGCCCCTCAACCTACCCCTCTCCCCAAAGGGGAGAGGGAACTCTATACACCCTCTCCCCTTTGGGGAGAGGGCTGGGGTGAGGGGAATGTTTATTATGCTGGCTTAAACTGCGGATTCGCCAGCATAAAACCACCGTCGACGATAAACGACTGCCCGGTGGTGTAGCTGGCGTCGCTGTCACACAGCCACGCCACCAGGCTGGCTATTTCTTTCGTATGCCCTGGCCGTGCCAGCGGGATTTCCGGCATTGAGCCTTCTTTCACTTCGCTGTCGTCCATATCATTCATCGGCGTGGCGATCGCACCAGGCGCAACGGCGTTCACCAGAATCTTATGTTTAACCAGCTCCAGCGCCATCGATTTTGTTAACCCGCCCAGGGCATGTTTGGCCGCCGTATAGGCGCTGGCGTCCGGCAATGGTGTATGTTCATGCACCGAGGTGATGTTCACGATCCGCCCCCCTTCTCCCTGCTTCACCATCTGACGCGCCGCGATTTGCGAGCAGAGAAACGCGCCGTCCACGTCAACGGTGAATATGTGCCGCCAGTCGTCAAACGACAGGTCCAGAAATGGCGCTTTGTTCATCGCCCCGGCATTGTTAACCAGCACATTCAGCCGCCCGAAACGCGTAATCAGGGTTTCAATGGGCTTTGCGCCTTCCGGCAAATTGCTTAAGTCGAGCTGGATGGCCTCGGCACGCTGCCCGCGCGCTTCAATTTCACGGCAGGTTGCCAGCGCCCCTTCCTCATCTGAATGCCAGGTCACCCCGATATCAAACCCGCGTTCGGCCAGCATCAGGGCCGTCGTTTTGCCAATTCCTGAATCCGATGCGGTAACAATTGCGACTCGCGTCATACTCACCTCCTGAAAATCTGCAAAGAGGTAAGTATAGATAATGCGCGATTTTAGCTGTGATGATATCCGCCACCCAGCGCGGAGGTGAGCTGGAGCGTAGCATCCACGTACTGACCTTTCAGCATCAACCCGGCAATACGCTCTTTGAGCGCCGGAATTTTTGCTTCACTCACCCGCGAGCCGGCAATGATCCCCGCGCTGAAGCGCGCCTGTGCCAGCGCAACGACGCGCGCCGCATCTTTTTCGATCTGCTGCTGGTGCTGATTTTTGGCGGTCAGGGTTTCCACTTCGCTGGCCGTCCGGGCAACCTGGTTTACGGCGTCCACTACGGCCTTGTTGTAGTTCGCCACGGAAAGGTTGTTTTGCGCCTGGGCGATATCCAGGTTCGCATTCAACCGACCGCTGTCAAAAATTGGCAGCGTCAGACCCGCGGTTACGCCCATTTGCTGAGCAGATGAGCGGAACAGGTCGCTAAGGTGCAATGCATCCTGCTGCAAGAACGCCATCAAATTGATGTCAGGGTAGAACGCGGCTCTGGCGGCATCCACTTCGCTCATGGACGCTTCGATATACCAGTGCGCCTCCTGCAAATCCGGGCGGCGAGCCAGCAGCTCATAACCGAGCATTGACGGCAGCGACGCCTCTGCGTCAGGTAAGGCATGCCGGGCGAGCGTGACTGAAGGGGTATTGGTCAATGCATTCAGACGCGCCTCAATGGCCTTCATTTTGCCGTGCACGTCAGCGAGCTGTTCATCGGTTTTGCTGGCATTGATATCTGTTTCAACGCCTTCCACCGAGGAGGTAATGCCGTGCTGATAAAGCTCACGATCGGCACCGATGATATTTTCCTGCTCCCGTTTGATCTGCGCGAGCACGTCACCCACCGCGGCCTCGGTCTGCCAGTCCCAGTACAGCCGCGCGACGCTGCTGGCGAGCAGCTGTCGGGTCTGCTCCAGCTCCGCTTTTTGCGCATTCACTTTACCGATGCGGGCCTCAATTTGGGCGCGGTTTTTACCCCATAAATCCAGATCCCATCCGGCCGTCAGACCAAAGGTGCCGTTGGTGTACCAGGGTCCGGTTGTCCCCGCCGCCGGGTCAGTCAGGGCGAATGGCCCCATCAGCCCCTCTGCCGACATCTTTTGCCGTTCCACATCTGCGGAAAAATCCATTTGTGGACCATCAGCAGCGACAGCGGCTTTCGCCTGTGCTTCTGCCAGGGTGATGCGCTGCCGGGCAATTTGCATATCCGGTGCATCCGCCAGCGCTTTAGCAATCAGCGCGTTAAGCTGAGGGTCATTAAAATCTTTCCACCATTCGTTTTTTGGCCAGTCGGCATGACTTAGTTGGGTATTTACAGCAGCGGCGGCGGCTTGCGTTTTCACTGGAGACACCGTGGCATGTTCCGGCGCGCAGGCGGACAGCATAAAAATAAGGGGAGCACTCAGAGATAAAGTAAGAGAACGTTTCATTACGCCATAAACTCAAAAAAAATAAAGGCGCAACTTACGCTTACTGACGTTCCGTTTTTTAGTAACGCGTGGCAATCCGCATATTGTTATACATTTTCATATCCGGAAATTTATTCCCCAAGCGAATGATTTAATTTCACCTATTCATACCAATTATGAATTGACTGCTACACTTACTGACGACAGACATACGCAGGAGAGGCGAATGAAAATATTATTGTGGGCTATTTTGATTATATTTCTGATAGGGCTGCTGGTGGTAACCGGCGTATTCAAAATGATTTTCTGATACGTTTGCCCGGCTCCGCGCCGGGCAAACGTATTCACACTTCACTCAGTGCTTCGACTGGATCACACGGGCAATATCCGCCGACGTCTGTAGCGTACGGATCTCCTGAAATAATCCCAGCGCGTCGTCGTACTCTTTCCGTAAATAACTCAGCCACTGCTTAATGCGCGCGACGTGATACAACCCGGTATCGCCCTGCTTTTCCAGCCGCGTGTATTTTTGCAGGAGTTTCACCACGTCCGCCCACGGCATCCGCGGCTCATTGTATTTCACCACCCGGCTGAGGTTCGGCACGTTCAGCGCACCGCGGCCAATCATCACGGCATTACAGCCGGTCTCTTTGAGGCAGGCCTGCGCGCTCTCATAATCCCAGATTTCGCCGTTAGCAATCACCGGAATAGTAAGCCGTCTGCGGATCTCGCCAATCGCCTGCCAGTTAATGCGCTCGGCTTTATAACCATCCTCTTTGGTTCGCCCGTGCACCACCAGCTCGGTGGCGCCCGCCTGCTGCACCGCGTCGGCAATTTCAAACTGCCTGTCGCCGCTGTCCCATCCCAGACGCACTTTGACCGTCACCGGTAGATGCGATGGCACCGCCTCACGCATGGCCTTTGCGCCGCGATAAATCAATTCCGGATCTTTGAGTAACGTCGCCCCGCCGCCGCTGCCGTTGACCAGCTTTGACGGACAGCCGCAGTTAAGATCGACACCGTACGAGCCAAGCGCTACCGCGCGGGCGGCGTTTTCCGCCAGCCACTCAGGATACTGGCCGAGCAGCTGGACGCGCACCAGCGTACCGGAGGGGGTGCGGCTCTGACGATGCAGTTCCGGACAGAGACGATAAAATGATTTTTCTGGCAGCAACATATCGACCACGCGCAAAAACTCCGTCACGCAGAGATCGTAATCGTTCACCTCGGTAAGCAGCTCGCGCACAAGAGAGTCGAGCACGCCTTCCATCGGGGCCAGTAAAACACGCATTCTGAGTACCTGTGAAAAAAGACGCGCTATAGTAGCTGCTCTCTATGTATGTTGAAAGCCCGGCGTTCCATTCTGGAATGTCTGGTATGCCCAAAATTCATGATGTGATCCGTGGCACATTTTCAGGTTTAATTGTATGATGAATACGTCTCAGCAAGGACTTTCACCATGAGCAAATCACTGAATACTATCTGGCAATACCTTCGCGCCTTCGTCCTGATTTATGCCTGCCTGTACGCCGGCATTTTTATCGCGTCGCTGCTGCCTATTACCATCCCCGGTAGCATTATCGGCATGTTGATCCTGTTTGTGCTGCTGGCATTACAGGTGCTGCCCGCGAAATGGGTCAACCCGGGGTGCTTCGTTCTCATTCGCTATATGGCCCTGCTTTTTGTGCCTATCGGCGTTGGGGTTATGCAGTATTACGATGTGCTTAAGGCGCAGTTTGGCCCGATAGTGGTCTCCTGCGCCATCAGTACGCTGGTGGTTTTCCTGGTCGTCAGCTGGAGCTCACACATTGTGCATGGCGAACGTAAGGTCATTGGGGAGAAAACAAAAAAATGATGGCGAATATCTGGTGGTCCCTGCCGTTAACCCTGGTGGTGTTCTTTGCTGCGCGTAAGCTTGCGGTTCGTTTCAAAATGCCGTTGCTCAACCCGCTGCTGGTCGCCATGGTGGTGATTATTCCTTTTCTGCTGCTCACCGGCATTTCTTATGAACGTTACTTCGCCGGGAGCAAGATCCTCAACGATTTGTTGCAGCCTGCCGTGGTGGCGCTGGCGTTTCCTTTATATGAGCAACTGCATCAGATCCGCGCGCGCTGGAAATCCATCATAACCATCTGCTTTGTGGGTAGCCTTGTTGCGATGATCACCGGTACCTCGGTGGCCTTACTGATGGGCGCATCGCCGCAGATCGCCGCCTCTATCCTGCCTAAATCCGTTACTACGCCGATTGCCATGGCCGTGGGCGGCAGCATCGGCGGCATTCCGGCCATCAGCGCCGTGTGCGTGATCTTCGTCGGTATCCTGGGCGCGGTGTTTGGTCATACGCTGCTGAATATCATGAAAATCCGGACCAAAGCGGCGCGCGGTCTGGCGATGGGTACCGCCTCGCACGCGCTGGGCACCGCACGCTGCGCGGAGCTGGATTATCAGGAAGGGGCATTCAGCTCGCTGGCACTGGTGATCTGCGGGATTATAACCTCCCTGCTCGCGCCGTTTATCTTCCCGATTATTCTGGCAGTAATGGGCTAAAATTTGCGATGCGTCGCGCAAATTTCATTTTCATTTCATAAGTTGCATACATAATGAGATTTGGATCACATATAAAGGCCGTACGGCTCCGTACACTACCGATCCATTAACCTTGATGAGGCAACGTCATGCATCCACGTTTTCAAGCTGCTTTCTCTCAGCTTGCAGAGAATTTGCAATCAGCCCTGGCTCCGGTTCTGGCGGATGCGCATTTCCCCGCCCTGCTGACGGCAGATCAGGTCACGACGCTTAAACAGGCAACGGGGCTGGACGAAGACGCGCTGGCTTTCGCCCTGCTGCCGCTGGCGGCTGCTTGCGCCCGCGCTGACCTTTCCCATTTTAACGTAGGCGCAATTGCGCGCGGCGTGAGCGGGACCTGGTACTTCGGCGGGAACATGGAGTTTCTCGGTGCGACCATGCAGCAAACCGTTCATGCGGAGCAGAGTGCCATCAGTCACGCCTGGCTGCGCGGCGAAAAGGCCCTGCGCGCCATCACCGTCAACTATACCCCTTGCGGCCACTGCCGCCAGTTTATGAATGAGCTGAACAGCGGTCTTGAACTGCGTATCAACCTGCCGGGACGCGCGCCGCATACGCTGGGTGATTACCTGCCGGATGCTTTTGGCCCTAAAGATCTTGAGATCAAAACCCTGCTGATGGACGAGCAGGACCACGGTTACGCGCTCTCAGGGGATGCGCTCAGCGAAGCGGCCATTGCCGCCGCCAATAAAAGCCACACGCCATACAGCAAATCACCAAGCGGCGTCGCCCTTCAGTGCCGCGACGGCCGCATCTTCACCGGCAGCTATGCAGAGAACGCCGCGTTTAACCCGACGCTGCCTCCGCTCCAGGGCGCCCTGAACCTGCTCAGCCTGAACGGGTATGACTACCCGGATATTCAGCGCGCGATCCTCGCTGAAAAGGCCGATGCACCGCTGATCCAGTGGGACGCGACCGCAGCCACGCTGAAAGCGCTGGGCTGTTCAACCATCGACCGCGTGCTGCTGGCATAATCTGTTCGGCGGGCAAATTTGCCCGCCAGTCTGACGAAAAACCCCTCAGTTGAATCGCTGTTTCTTGCGCTAACCAGGCGGGTACAGTAGCCTGAGGGAAATTTCATCATCGGTACGAGCCATCTGCATGTTAAAGCGCGTGTTTTACAGCCTGTCTGTCCTGGTCGGCATACTGCTGTTGATCGTGCTGGGTCTCGACCGCTGGATGAGCTGGAAAACAGCTCCCTACATTTTTGATGACCTACAGGACCTCCCCTACCGCCAGGTTGGCGTGGTGCTTGGCACCGCCAAGTATTACCGCACCGGCGTCATCAATCAGTATTACCGATATCGTATTCAGGGCGCGTTGAACGCCTATAACAGCGGCAAGGTGAACTATCTGCTGCTGAGCGGCGATAACGCCCTGCAAAGCTATAACGAGCCGGTGACGATGCGCAAAGATTTGATTGCCGCAGGCGTCGACCCGGCCGATATCGTGCTCGACTACGCCGGGTTCCGCACGCTTGATTCCATCGTGCGTACCCGCAAGGTGTTCGACACCAACGATTTCATCATCATCACCCAGCGTTTCCACTGCGAGCGGGCGTTGTTTATCGCCCTTCATATGGGGATCCAGGCCCAGTGCTACGCCGTGCCGTCGCCAAAGGATATGTTGAGCGTGCGCGTACGCGAGTTTGGCGCCCGTTTTGGCGCGCTGGCTGACCTGTATCTGTTCAAACGTGAACCGCGCTTTTTAGGCCCGCTGGTGCCGATCCCAACGATGCACGAAGTGCCTGAAAATGCGCAAGGCTATCCGGCGGTTACGCCGGAGCAGCTGCTGGAAATGCAGAAGAAGTAATAACTGATGTCGGGTGGCGGCTTCGCCTTACCCGACCTACGATCGCGATTTTGTAGGCCCGGTAAGCGTCGCGCCACCGGGCAAAAAAAGGCCCGCTACGTGAGCGGGCCTTTCCATTCTGAAGAACTTATTTCTTACGCGCGTGCTTCAGTGAATCCAGGGCAACCGCGAAGATAATGATCGCGCCCTTGATGATGTACTGCCAGTACGGGTTCACGCCGATGTAGGTCAGGCCGTAGTTGATCACGGTGAAGATGATCACACCGGTCACCACGCCCAGCACGGTACCCACGCCGCCGCTGAAGGAGACGCCGCCGACCACGCAGGCCGCAATCGCATCCAGCTCGTACATAAAACCGAGGTTGTTGGTGGCAGAGCCGATACGGCCTGCTTCCAGCATCCCGCCGAAGGCGTAGAACACACCGGACAGGGCATAAATCATCAGCAGGTTCAGAGCCACGTTGACGCCGGAGACTTTCGCCGCTTCCGGGTTACCCCCGATAGCAAAGATGTTTTTACCGAAGCGGGTTTTGTTCCACAGGATCCAGACGAACGCCACCGCAATCAGCGCATAGAAGGTGATATAGGAGAGACGGAAGCTGCCCAGCGCAACAAACCCCTGCGTGAAGGTCGAGAAGCCGCTTTCGAAGCCAGAGATTGGAGACGCGCCGACGAAATCGTAGTACAGGGAGTTGATACCATAAACGATGATCATCGTGCCAAGCGTGGTGATGAATGGCGTCACGTTCAGGTAAGCAATGATGATGCCGTTAATCAGGCCAATTACCGCGCCGATGGCGCATACGATCAGGATAACCACGAAAATCGGCATGGTCGCCATCTCCGGGAACACCTTGTTGGCGTTTTCCATCGACTGCAACAGGGTTGCCGCAATAACCGCCGCCAGACCCACCTGGCGCCCTGCCGAAAGGTCTGTCCCCTGGGTAACGATGAGCCCTGCCACGCCCAGTGCGATGATAATACGTACGGAAGACTGGGTCAGAATATTACTTAAGTTCAGCAGACTTAAGAACGTTGGGTCCTGGAAAATAATTATCGCCAGCAAGACTAAAAGAACAACGTAAATACCGCCTTCTTTCAGATAAGTGAGAAAACTTTTTTTATTTAACGCACTCATGAGGAGCCCCTGATCTTAAAGGTGCAAAGACGCAAGACGCAAAATTTCGTTTTGCGTTGTCGTTTTGGTTTCAACAATACCGGCAACGAGACCATTGCTCATAACCAGAATACGGTCTGTGATCCCTAACAATTCCGGCATTTCGGAAGAAATAATAATGATCCCTTTATCTTTTTTCGCCAGCTCTGCGATCAGCTGGTAAATCTCGAATTTTGCACCCACGTCGATACCGCGCGTAGGTTCATCCAGCATCAGTATTTCAGGCTGGGTTAACAGCCAGCGACCAATAATGACTTTCTGCTGGTTCCCTCCCGAGAGTGAGCCAATTTGCGTGCGGTGGCCCGGCGTTTTCACGCGCATGGAGTCAATCACCCATTGGGTATCGCTCTTCATGCGGGAATTATCCAGCAACCCGACCTTGTTTTTGTAATTGCGAATATTAGAAATTAACGAGTTAAAGTTAATATCAAGATAAGCGTAAATACCGGTGGAACGCCGCTCTTCCGTCACCAGCGCAAAACCATTATTAATGGCTTCGTTGGCATTATGGTTGTTGATTTTCTTACCGTGCAGGGTAATGGTGCCTTCGGCTTTCTCACGGATACCAAACAGGGTTTCCACGATATCGGTGCGCTTAGCGCCCACCAGCCCTGCGATACCAAGGATCTCGCCCTTGTGCAAATCGAAAGAGACATCGCGGATGGACGGCTGACGCAGTGAGGTCAGGTTACGCACCTCCAGAATCACTTCGCCCGGCTTGTTTTCTTTATCCGGGAAGCGCTGGTTCAATGAACGGCCAACCATCATGGCGATGATCTTGTCCATGTCCAGCCCTTCCAGCGGCTGGGTGGCAATCCACTGGCCATCGCGCAGGATGGTAATTTCATCGCACAGCTGGAAGATCTCTTCCATTTTATGTGAGATATAGACAATGCCGCAGCCGCGATCTTTCAGCTTACGGATGATGGTAAAAAGGTGGTTAACCTCTTTTTCCGTCAATGACGATGTCGGTTCATCCATGATCACGATTTTCGCATCATAGGAGAACGCTTTGGCAATTTCGATCATCTGCATCTGGGAAACGGATAATGTCCCGACGCGTGCGCGCGGGTCAATATCAATATCCAGCTCATCGAAAATGGCTTTGGTGTCGCGATACATTTTATCCTGATCGACAAAGACACCTTTGGTTGGATAGCGGCCCAACCACATATTATCCATAACTGAACGTTGCAGAACCAGGTTTAATTCCTGGTGTACCATCGAGATACCGTTCTCCAGCGCTTCTTTCGCTGAATGGAAGTCGATCTCTTTTCCCTGAAAAAGAATGCTGCCAGAATCTTTTTGATAGATCCCAAAAAGGCATTTTAATAATGTTGATTTACCCGCACCGTTTTCACCCATTAACGCATGAATAGAGTGAGGACGAACTTTTAAATTAACATTATCGAGCGCCTTAACACCGGGGAATGACTTGTTAACACCGGTCATTTCCAACAAGTATTCACCGGACGACTGAGTAGTTGTGCTGACCATAATTATACCTTGTTGGCCTCGCATATCGCGTTATAAAAGGGCGCAACGAATTGCGCCCAGTGAAGACAATTCAGATAACTTATTTACCGATAAACTCAGCCAGGTTGGACTGGTCTACGCCCACGTAAGGAACGCGAACGATTTTGTTTTCAATTTTCCAGCTGGTGCCGTCAGCAGCGCCTTTACCATCAGCGAGGTTTTTCGCCAGATCGAAGGTGGCTTTCGCCTGGTTGTTAGCATCGTTCAGCACGGTACCGGCCATTGCGCCAGATTTCACCAGCGCCAGCGCTTCTGGCAGAGCATCCACACCGAATACAGGAATGGCGGATTTGTTGTGTGCTTTCAGCGCTTCAACAGCACCCATTGCCATTGCATCGTTGTTGGCGATGACCACTTCAATTTTGTTGGCGTTCGGGCCAGAGAGCCACGCATCCATCTTATCTTTCGCCTGAGCGGTGTCCCACATTGCGGTGTCTAACGCCAGCTGCTGGGTTTTCAGGCCCTTGTCGTTCAGCTCTTTAATAACGTAGGTGGTACGTGCTTCAGCATCCGGATGGCCCGGTTCGCCTTTCAGCAGAACGAACTGAATCTGACCATCTTTGTTCATATCCCAGTTTGGGTTCGCCGCCCAGTGTTTCGCAATCAGATCGCCCTGGATAATCCCGGACTCTTTGGAGTCAGTACCCACGTAATACGCTTTATCGTAGCTGTCCAGCGCTTTACGGGAAGGCTCTTTGTTGAAGAAGACAATCGGCACGTTCTGGCCGCGTGCTTTCTCGATCACCGTACCTGCCGCAGCCGGGTCAACCAGGTTAATAGCCAGCGCTTTCACGCCTTTTGCCAGAAGAACGTCAATCTGATCGTTCTGTTTAGACTGGTCATTCTGGGAGTCATTCATCAGCAGCTGCACGTCTGGCGCTGATTTAGCATCTTTTTCAATTGCTTTACGCACAACGGACATGAAGTTGTCGTCGTATTTATAGATAGTCACGCCAATACGGGTATCCGCTGCGTGTGCTGCTGCGCCAAAAAGCATGCTTGCCATGACAGCAGACAGAGTCAACACCTTCTTATTCATGGTATCTCCGGTTTTTTTTATGCAGGGTAGTTCTTGTGAAAAACGGTCGGCGGGCAGATGTTAATAAAACGTTACTGATCGCCGAAGTTCACTTATAAAATGTCCAGCTTCCGTGTTCGGTAACGCTCCAGAAATGCGTTTTATTCGTTGTTTGAGGCATGCTGGTAACGGTAAAAGTGAATAATCACCGTTACATTGTGTTTCAGCCCCTAAAACGCTGACATCATAGACAGCGGCTTGTTAAGATACTGTGAATTTACTCACAGATTGAAAACGGTTACATCACGTGATGTTATCAGTTAGTGATCGGAGCCACAGTTTGTCGGATAGCGACCGAATGGCGGCGTACTAAAGTCGGCATAAAACAATGCGTTGCGTCAGGATCTAACAGCCCTGCCGCCCCCTGTAACGCCAGCTCTGTCGCCAGTTTCGCCATCGACGCAATGGGGTAACGCACCGTTGTCAGCTGCGGATCGGTGTAACGGGCAATCGGGATATCGTCAAAGCCGATCAGCGATAAATGCTGCGGCACCGCAATGCCATTATCTTTCAGCGCGGTAAGCGCACCTGCCGCCATACTGTCGTTATAGGCAAACACGGCCGTCAGCTGAAGATTACGCCCCAGCAGTTCCACCATTGCTGCTTCACCGCCCTGCATGTCCGGCGAACCGGTACCTACCCAGCTTTCCAGCGGCGCAATGCCCTGCTCTTTCAGGGCGTTTTGCCAGCCCTCGCGGCGCATCATGTCGTCTTCAATACCGTGGCTGGAGGCCAGATAACCAATGCGCTGATGGCTGTTGCTGATGAGCATCCGCGTCGCCATCATCGCGCCGCTGATGTTATCCAGACCGACGCAGCGGTGCGCGTAGCCGGGGACGATACGGTTGATCAGTACCATGCCGGGGATCTGCTCCATAAACCCGGCCAGCTCTTCATCGCTCAGGGCTTTAGAGTGCACGATCAGGGCGTTACAGCGCTGGCGGATCAGTACCTCAATGGCATAACGCTCTTTTTCAGCCTCGTGATAGCTGTTGCCAATCAGCACATATTTCTGGTGCTGCTGGGCAACGACGTCCACCGCTTTGACCAGCGCGCCGAAGAAGGCGTCCGACACGTCCATCACCACGACACCAATGGTATCGCTGACCTGCGTCGCCAGCGCCTGAGCATTGGCGTTTGGCCGGTACCCCAGCTGGGTCACGGCTTTCATTACGGTTTCACGCGTTTCAGGGCTGACCAGCGCACTGTTGTTCAGCACGCGGGAGACAGTAGCAACAGAAACACCCGCCTGGCGGGCGACGTCACGAATGGTGATCATATTCACCACCCTTAAAAGGATTGCAGCAACTCACAGACACCCCCTGTGTTTAGCAAGGTGGCTATTCTGGCAGCGAGAGAGAGGAGACTACGTGAAGAAGCTCACACAGATGAAAACGCTTACATCCGTTTTGTTAATGATTGTGATCCAGATCGTTATCTGGATGTATTACGCAATGACACGCCCGACGCAAGGGCGGTTAACCGTCGCCATACCCACTCCAGCGGGCCCTGGCGGAAAAAACGCAGCCAGATAACTGAAAACACCACGTTAACAATCCAGACCGGAATAACAAACGCCAGCAGCGTCAGGCGGTCGAATTTCATAAACAGGCCGAATCGGTAGAAAAGCGTGGTGCATATCAGCGTTTGCAGGATGTAATTGCTTAACGCCATCCGTCCAACGCAGGCCACCGCACTGACAATCCACAGGCGAGAAAGCCGGGGCCAGAAGCCATAGATCAGCGCCGCATAGCCAATGGTCTGGAACGGCGCGCTCAGCTCTCGCGGGAGCTGTAACAGGAACGCGCACCAGCGGTAATCCCACTGAAGATGCCACTGTAAGATCACCGCCGGAAGGTTAATCATCACGCCGAGCAGTACCAGGCCAGCGCCTGTGAGACGATAGTGTCGCAGGCTAAATTCTCCTTTCAGCCAGCCGGTGCGCATCAGGGCTGCGCCCATCAGCATCATCCCCGCCAGCTGCCAGCCGTATTGCGCCCCCAGCGCCAGCAGGTTATCGCCGAGCATATCGGCCCGGTTGCCGATCGCTTCTATGCCGCCTTTCAGCTTCCAGAACTGCTCATATTGCAGATTGGCCGCATCCGGGATCCACGAACGACTGGTGGAAGCATCAGCGATCATGCCAAGCAGCAATAACACGGCCAGTCCCATGACATAGAGCATCACGCCAGTGTTAAAGAGGCTTTTTACACCGGGCGCGTCGCGGATCAGCCGCCAGCAAATCAGGCCCACCAGACCATACGCGAGCAGAATATCGCCGTCCCAGAAAAGCAGCCCGTGAATAAAACCGAGGATAACCAGCAGCGTTAAACGCGACTGGATCCAGCGCGTACCGCGTTTGAGGAGAAGCTGAAGTCCCGCGCCAAACAGAAGCGCAAAGAGGGTCAGAAATTTAACCTGTGCGAAGAGATCAAGGATTGCCCACGTCCAGGCGTCGCTGCGCGTGATGTCGCCATACCACGCAGGGTTCAGATAGGCGGCCTTCGGCAGACCGAAGGCGCTGATATTCAGCAGCAGGATACCGAGAATGGCGACGCCGCGAACAAAATCGAGCGTGACGTTTCGCTCCATGGTCCCTGCCCTGTCTGATTAGTTGTGGTGGCGCACGGCGCGCAGAAACTCCTGGCGAGTGTTCTGGCTCGATTTGAACAGGCCGCCCAGCGAGGTGGTGGTAGTCGCGCTGGTTGCATCACGCACGCCACGCGCTTTCACGCAGTAGTGAACCGCGTCGATAGACACCGCCACGTTGTTAGTCCCCAACAGGGTTTGCAGTGCGGTCAGGATCTGCTGCGTCAGACGCTCCTGCACCTGAGGACGCTGGGCAAAGAACTGCACGATGCGGTTGATCTTGGACAGGCCAATGACCGTATCTTTTGGAATATAGGCCACCGTCGCTTTACCATCGATGGTCACAAAGTGATGCTCGCAGGTGCTGGTCAGCGTGATATCGCGTACCGTCACCATCTCATCGACCTTCATCTTGTTTTCAATGACGGTGATTTTCGGGAAGTTCGCGTAATCCAGGCCGGAGAAAATTTCGTCGACGTACATTTTCGCGATGCGGTGCGGCGTCTCCATCAGGCTGTCGTCGCTCAGATCGAGATTCAGCAGTTGCATGATCTCCGTCATATGGCCGGCGATCAGACTCTTGCGGGTAACATTGTCCAGCTCCTGCACGGGCGGGCGCAGTGGCGTTTCAAGACCGCGCGCAACCAGCGCTTCATGGACAAGGGCTGCTTCTTTACTGAGTGATGACATTCTTTTCTCCTGCAGGTGTGGCGTCTTTTGCCCTCGTTGTGGCAAAAGTGTGCGCTCATTGTGCGTGAGGCGACGCACATAATCCAGTATTCACGTCGATAATTATTGCAATTGCTGTTGCCTTTCAGCCTGACGGTTCCAGACTAACGCTCCGCCAGCGAACAGCGCGATCCCCGCCAGCCCCAGCGCAGGTTCCAGCCGGTGCGTGAGCCAGGTCGAGAGTGCCGACGTGACCGGACCAATCAGCTGACCAATGGCATACCCGGTGGTGAGCAGTCCCGCCATATAACGCGTATGATCTGGCGCCAGCTCGCGACCGTACAGAAGAGAGAGCTGCACGGCGCAGAGGAACCCGCCGCCCACCAGCAGCCCACCCGTCAGCAAGCCGCCAATGCCCGGCAGCAGCCAGGCCGCCAGCACGCCTATCCCCTGTAACCAGAGAACAATCGCCAGCCTGCGGTTAGCGCTTGATGTATGCCGCAGGGCAATACTGAGCGCAATCCCCACCACCGAGGCGGCGCCAAATATTGGCCAGACAAACTGGGCAAACAGGCTGCCCGGGAAACGCACCGCCGCCATTTGCGACAGGAAGGTCGCAGGGAGGATATAGCCGAACCCTGCCAGGCTGTAGCTCCAGACCAGACGCCTGAGATCTGCAGTCAGCAGCAACGGCTCAGGCGCGGTACCGGGGCGATGAAGCTGGCCCGCGCGCGGCAGGTAGCGCGCCACCAGCGCAATCAGCACCAACGCCAGTACGCCGTAGATTTGCCATGCCGCGCCGGCAGACAGGGATCTCGCCTGAATATAGACCGCCAGCAGGCCACTCAGGGCGATGCCGGCCCCGGGTCCGGCAAAGACGGCTGCACTAAGCCCCGGCTTGCCCAGCTGCCCCAGCCGCTCGTTGGTCCAGGCGGCAATCAGCACCATCGACCAGCCGCTCATGCAGCCGATCACAAAGCGCAGCAGACCGTGAACGACAGCATTATCTGCCGCCGCAGAGAGCAGCGTCAGCGCCACCGCGCCAGTGATGCCAAGCCAGAGACGCGTTTCAACGAAGCGATGAGCGCGCATAGCATCCCATGCCCCCACCAGATAGCCCAGGTAGTTCATTGCCGCCACCAGCCCCGCGCTGGTAAGCGTGAGTTGCCCGGCGGCAATCATCAGCGGCACCTGAGGCGTGAAGGCGAAGCGCCCTATCCCCATCGCCACGACCAGAACCACAAATCCGCTGAGCGCGATACGCAGCGCCATGATCGCTCCAATTGTTAAAGAAAAGTAAATTTATGATGCAACATCTCGCCGTCCTGCGAAAGTGAAAGTTGCTCACAGGTCAATGAAAACTCTGTATTATGCGTTTTATGAATAGTCTTTCGGATAAGGAGCCCTGCATGGAACTGCTCGAAGAGCATCGTTGTTTTGAAGGTCGACAGCAGCGCTGGCGGCACGACTCCACCACGCTGAACTGTGCTATGACGTTCAGCATTTTCCTGCCCCCTGCGGACAATCCACCGGTGTTGTACTGGCTTTCAGGCCTGACCTGCAACGACGAAAATTTCACCACCAAAGCGGGTGCCCAGCGTATTGCTGCCGAACTGGGCATTGCGCTGGTGATGCCAGATACCAGCCCGCGTGGCGATGACGTGGCCGACGATGCCGGATACGATTTGGGTAAAGGCGCCGGGTTCTATCTCAACGCCACGGAACAACCCTGGGCGAGCCATTACCGCATGTATGACTACATTCGCGATGAACTGCCTGCCCTGGTGCATTCTCAGTTCGCGGTCAGCGAGCGCTGCGCGATAAGCGGACATTCGATGGGTGGCCACGGGGCGCTGATAATGGCGCTGAAAAATCCGGGGAAATACACCAGCGTGTCCGCATTTGCGCCGATTGTGAACCCAACGCAGGTGCCGTGGGGGCAAAAAGCCTTCACGCACTATCTGGGTGAGGATGCAGAGAAATGGCAGGAATGGGACAGCTGTGCGCTGTTGCTGGCAAGCCAGCCAGAAGACGCTATCCCGATGCTGGTGGATCAGGGTGATGCCGATCAGTTCCTCGCCGGGCAGTTACAGCCTGCGTTGCTGGCGGAAGCCGCGCGCCAGAAGGACTGGCCGCTGACTCTGCGCATACAGCCGGGATACGATCACAGCTATTACTTTATGGCGTCCTTTATTGAAGATCATCTTCGCTTCCATGCGACACATTTGTTCGCGTAAATACAGCTTTTTCCCGATAGCCTCTCGCCTGTCGGGCCTTTCCCCTCATTTACATAATCCTATCCGCTTGAATCCAGCCTGTTTTCCGTCGCCCTCACTCAAACACAAATGATTTCAATTATCATTTGTGTTTACAATTCTACATTCTTTTGTACAATTCCAGGCTCTTCTCCATCTCAAAGAGTTCTTACAAGACAAAAACATACAGTTCTCAGGGTTATCCCGATGGAGTTTTTTTCATTTTTATACGGAATGTACAAATGACAATACCACGCATTAAGCTCCTGGCCGTCGCCATTGGCGCTGCCACATGTTCCCCCTTCGTTCACGCAGCCGATCAGGATACCGTTGTCGTTACCGCGACGGGTTTTGAACAAAAGATCCAGAATGCCCCCGCCTCCATCTCTGTGATTTCAAAACAGCAGATTGAAGATAAAGCCTACCGTGATGTTACCGATGCCCTGAGAGATGTCCCGGGCGTCGTCGTCACCGGCGGTGGAAGTAGCAGTGATATCAGTATTCGCGGCATGGCCTCTCAGTACACCCTGTTCCTGGTGAACGGCAAACGCGTCAGTACGCGAAGCACCCGCCCCAACAGCGACAACTCGGGTATTGAACAAGGCTGGCTGCCGCCGCTGGAGTCCATTGAGCGCATCGAGGTCATCCGCGGCCCGATGTCCTCGCTTTACGGCTCCGATGCTATGGGTGGCGTCATTAACGTCATTACCAAAAAAGTCTCGAACACCAAAGCCTGGACCGGTTCGTTGCATGGCGATGCAACCTTCCAGGAAAACCATGATTCCGGCGATATCTTCCAGACCAACGCCTACGCTTCTGGTCCCCTGATTGACGGGCTGCTGGGTGCAAAAGTGACGGGGCTGTTGTCACGCCGCGCAGAAGATAAAATCGTGAACGGCTATAACGAGCAGAAAATGCGTAACGGTGGCATTACGCTGAACTTCACGCCGGACGAGAAGAACGATTTCGATCTCGACTTTGCTCGCGAGCTTCAGGACAGAAACAGCACCCCGGGGATGTCGAAAGCAGCTGAAACCTGCCGGGGAACAACCTGTACGCCAAATACCAAAAGCGACTCGCGCTATGAGCACACGACCTACTCGTTAACCCACAGTGGTTATTACGACGACTTCAATACCACCAGCTATATCCAGCAGGAAGAGACCAATAATCCAGGTCGCAAAATGCGTTCCTACAACACCACCTTTAACAACCAGAACCAGATCTTCCTCGGCGATCATACGTTGACCCTCGGCGGGCAGTACCGCTATGAGAAACTGCGCGACAAGGGTAATCAGCTGGAAGCTGCTGACGGCCTGAACAAACTGACGCGCTGGAGCTGGGCCCTGTTTGCCGAAGATGAATGGTCAATGACGGAAAGCTTTACGTTGACCGGCGGCCTGCGTATGGATAAAGACCAAAACTACGGGACGAACTGGACGCCTCGCGGTTACGGCGTATGGCACCTGGCCGATCAGTGGACGTTGAAAGGCGGGGTTTCTGCTGGCTATCGTGCGCCGGATCTGCGTCAGTCGTCTGCCAGCTGGGGCCAGGTAACGGGTGGCGGCCGTCTTGACGGTATCATCGTTGGCAACCCGGATCTGAAACCAGAGAAGAGCCTGAGCGAAGAGCTCGCCCTGCTCTGGGATAACAACGATAACCTGAATGCCGGCGTAACGCTGTTTAATACCGACTTCAAGGACAAGATTACGGAAGTTCGCCGCTGTAACAGCAGCGCCGATCCCGCCTGTACGATTGGCGATCATAGCTATGATTTCGTCAGCGATCGCGTCAACGTGGACAAAGCCAATATGCGCGGTGTGGAGTCCTCGTTCGGCTGGAAAATCACGCGCGATGTGAACTGGACTGCAAACTACACCTATACGGAATCCGAGCAGAAGAGCGGCCAGTTCTCCGGCAAGCCACTGAACAAAATGCCAAAACACATGTTCAACACCACCCTGGACTGGCAGGCGACGCCCGACGTCGGCTTCTGGAGCCGTCTGAACCTGCGCGGTAAAACGTCTGAGTACCTGAGCCGCACGTCTATGTCTCAGGGCACACCGTCCTACACTCAGGTTGATGTCGGTATGCGCTACAACGCCAACAAAAACCTGCTGGTTACTGCCGGTGTGTATAACGTGCTCGATAAGCAGATTGATTACGATACGTATGACACCGTGCTGGATGGCCGTCGCTATACCGTTGGCATGACTTACAGCTTCTGATCTGCCCATAAAAAAGCCCGCTCGATTGAGCGGGCTAAAAGAGAGGAAGTGCGGTTATTGTTTGAATCGTTCCGGGAAATCCATTTCACTGTAGCGAACGAAGCGCGTTCCTTTCGTCAGTTTGTAGCCAAACCAGATGATCAGGAACAGCGGAATGCCGATATAGGTGGCCGTGACGGCGCCCCAGTCAATGGTGTCCGCAAGGAAGGCCTCATAGTTCTGGCCCAGGGTAATGATCAGGCACAGAACGAAGGCGAAGATCGGCCCCAGCGGGAAGAACCCTGACCGGTACGGCAGATTATTCAGATCATGACCCTGCTTGACGTACCCGCGACGGAAACGGTAGTGGCTGATGGCAATGCCCAGCCAGGCAATGAAGCCCGTCATACCAGAGGTGTTAAGCAGCCACAGGTAGACCGTCTGGTTGCCGAACATGGAGGTCAGGAAACAGAGACCCGCAATCACCGTGGTCGCATACAGCGCGTTGCGTGGCACGCCACCGCGAGACAGTTTCGAGAAAATACGCGGCGCTTTACCGTCGCAGGCCAGGGTGTAGAGCATGCGGGTAGAGGCGTACATCCCGGAGTTACCCGCAGACAGTACCGCCGTCAGGATCACCGCGTTCATCACCGCCGCCGCAGAGAGCAGACCCGCGTGCTGGAAGACCAGGGTGAACGGGCTGACGCTGATGTCTTTCACATCGTTACGCAGCAGGCTTGGGTCGGTATACGGAATGATCAGGCTGATAATCAGGATCGCGAACACGTAGAACAGCAGGATACGCCAGAACACCTGACGCACCGCGCGCGGGATGGTCTTCTCCGGGTTTTCGGATTCACCGGCCGCAATGCCAATCAGTTCGGTGCCCTGGAAGGAGAAGCCGACAATCATCGCCACGCCAATCATCGCCGAGAAGCCCCCGGCAAACGGCGCATCGCCTATTGTCCAGTTACTCCAGCCCGCCGGTTCGGCCCCTTTGAAAATACCAACGATCATCGCCACACCGACGACGATAAAGATGATGACGGTTGCCACTTTAATCAAAGAGAACCAGTATTCCGCTTCGCCAAAGCCGCGCACGGAGATGTAGTTCAGCAGGAAGATGACCGCCAGGAACAGGGCGCTCCAGATCCAGCCTGGCGTGTCCGGGAACCACCAGGTCATCACCAGCTGTGCGGCGACGAGGTCAACGGCGATGGTCACCGCCCAGTTGTACCAGTAGTTCCAGCCCAGCGCGAAGCCGAAGCCTTCCTCAACGTATTTTTGTCCGTAGGTCGAAAACGAACCAGACACCGGCATGTATGCCGCCAGTTCGCCCAGGCTGGTCATCAGGAAGTAGACCATCAGGCCAATCAGAATATAAGAGAATAATGCCCCACCCGGGCCGGCTGCCGAAATTGTTGCGCCAGAGGCAACGAAAAGACCCGTACCGATGGAGCCGCCAATGGCGATCATTGTCAGGTGACGCGCCTTAAGTGCGCGACGTAGCGCGGGCGCTTCTGTGGTTTTAGTTTCTGAAACCATGTGAAAATGCTGTCCATTCAATAAATGAGGCGCGATTGTAGCAGACGATCTGCGTTGCTTCCGGCAGAAATGCTCAGTTATAAGAGAGCTTCATGACTCGGCCAGGATTATAAGTAAAGCATAATTTTTCCCTCTCCCCTTTGGGGAGAGGGCCAGGGTGAGGGGCGCTTTTACATCTCGCAGTAGCGCAGAAAACGCTGGAGCGAGCTGGAAAGGTGTTTCTGACGATGGTGGATGCACCACAGCGTGCGCACCAGCTTCGGCAGCGGAACGGGGATCTCAACCAGAGAGCCGGTTTCCAGCTGTTCGGCGATCACCCGTCGGGAAAGACAGCTAATGCCCAGGCCATGACGTACGGCATGCTTAATGGCCTCGGAGTTACCTAACTCCATCCCTAGCTGGAACTGCGGCAGATGGGACAGCAGTAGATAATCGACAATCTCACGCGTGCCGGAGCCCTGCTCTCGCAGGATCCACTGCGCCTGCGCCAGACGCTCCAGCGTAACCTCGCCCTTGAGTAAAGAAGAGGCCGGGGAAGCAAACACCACCAGCTCATCCTCAAGCCAGGGCTCCGCAATGATATCGACGTTGTGGCACGGCCCTTCGATAAGACCGATGTCCACGCGGAAATCAATCACCGCGTTAATCACGTCCTGGCTGTTGCCGACGCTCATCTCCAGCGGCAGGGTCGGAAAATCCCGGCGGTAGCGGGCGATCACTTCCGGCAGGATGTAGTTACCGATCGTGCTGCTGGCGTAGACGCGAATAGCGCCGTTGTCCTCGCGGAACAGCTGTTCGATCTCCGTTGCCTGCTCAAGCAAGGCCAGGGCACGCGGATACAGCAGGCGGCCATGTTCGTTCACCACCAGTCGCTTTCCTACCCTGTCGAAAAGCTGGACGCCCAGTTGCCCTTCAAGATCGGTCAAGGCCGCGCTAACGGCGGACTGCGAGAGCGCCAGCATTTGTGACGCCTGGGTTGTCGAGCCGCTTTTCAGCACCTCGGCAAAAACTTCCAGCTGACGCAATGTAATGTGCATGGTTGCTTACCACTTATAAAGATTGATTATAAATATATAATCAATTTTATTTTTAAGCCAGAGCGCCGTAACCTTTAGCCAGACAAAGGAGAAGGTTATGTCAGAAATCACCTTACAACATCATCGTACAGTGTGGCACTTCGTGCCGGGTCTCGCGCTCAGCGCCGTGGTTACCGGCGTGGCCTTATGGGGTGGCAGTATACCGGCTGTTGCCAGTGCAGGGTTCAGCGCCCTGACGCTGGCCATTCTGCTCGGCATGGTGGTCGGGAACACCGTTTACCCGCACATCTGGAAATCCTGCGACGGCGGCGTGATTTTCGCCAAGCAGCTTTTATTACGTCTCGGGATCATCCTTTATGGCTTCCGTCTCACCTTTTCGCAGATTGCGGATGTGGGTGTCAGCGGGATTGCCATCGACGTCCTGACCCTTTCGAGCACCTTTTTACTGGCGTGCTTTATCGGCCAGAAGATCTTTGGACTGGACAAACAGACCAGCTGGCTGATCGGTGCGGGTAGCAGCATCTGCGGCGCAGCGGCTGTACTGGCAACAGAGCCGGTAGTCAAAGCCGAAGCCAGTAAAGTCACGGTTGCCGTCGCGACGGTAGTTATCTTCGGTACGCTGGCGATCTTCCTGTATCCAGCCATGTATCCGCTGGTGGCGCACTGGTTTAGCCCGGAAACCTACGGCATTTATATCGGCTCAACCATGCACGAAGTGGCGCAGGTGGTGGCGGCAGGTCACGCCATTAACCCGGAAGCGGAAAACGCGGCGGTCATTGCCAAAATGCTGCGCGTGATGATGCTGGCCCCGTTCCTGATTTTCCTTGCGGCGCGGGTTAAACAGCTGGCTCCTGCAGGCGGCAGCGAGAAAAGCAAAATCACCATTCCGTGGTTTGCGATCCTGTTCATCGTGGTCGCTATCTTCAACTCTTTCCACCTGCTGCCAAAAGCGATGGTGGATATGCTGGTCACGCTGGATACGGTCCTGCTGGCGATGGCGATGGCGGCGCTGGGCGTCACCACGCACGTCAGCGCGCTGAAAAAAGCCGGGGCGAAACCGCTGCTGATGGCGCTGGTGCTGTTCATCTGGCTGATTGTTGGCGGCGGTGCGATTAACCTTGCAGTACACAGCCTGTTGGCATAAACCATCTCGTCCTTCTCCTGTTAACCCGCTATCATAGGCATTTCGGGTTAACAGGAGTCTTTTTATGAAATATGTTGGAGCGCACGTCAGCGCTGCCGGTGGCCTTGCGAATGCCGCCATTCGCGCCGCCGAAATCGAGGCGACCGCTTTCGCCCTGTTCACCAAAAACCAGCGCCAGTGGCGCGCAGCTCCCCTCACCGCGGAAGTGATTGATGACTTCAAAGCCGCCTGCGAGAAATACCGCTATGGGCCTGGGCAGATCCTCCCGCACGACAGCTACCTGATTAACCTCGGCCACCCGGTTGCTGAGGCGCTGGAAAAATCCCGCGAAGCATTCCTGGATGAGGTTCAGCGCTGCGAACAGCTGGGGCTGACGCTGCTGAACTTCCATCCCGGTAGCCATCTGATGCAAATCGACGAAGACGCCTGTCTGGCGCGCATCGCCGAGTCCATCAACATGACGCTGGATAAAACCCAGGGCGTGACGGCGGTGATTGAGAATACCGCCGGTCAGGGCAGCAACCTCGGCTTTAAATTTGAGCATCTGGCGGCGATCATCGACGGCGTGGAAGACAAATCCCGCGTGGGCGTGTGCATTGATACCTGCCACGCGTTTGCCGCCGGGTATGACCTGCGCACAACCGAGGCCACAAAAAATACCTTCGAGGAGTTCGAACGTATTGTTGGCTTTAAGTATCTTCGCGGTATGCACTTAAACGATGCGAAAAGCGCGTTCGGCAGCCGCGTAGACCGTCACCACAGCCTGGGCGAAGGTAATATCGGCCACGATGCGTTCCGCTTTATCATGCAGGATGCCCGCTTCGACGGCATTCCAATGGTGCTGGAAACCATCAATCCGGATATCTGGGCAGAAGAGATTGCCTGGCTGAAGGCACAGCAGACCGCTGAACAGGCGGCATAAAAAAAGCCGGGCGCTTAACGCGACCCGGCTTTTTTGTAGGTCGGGTAAGGCGAAGCCGCCACCCGACACCTCTTTTAGGCTGCTTTTGCGACCACTTCCGCTTCCGGACGCTTCAGCACCGCGTAAGACAGACCCGCCACCAGCGTACCGGCAACAATCGCCAGCAGGTAGCCCAGCACCGGCGTGATGGCGCCAGGGATCAGCAGGACGAACAGACCGCCGTGCGGTGCCATCAGTTTCGCACCTACCGCCATGGAGATAGCTCCCGTTACCGCACCGCCGACGATACAGCATGGCAGAACACGCATTGGATCGCGCGCCGCAAACGGGATTGCGCCTTCGGTAATGAAGCACAGACCCAGCACCAGTGCCGCTTTGCCGCCTTCCTGCTGCGCTTTATCGAACTTACGACGGGCAATGATTGTCGCCAGGCCAAGTGCCAGCGGAGGCACCATACCTGCCGCCATGATCGCCGCCATAGGCGCATAGGTCTGGGTACTCAGCAGGCCAACGCCGAACGCGTATGCCGCTTTGTTTACCGGACCGCCCATGTCGGTACACATCATACCGCCGAGGATTGCGCCCAACAGCACCGCGTTCGCCCTCCCCATGGTTTGCAGCCAGTGGGTCAGACCTTCCAGAATGCCCGCGACCGGCTTACCAATCAGGTAAATCATCGCCAGACCGACCACCAGGCTGGAAATCAGCGGGATGATCAGGATAGGTTTCAGCGCCTCCATACTCTGCGGCAGCTTCAGCTTAGAGCTGATGAGCTTCGCCACGTAACCGGCAAGGAAACCGGCAATAATACCGCCGATAAAGCCAGAACCAGTGCTCACGGCCAGCATACCGCCGATAAGACCCGGCGTCAGACCCGGACGGTCAGCGATGGAGAAGGCGATAAAGCCCGCCAGCACCGGCACCATCAGCGCAAACGCGGAGCCGCCACCAATCTGCATCAACGCTGCCGCCAGCGTGCCCTGCTCTTTAAAGGCTTCGATACCAAAGGCAAAGGAGAGCGCAATACACAGGCCGCCCGCCACCACCATCGGCAGCATGTAGGAAACCCCGGTTAACAGGTGACGATAGGCACCCGCAGACTCTTTCTTACCTTCGCCAGGCGTCTTAGCCGCACCGGTCGCCTGATAAGGTTTGGCTTCCGCCAGCGCTTTATCAAACTCCTGCGCAGTTTTCTTCAGCGCCAGGCCGGTTGAGGTGCGGTACATCGGCTTACCGGCAAACTTCGCCAGATCCACTTCGATATCGGCCGCCACGATCACCAGATCGGCTTCGGCCACCTCTTCCGGCGTGATGGCATTACCCGCGCCAACAGAGCCGCGAGTTTCAACCTTCACCCACCAGCCGCGTTTTTTCGCTTCGGTTTCAATGGCTTCAGCCGCCATAAAGGTGTGAGCCACACCTGTCGGGCAGGCCGTTACCGCAACAATGCGTTTCGGCCCAGCGGTTGCGGCCGGCGCGGCCTCAACGGGTGCGCTGTAAACCGTCGCATGACCTTTTGCTTCGCTCAGAAACAGTTCAGGGTGTGCCACCGCGCGGTTAATATCGCCCAGCCATACTTTTTTGCCGTTCAGGGCGCTGTCCGCGGGGATTTTGTCGCCCAGAACAATCGCCATTTCAGCATCACCCGGGTTATCAATGATATCCAGGTGCGCTTTTTGTGCCGCCGCGCCCAGCAGGGTCTTCGCCATATAGGCACGAGCCTGTCCGAGACCGGAGTCAATGATCAGCAGCGTTTTCATTATTCCTCTCCTGCTGTTAGTTAAAAGGTTTTAAGTCAACGCGCGCCATCATCGCGGCTAACTGGGTACGATCGGTAATACCGACATTGCTCTGGCTCACGGCCAGGGCCGCAACGGCGGTAGCAAGGCGTAGGGTATGTTCACTGGATTCGCGCATCAGCAGACCGTAGATCAGGCCGCCAACCATCGAATCCCCGGCACCCACGGTGCTGACCACTTCCATAGAAGGCGGTTTGGCAATCCATTCCCCGGAGGCGTTAACCCACAGGGCACCTTCTGCACCCAGCGAAATCACCACATGAGCGATACCCTGCTCGCGCAGCGCATGGGCAGCGTCAATCACATCCTTTAATTCTGGCAGCTTACGGCCCGCCCAGATTTCCAGTTCACGGCGGTTAGGCTTAACCAGCCATGGCGAGGCTTTCAGACCGGCGACCAGCGCGTCGCGGCTGCTGTCAAAAATAATGCACGGGCACTGGCTGCGCAGGCGCGTCATCCAGTCGGTGAACGCTTCCGGGCTGACGCCGGACGGCAAGCTGCCGCTGACGCACACCATGTCAAACTGGCCCAGCCAGCTCAGGGAATCGGCAACGAAGCGCTCCCAGTCAGCCGGGGTCACTTCGAAGCCGGAGAAGTTCAGATCGGTCACTTCACCGTCTTTCTCGGTCAGCTTAACGTTAATACGGGTACGGCCCTGCACAACCTGAAAACGGTTGGCGATGCCCAGTTCACTGAACAACTGCTGAAAACCGTCCTGGTTGTCTTTGCCAAGGAAGCCGCCAACGGTGACATCGATGCCGAGATCTTTCAGCACCTTCGCCACGTTAATCCCTTTCCCTGCAGCATGCAGGCCGGTGGTTCGCACCAGGTTAACTTCGCCACGCTCAATTTCCGGGCAGAAGCCCACCAGATCGTAAGCCGGGTTCAGCGTAATGGTCGCAACACGTCTGCTCATTATGCGCCCTCCCCCAGACCGGCCGCGATGGCGTCGCCAATCGCTTTCAGCGCCTGTTCAGCATCAGCACCCTGCGCGGTAAAACGCAGACGATGGCCTTTCTTCACACCCAGCGCGACAACTTTCATCAGGCTGCGCCCGTTGGCTGGTTTACCCGAACCGTCCAGATTGGTCACGGTGATCTCACTTTCAAATTGTTTAATGGTATTCACCAGCATGGTGCCCGGACGGGCATGCAGGCCATGTTCGTTACGCACCACGTACTCCGCGCTCAGCAGGTCGTCCGTCAGCGCATCGTCGCTGGTCAGCAGGGCCAGCACCGTCGCCGCGTCTGCGTTCAGCAGTTTTTCAGCTTTATTGTTCAGCAGCAGATCGCCAAGGCGCTTCAGCACGGAAACCGGCTGATCGTCAGCCATGGCAACCGTTACCAGCATCGCGGCGCGTTCGCCGTCTGTCTCAAAGGCAACCGCAGCACGGCTGACCGCGATAGCACTGCGCAGGTTGCCTTCAGCACTGTCGTTCAGCCAGATGCCCTGACCCAGGTTTAAAGGCTTATCATTGATGGTGCGGGTCACAAAGGCGGTATCAGCCGCCCCCACCTCTTTCAGGCGAGCCGCGTTCAGCGCCTGGAGCGTCACCAGATCGGACGCGACGACGTCCAGCATCAGGGTTTCATTATCCAGCTTCAGCGCTTCGCTCTGTTTTTCGCCCATCAGCAGGGCACGCAGCTCTTCAGCAGTGGTGGCGGATTTAAGCTGTTCCGCGACGGCATCATCGCTCAGCACGTGCGTCAGCTGACGCAGCAGGCCCAGGTGTTCGTCACCGCTGGCCGCGATACCGATCGCCACGTAAGCCACCTGCCCCTCGCCCCAGAGCACGCCCTGCGGGAACTGGTAAACCTGCACGCCGGTTTTCAGCACCTGATCGCGGGTGTCCGTGGTGCCGTGCGGAATTGCAATACCGTTACCGAGGAAGGTGGAGGTCTGCTGTTCACGCGC
This sequence comes from Enterobacter cloacae complex sp. SYL001, assembly GCF_049237025.1. NCBI lineage: Bacteria > Pseudomonadati > Pseudomonadota > Gammaproteobacteria > Enterobacterales > Enterobacteriaceae > Enterobacter > Enterobacter cloacae complex sp. SYL001. Next base: position 50,538 of record NZ_JBMKJI010000016.1, on the reverse strand, counting down.
CAGCATGCCGTTGACGTAGCCGTCCGCCACGTTGCCAGCCTGCACGAGCGCAGCGGCGACCTGGCGAATAGCCTCTTCTTTATTCCCGGCCTGTTCGCCCGGGTGGATATCCTGAACAGATAACTGGAACATGATTCTCCTCTCCTGCTGAAATTGAATCGTTTCAGCTTAACTGAGAAAATATGCGCTAACCTGCTTCTACAGGACATGCAAGATAGCGCTGAAACGTTTCAAGAAGTCTTGTCTTTTCTACAAAAGGTTGCAAGAAAAGTTACATTTCTTGTTGCAGAATTTAGAAGTGCAGCACATTTCTTCTTCAATAGGGAGGTTTTTGCTGATGTTCAGCAAACATGTTCAGCACGCTTCAGCGAAACAGCGTTAAACTGAAATGCTATTTTGATTTATTGTGGCAATCTTGATTTTGCCCTCTGTTTATTTAATGACAGGCGGCGTAAACTCCGCCTCTCTCTGTTACTCGCAAAGACTGAACATGCATAACACCCCCGCTGCCGCCTCACCAAAGCCCTTTGATTTGACGTCAACGGCGTTTTTGATCGTTGCTTTCCTCACCGGTATTGCCGGTGCGTTACAAACGCCTACGCTGAGCCTGTTTCTGACCAACGAAGTCCACGCGCGTCCGGCGATGGTTGGCTTCTTCTTCACCGGGAGCGCCATCATTGGCATCCTGGTCAGCCAGTTTCTGGCCGGGCGTTCCGACAGAAAAGGCGATCGCAAAAGCCTGATTGTTTTTTGCTGTCTGCTAGGCGTTTTCGCCTGCGTGTTGTTTGCCTGGAACCGCAACTATTTCATTCTGCTGTTTGTTGGGGTGTTCCTGAGCAGCTTCGGCTCGACCGCCAACCCGCAGATGTTCGCCCTTGCCCGCGAGCACGCCGACCGCACCGGGCGGGAAGCGGTAATGTTCAGCTCGATACTGCGCGCGCAGGTGTCGCTTGCGTGGGTGATTGGCCCCCCGCTCGCCTACGCGCTGGCAATGGGTTTTGGCTTTACGGTGATGTACCTCAGCGCGGCGGTAGCCTTCGTGGTGTGTGGCGCAATAGTATGGTTCTTCCTGCCTTCCATGCGTAAAGAGCCGAAAGTGGCGACCAGTACGCTGGAAGCACCGCGGCGTAACCGGCGCGACGCACTACTGTTATTCATTATCTGTACGCTGATGTGGGGAACGAACAGCCTCTATATCATTAATATGCCGTTGTTTATTATTGATGAGCTGCATCTGCCGGAGAAGCTGGCCGGGATCATGATGGGAACCGCCGCGGGGCTTGAGATCCCCACCATGCTGATTGCGGGCTATTACGCGAAGCGCTTCGGCAAGCGCTTTTTGATGCGCATCGCCGCCGTTGCAGGGCTGCTGTTTTATATCGGTATGCTGACGGTTCATACGCCAGCCCTGCTTCTTGCTTTACAGCTGCTGAACGCCATTTATATCGGCATTCTGGCCGGTATCGGCATGCTCTACTTCCAGGATCTGATGCCGGGTCAGGCAGGCGCTGCCACCACCCTTTATACTAATACCACCCGCGTGGGCTGGATTATTGCAGGCTCACTGGCGGGCGTTGTGGCTGAAATCTGGAACTATCATACGGTGTTCTGGATTGCGCTGGTGATGTGCGTCCTGACGCTGAGCTGCCTGACGCGGATCAAAGACGTTTAAGGCGCGGTGAGCGCTTCCAGCTCAAGCAGGTAAGTGATGGCCTGCTGGCGCGTACTGCCGCACATTTCGGCGTCAGGCTGGAGCCCGGAGCACACCTTCGGGCGTAAAGGCGAGCCAAAGATCATGCACAGGTTGGAGTCAGAGAGCTGAACGCAGCGGGTATTGGCAGGCTTGCCTTGTGGCATGCCTGGAATGGGGCTTGAGATGGACGGTGCGGTACAGCACGCGCCACAGTCGGAACGACAATCCATACATGCTCTCTGTTGGTGGCAGATGCCCGCGCAGTCGGGCATTGCGCGCACAGTAACACCTTTTATGTATTGATAGCAAAACCCACGAATTCCGCTTGCCTGAAAGGCCGCGCGCGAGTAATTTGGCGCGATATTTTTTACCTCCCGTAAACAGGATTACTGCAATGCCAAGAGCGAACGAAATCAAGAAAGGTATGGTACTGAATTACAACGGCAAACTGCTGATTGTGAAAGATATCGACATTCAGGCACCCAGCGCCCGTGGCGCAGCAACGCTGTATAAAATGCGTTTCTCCGATGTCCGTACCGGCCTGAAAGTGGAAGAACGTTTTAAAGGCGACGATATCGTGGATACCGTGACCCTGACCCGTCGCTACGTTGATTTCTCCTACATCGACGGCAACGAATACGTGTTCATGGATAAAGAAGATTACACCCCGTATATCTTCACCAAAGATCAGATCGAAGAAGAGCTGCTGTTTATTCCTGAAGGTGGAATGCCGGACATGCAGGTGCTGACCTGGGATGGCGTGCTGCTGGCGCTGGAGCTGCCGCAGACCGTTGATCTGGAAATCGTTGAAACGGCACCGGGCATCAAAGGCGCGTCTGCAAGCGCGCGTAACAAACCGGCTACCCTGACTACCGGTCTGGTCGTACAGGTGCCAGAATACCTGTCAGCGGGCGAGAAAATCCGTATCCATATCGAAGAAAAACGCTATATGGGTCGCGCTGACTGATTGTGGCGTTTGCCGGGTGGCGGCTGCGCCTTACCCGGCCTACAAAAACACAAAAACCGGCCTCAGAGCCGGTTTTTCGTAGGCCCGGTAAGCGTAGCGCCACCGGGCAATCAGGCTTACAGAAGCTCTGGATACTTCGTCATTTTCAGCGCCAGCTCGATACCGCGCACTTCCGCCATCCCTTTCAGACGGCCAATCGCCGAATACCCTGGATTCGTTTTCTTGCGCAGATCGTCCAGCATCTGATGCCCGTGATCCGGACGGAACGGGATAGGACGTACATCCCCCGCCTGCTTACGACGTACTTCTTCAGAGAGAATGGCATCCACCACCGCAACCATGTTCACGTCGCCGCCAAGGTGGGCTGCTTCATGGAAGGTTTTTGGATTCTCTTCACGGCAGGTTGCACGCAGGTGAGTGAAATGAATGCGATCCCCAAAGGTTTCGATCATCCGCACCAGATCGTTATCCGCACGCACGCCGTAAGAGCCCGTACACATGGTAAAGCCGTTGTAGATGCTGTCCACCGTCTCTTTTAGCCACTGCATATCCTCAATGGTCGACACGATACGCGGCAGGCCGAGGATTGGGCGCGGAGGATCGTCCGGATGGACCGCCAGCCGCACGCCCGCTTCTTCTGCCACCGGCACGATAGCGCGCAGGAAGTGCGCCATGTTTTCACGCAGCTGGTTTTTATCGATATCGCCATATTCCGCCAGGCGCGCGCGGAACTGATCGAGGGTATAGCCCTCTTCCGCCCCCGGCAGGCCCGCGATAATATTGCGAACCAGCTTCTCAATGTCCGCTTCACTGGCGGCATTGAACCACGCCAGCGCCTGCTGCTGCTCTTCGGCGGTGTAGTCTGCTTCCGCCCCCGGACGCTTCAGAATGTGCAGCTCGAAAGCCGCAAAAGCGATTTGATCGAAACGCAGCGCCTTCGAACCATCGGCCATTTCATATTCCAGGTCGGTACGCGTCCAGTCCAGAATTGGCATAAAGTTATAGCAGACGGTATCAATACCGCAGGCCGCCAGGTTACGAATGCTCTGCTGATAATTCGCAATCCAGGTTTCACACTCACCGGAGTGGGTTTTGATATCTTCGTGAACCGGAATACTTTCCACGACAGACCAGGTTAGACCCTTCTCTGCCAGCTGTGCCTGACGCTTTTGGATTTCCTCCACCGGCCACACCTGACCGTTCGGAATATGATGCAGCGCCGTGACCACACCCGTTGCGCCAGCCTGACGCACATCATCAAGAGAAACCGGATCGTTCGGCCCGTACCAACGCCAGGTTTGTTCCATTGCCCCACCCTCTCAAGTTGTTATACCAATATGGATTACCTCAATGACGACTACCATACATGTTTAATCGAAGTGGTCAACACAGCGCGCGACATTGATTGATCAAACTCACATAACCGGGATATTTACGGCTTACCAATTTAATTTGTTGTCATATAACTTTACACTGGCATTGTTAATTAATGGTTAATCAGGTGTGTACTACATGAAGACTATTGCCTCCACCGCGCTTCCTGCTCATGTCCAGCAGCCCCGCTACGATCGCGAGCAGTTACGCTCCCGTATCGTCCATTTCGGCTTTGGCGCGTTCCACCGGGCGCATCAGGCGTTGTTAACAAACCGGGTGCTGAACGCCAAAGGAGGCGACTGGGGTATTTGTGAGATTAGCCTCTTTAGCGGCGATGTTCTCATGCGCCAGCTCCGCGCGCAGGATCATCTGTTTACCGTGCTGGAGAAAGGTGCCGAAGGCAATCAGCCCATTATTATCGGTGCGGTAAAAGAGTGCCTGAACGCAAAACTCGACTCGCTGGCAGCCATTATTGAGAAGTTCTGCGAACCGCAGGTGGCCATTGTCTCCCTCACCATTACCGAAAAAGGCTACTGCATCGATCCGGCGACGGGGAAACTGGATATGCACAACAGCCGCATTCTGCACGATCTTGAGCATCCGTCTGAGCCGCATTCCGCGCCGGGTATTCTGGTCGAAGCGCTTCATCGCCGCCGCGAGCGCAGCCTGCCAGCGTTTACCGTGCTCTCCTGCGACAATATTCCCGACAACGGCCACGTGGTGAAAAATGCCGTTCTCGGCATGGCCGGAAAGCGATCCGCAGAGCTGGCCGGATGGATCGAGGCGCACGTGAGCTTCCCTGGCACCATGGTCGACCGAATCGTGCCCGCCGCCACTGACGCCTCACTCGCGGAAATCACCCAGGAACTTGGCGTTGAAGATCCCTGCGCCATCAGCTGTGAACCGTTCATTCAGTGGGTAGTGGAAGATAACTTTGTCGCCGGGCGTCCGGAATGGGAGGTTGCAGGCGTACAGATGGTTGAGGATGTCCTGCCCTGGGAGCAGATGAAGCTGCGGATGCTGAACGGCAGCCACTCCTTCCTGGCGTATCTGGGCTACCTTGCCGGCTACGCGCACATAAATGAATGTATGCAGGACGACAGCTTCCGCGAGGCTGCCCGCAGGCTGATGCTGAATGAGCAGGCCCCTACGCTGCGCATCACCAACGTCGATCTGACAGCCTATGCTGACAGCCTGCTTGACCGCTTCGCCAACCCGGCGCTACAGCACCGCACCTGGCAAATCGCTATGGACGGCAGTCAGAAGCTGCCTCAGCGCATGCTGGATGGGATCCGCATGCATCTTGAGCGTAACACCGCCTGGCCATTACTGGCGCTGGGCGTCGCAGGCTGGATGCGCTACGTCAGCGGGACGGACGACCAGGGCAACGCCATTGACGTGCGCGATCCGCTGAGCGACAAGTTTCAGGCCATTGTCGCTACCAGCAGTGACGCAGAACGCGTTAGCGCCCTGCTGACGCTAAAAGAAATCTTTGGCGACGACCTGCCGCAAAACCCTGTCTTTGTCGAGGCAATCACCGGCGCGTACCAGCGCCTCGTCCGGCTCGGCGCGCGTCAGGCCGTTATCGAAACGTTAAAAATTTAGCGATTATTGCGTTTAAGGCGAACGGTTTTACGCTCCGTTCGCCCTCCCTCTTCTCAATGCCCGATTTTTTCGTCAGGATGATAGATAGTTGTCACTACATCACAATTATTTATCGGAGCGCACGTGACCAAAACCAACCTGATCACCGGCTTTCTCGGCAGCGGTAAAACTACGTCCATTCTGCATTTGCTGGCCAATAAAGATCCGGCGGAAAAGTGGGCCGTGCTGGTCAACGAATTTGGCGAAGTGGGGATCGACGGCGCGTTGCTCGCCGACAGCGGCGCGATGGTGAAAGAGATCCCGGGCGGGTGTATGTGCTGCGTGAATGGTCTGCCGATGCAGGTCGGGCTGAATACGCTGCTGCGTCAGGGCAAGCCTGACCGTCTGCTGATTGAACCCACTGGGCTGGGTCATCCGAAGCAAATTCTTGATTTACTGACCGCCCCGGTCTACGAGCCGTGGCTTGAGCTGCGTGCGACGCTTTGCCTGCTCGACCCCCGCCAGCTGCTGGATGAAAAAGCGATCAATAACGACAATTTCCGCGACCAGCTCGCCTCGGCAGATATCATCGTGGCGAATAAATCCGATCGCGCGACGGCTGAGAGTCAGGCCGCGTTCAATGCCTGGTGGCAGCAGGCTGGCGGTGGACGTCAGTACGTGCAGACCACCCAGGGCAACATTGATGGCGCCCTGCTCGATCTTCCCCGCCTCAACCAGGCGCAACTGCCTGCCAGCGCAGAGCATTCACATAGCCACGGCGCGAAGCAAGGTCTTGCAGCGCTGAGCCTGCCCGAACATCAGCGCTGGCGTCGAAATCTGAACAGCGGCCAGGGACACCAGGCCTGCGGCTGGATCTTCGATGCCGATACGGTTTTCGACACCATTGGTATACTGGAATGGGCGAGACTGGCGCCGGTTGAGCGGGTAAAAGGGATCATGCGCACCCCGGATGGTCTGGTGCGCATTAATCGTCAGGGCGAGGATTTCTTTATAGAAACCCAGAACGTCGCGCCACCCGACAGCCGGATAGAGTTAATTAGTGCGGTTAATACCGACTGGAATGCCCTCCAGTCAAGCCTGTTGAAGCTTCGTTTAAGTTTGGGCGGCTAACGTTGCCCCTGATTTCACACATTGCTGAAGACTATGACGACTCGACTTCCTGCTATTTTATTGCTCAACGCTGCCGGTCTGGCGCTCTTTTTCTCCTGGTATATCCCGGCGGATCACGGTTTCTGGTTCCCGCTGGATTCCGGGCTGTTCCACTTCTTTAACCAGGCGCTGGCGAAGAGTGAAGCCTTCCTGTGGCTGGTGGCGATCACCAACAACCGCGCGTTTGACGGCTGTTCGCTGCTGGCAATGGGCTGTCTGATGCTCTCCTTCTGGCTGAAGGAAGACAAAACGGGTCGTCGCCGTATTCTGATTATCGGCCTGGTCATGCTGCTGGCAGCCGTGATTATCAACCAGCTGGCGCAGCATCTGATGCCGGTTAAACGCGCCAGTCCGTCGCTCTCTTTCCCGAATATTAACCGCGTCAGCGAGCTGCTTCATATTCCAACCAAAGACGCGTCGAAGGACAGCTTCCCGGGCGACCACGGTATGATGCTGCTGATTTTTGCTGGCTTCATGCTGCGCTATTTCGGTAAAAAAGCCTTCGCCATCGCCCTGGTTATTGTGGTGGTATTTGCATTCCCGCGGGTGATGATTGGCGCTCACTGGCTGACAGATATCGCCGTAGGCTCCCTCACGGCGGTGTTAATTGGTTTACCCTGGGTGCTGATGACTCCCCTGAGCGATCGCGTAATAGGTATTTTTGATCGCTATCTTCCCGGCAAATTTAAACAAGTCTGAAACAAATAAATAACGCTAATTAACACCATTCATCAGGGATCGTTTTCGATCCCTGAGTCACTTCTTTCCGGCATCATTCAGCGCTGTCATCATTCCGTCATACAATTCGTGATAAAAATGAAGCAATTGCAGGGATTACCGGTATGAATGGCGGCATTTTGAGCAATTCCGCGCTGTAACGTTGTGTATCACATTTTCTTATAAAAAAACGGTCTTTTTTGCTCGCAATGCCCTTTGCAATCGGTTAACCTCGAACTCGTTTTGCCCCATTGAGATAATTATTATCGTGGTGAATAATTTTGTGCGTTGTGCCACAGATTTCACCATAAAGAATTGTCTCATTGTGAACAGATAATTAGTCTCGTCACGGTTGGCATTTTTATAACGATATTTTCGTTAAGGACTTCAAGGGAAAACAAACAAAATGGTCAAATCTCAACCAATTTTGAGATATATCTTGCGGGGGATCCCGGCGATTGCAGTGGCGGTTCTGCTTTCGGCATGTAGTACGACGAACACCGCGAAGAATATGCATCCTGAGACGCGTGTTGTGGGAATGGAAGATTCCTCTTCACTGCAAGCCTCTCAGGATGAATTTGAAAATATGGTACGTAATCTCGACGTTAAGTCGCGTATTATGGATCAGTATGCTGACTGGAAAGGCGTGCGTTACCGCCTGGGCGGCAGCACCAAGAAAGGCATCGATTGCTCCGCATTCGTACAGCGTACTTTCCGTGAGCAGTTTGGGTTAGACCTTCCGCGTTCTACTTATGAACAGCAGGAAATGGGCAAGTCCATTTCGCGCACTAAACTGCGTACGGGCGATTTAGTCCTGTTCAGAGCAGGTTCAACCGGTCGACACGTTGGCATCTATATCGGTAACGATCAGTTTGTCCATGCTTCCACCAGCAGTGGTGTGACGATTTCCAGCATGAACGAACCTTACTGGAAGAAGCGCTACAACGAAGCTCGCCGCGTTCTGAGCCGTAGTTAATATTGCTGTCGTATCGTTGGTTATCCCTTGGCTGGCGATACGATTAAAAAAGCACTGCTCCGGCAGTGTTTTTTTTTGCCCGTTACACTGATAGACATCCAGCGTCATTTCAGGAATCACGACATCTATGTTTACCCGCTACTTCTCCAGCAACCGCAAGATACTGTTTCTCAGTATTCTGACGGGGTTGTTTACCGCCCTGCTTCTGAGTGCGTTACAGTTTTACTGGAGTTATCACAAGCGAGAAGTCAGGTACGATACCCTCATTACGGATTTAAGCGTCTACATGGAGAGCTTTTTCGACGAGCTTAAAACCTCTATTGATACGCTCCAGCCGCTCACGCTGAACAGCTGTGAAGAGGTCAGTGCGGCGCTCACCTCACGCGCGGCCTTCAGTATTAACGTGCGCGCCTTTTTGCTGGTCCGGGATAAACAGGCCTTCTGCTCTTCGGCAACAGGTCCGATGAATACCCCAATGGAAACGCTTATCCCTCAGCTACACATCAGCAAACCTGTTGATATCGCGCTCCTGCCGGGCACGCCCATGCTGCCGGATAAACCCGCGATCGCTATCTGGTATCGCAATCCGCTGGTAAAAGACGGCGGCGTATTTACCTCCGTGAACATCAACCTGACGCCTTACCTTCTTTATACGTCACGTCAGGATGAATTTTCCGGAATATCGATCGTCATTGGCGACTCCGCGTTATCCACCCAGTCCGGAATGCTGGTTCAGGCGCGGGATTTGCCTGAGGTCCCCGCTCGCACCGCCACGCTGAAAAATATTCCTCTGACCGTTAACGTCTATGCGCAAGCCTGGAAGACCGATGAACTGCTCTACGCCGTGTTCTTCGGCCTGGTCTGCGGTATTGCGGCAGGTCTGCTGAATTTCTATATTCTCACTATCCGTCTGAATCCCGGGAAAGAGATCCTTACGGCCATCAAGCACGACCAGTTCTACGTGGTCTATCAGCCCGTCGTGGATGCGCAGTCGCTCAGAATGACCGGGCTGGAAGTCCTGATGCGCTGGAAGCACCCGGTGATGGGCGAAATTCCACCGGATGCCTTTATTAACTTCGCTGAAGCGCAGAAGCTGATTGTCCCGCTGACGCTGCATCTTTTTGACCTGATTAGCCGCGATGCCCCTGTCCTGCAAACGGTGCTCCCGCCTGGTGCCAAGTTTGGGATCAACATCGCGCCCGGTCATCTGCATGCGGAAAGCTTTAAGGAGGATATGCGCGCGTTTGCCGCTGCCCTTCCGCCCGATCACTTCCAGATTGTGCTGGAAATAACCGAGCGCGACATGATCAACCACCGCGAGGCAAATCAGCTGTTTGAATGGCTGCACAATGAAGGTTTTGAAATCGCCATCGATGATTTTGGCACCGGCCACAGCGCGCTGATCTATCTGGAACGCTTCACGATGGATTACCTGAAAATTGACCGTGGCTTCGTGAATGCCATCGGGACTGAAACCGTTACCTCGCCAGTGCTTGACGCGGTGCTGACGCTGGCAGAACGCCTGAATATGTTAACCGTCGCCGAGGGTGTTGAAACGCCCGAGCAGGCGGCGTGGCTGCGCGAGCATGGCGTGAACTATCTTCAGGGCTACTGGATCGGCCGACCAATGCCGCTGGAGCAGTTCAGGACGTGGCAACCCGACATCACGCTCGGGGAATAATTTCACAATCACGGCGCTGTCCCTTATTATTCTCCTCAACCGAGCCTGCCTGTGAACAAAGGGATCCGCCGCACTATGATTATGCGCGTTGTATTGATGCTGTTGGCGCTGGTGAGCCTGTCGAGCCAGGCGCAGACCATCAAAGAGAGCACGGCCTTTGCCGTCATTGGCGAGCCGAAGTATGCGGTCAACTTTACTCACTACGATTATGTGAACCCCGCCGCCCCGAAAGGCGGGAACGTGACGCTTTCCGCGACCGGAACGTTTGACAACTTTAACCGCTTCGCCCTGCGCGGCGTGGCGGCAGCGCGTACCGAATCCCTCTATGACACGCTGTTCGTCACCTCCGACGACGAGCCCGGCAGCTATTATCCCCTGGTCGCTGAGAACGTGCGTTACGCCGATGATTTTAGCTGGGCAGAAATCGCGATTAATCCGCGGGCGCGTTTTCACGACGGTACGCCGGTTAGCGCCCGCGATGTGGCGTTCACCTTTCATAAATTTATGACCGAAGGCGTGCCGCAGTTTCGTCTGGTGTACAAGGGCACCACGGTGAAAGCCATCGCCCCGCTGACCGTGCGAATCGAACTCCCTGAGCCAAACTCAGAGAATCTGCTGAGCCTGTTCTCCCTGCCCGTCATGCCCGAATCATTCTGGAAAAACCATAAGCTGAGCGATCCCCTCTCTTCCCCGCCGCTGGCCGGAGGACCGTATCGCATTACCGACTGGCGAATGGGCCAGTACGTGATCTATTCCCGCGTGAAAGATTACTGGGCAGCCACGCTGCCGGTAAACCGGGGCCGCTGGAACTTCGATACAATCCGCTACGACTACTACCTGGATGATAACGTGGCCTTCGAGGCGTTTAAGGCAGGCGCATTTGATTTACGTGTCGAGAATAGCGCCAAAAACTGGGCGACCCGGTATATCGGAAAAAATTTCGCGAAAGGCTATATCGTTAAAGACGAACATAAAAACGAATCCGCGCAGGACACGCGCTGGCTGGCGTTTAATATTCAGCGCCCGGTTTTTTCCGATCGTCGGGTGCGTGAAGCTATTACCCTGGCGTTTGATTTCGAATGGATGAACAAAGCGCTGTTTTACGGAGCCTACAGCCGGGCGAACAGCTATTTCCAGAATACTGAATATGCCGCCCGTGATTATCCCCACGCGGACGAGCTGGTTTTGCTGGCGCCAATGAAAGCGGAGCTCCCGCCGGAAGTGTTCACCCGCCTATTTGAACCGCCAAAATCCGACGGAAACGGGTTCGACCGGGACAACCTGCTGAAAGCCAGCAAACTGCTGGATGACGCTGGCTGGGTGTTGAAAAATCGGCTACGAGTAAATGTTAAAACTGGTAAGCCGCTCAGCTTCGAACTGCTGATTGCCTCCGGCGCAAACGATCAGTGGGTGCTGCCGTTTAAGAAGAACCTTGCCCGTCTTGGGGTGACCATGAATATCCGCCAGGTCGATATTGCCCAGCTGACCAACCGCAAGCGCAGTCGCGATTACGACATGATGCAAACCCTGTGGGCTGCCCAGCCGTGGCCGAGTTCAGACCTGCAAATCTCCTGGGCATCGGGGTATATCGACTCCTCCTACAACGCTCCGGGGGTAAAGAGTCCGGTGATTGATGCGCTGATCGCGAAAATCGTTGCCGCTCAGGGCGATAAAGAGAAACTTCTGCCGCTCGGGCGCGCGCTTGACCGGGTGTTAACCTGGAACTATTACATGCTGCCGATGTGGTACATGGGTGAAGATCGCGTGGCCCGCTGGGACAAATTCTCCCTGCCCGCCGTTCGCCCGGTTTATACGCTTGGTTTTGATACGTGGTGGTATGACGTGAATAAAGCCGCAAAACTGCCCGCAGCGCGGCGTTGAGGAGTGACGATGGGCGCTTATCTTATCCGCAGGCTGCTGCTGGTTATCCCGACGCTATGGGCCATCATTACCATTAACTTTTTTATCGTGCAGATTGCCCCCGGCGGCCCGGTGGACCAGGCGATTGCGGCCATAGAATTTGGTCACGCTGGCGGCATGCCGGGCGGCGGCGGTGAAGGAATGGGGGCCAGCCATGCCCGGACGGGCGTGGGCAATATCAGCGAAAGCCACTACCGGGGCGGTCGGGGACTGGATCCGGAGGTGATCGCCGAGATCACCCATCGCTATGGTTTTGACAAGCCGCTGCACGAGCGTTATTTCAGGATGCTCTGGGATTATGTCCGTTTCGATTTTGGCGACAGCCTGTTTCGCAGCGCCTCGGTGCTAACCCTGATCAAGCAAAGCCTTCCGGTTTCCATCACGCTCGGACTGTGGGGGACGCTGATTATTTATCTGGTCTCCATTCCGCTGGGGATCCGCAAAGCGGTCTACAACGGTAGCCGTTTTGATATCTGGAGCAGCACGTTCATTATCATCGGCTACGCTATCCCGGCGTTTCTGTTTGCCGTGCTGCTGATTGTCTTTTTCGCTGGCGGCAGTTATTTCGACCTCTTCCCGCTGCGCGGGCTGGTCTCTGCGGATTTCAGCACGTTGCCGTGGTATCAGAAAATCACCGATTACTTCTGGCACATCACGCTTCCGGTGCTGGCGACGGTTATCGGCGGTTTTGCGGCGCTTACGATGCTGACCAAAAATGCCTTTCTTGATGAGATCCGCAAACAGTACGTCGTCACCGCGCGCGCCAAAGGCGTCGGTGAAAAGCAGATTATGTGGAAGCACGTTTTTCGTAACGCCATGCTGCTGGTGATTGCCGGTTTTCCCGCCACGTTCATCAGTATGTTTTTTACCGGCTCTCTGCTGATAGAAGTGATGTTCTCTCTCAACGGTTTAGGGCTGCTCGGCTATGAGGCCACCGTCTCCCGTGATTACCCGGTGATGTTTGGCACACTGTACATTTTCACCCTGATCGGCCTGCTGCTGAATATCATCAGCGATATCAGCTATACGCTGGTCGATCCCCGTATCGATTTTGAGGGCCGCTGATGTTGCGTTTAAGCCCCGTCAATCAGGCCCGCTGGGCGCGCTTTCGCCACAACCGTCGCGGCTACTGGTCGCTGTGGATCTTCGCCGTCCTGTTCGCCTTAAGTCTGTGTTCCGAACTGATTGCCAACGATAAACCCCTGCTGGTGCATTTCAAAGATCGCTGGTACGTGCCGGTGCTTACTACCTATAGCGAAAGCGATTTTGGCGGTCCGTTTGCGACGCCAGCCGAGTATCAGGATCCCTGGTTACGTGAACAGATCGCGGAGCACGGCTGGGCGCTTTGGGCACCGATTCGCTTTGGCGCGAACAGTATTAACTACGCCACGTCCACCCCCTTCCCTTCCCCGCCTTCCTCGCAGAACTGGCTGGGAACGGACGCCAACGGCGGCGATGTGCTGGCGCGCATCCTCTATGGCACCCGCATCTCGCTCCTGTTTGGGCTGCTTCTGACGCTCTTTAGCAGCGTGATGGGCGTCGTGGCGGGCGCCATGCAGGGCTATTACGGTGGAAAAATCGATTTGTGGGGGCAGCGCGTAATTGAAGTCTGGTCCGGTATGCCGACGCTGTTTCTGATTATCCTGCTGTCCAGCGTAGTACAGCCTGGCTTCTGGTGGCTGTTAGGCATCACCGTCCTGTTCGGCTGGATGGCACTGGTCGGCGTGGTGCGCGCGGAGTTTCTGCGCACGCGAAATTACGATTATATTCGCGCCGCGCAGGCATTAGGCGTGAGCGATCGCGCAATTATCTTCCGTCACATGCTTCCCAATGCGGTGGTGGCGACCCTCACCTTCCTGCCGTTTATTTTGTGTAGCTCCATTACCACCCTGACGTCGCTCGATTTTCTTGGTTTCGGTTTGCCGCTGGGCTCACCGTCTCTTGGCGAACTGCTGTTGCAGGGCAAAAACAACCTCCAGGCCCCCTGGCTGGGCATCGCCGCATTCCTCTCCGTGGCGGTGCTGCTTTCCCTGCTGATTTTTATTGGCGAAGCCGTGCGCGATGCCTTCGATCCCAACAAGGCGGTATGACATGACCCGGCCTCTTCTGAGCATAGAAAATCTGTCGATTGCGTTTTCAAAGCAGGGCGAATCTCGCCCGGTGGTGACGGATTTATCGTTGCAGATCCAGCGCGGAGAGACGCTGGCGCTGGTCGGGGAATCCGGCTCCGGTAAGAGCGTTTCGGCGCTGTCGGTGCTGCGCCTGCTCCCTTCCCCGCCGGTTAGCTATCCGCAGGGGGATATTCTGTTCCATGGACAATCCCTGCTGAACGCTGATGAGCAAACCCTGCGCGGCATTCGTGGCAATAAGATTGCCATGATTTTTCAGGAGCCGATGGTGTCGCTCAATCCATTGCATACGCTGGAAAAACAGCTCTATGAAGTGCTGTCACTTCATCGGGGAATGCGTAAAGAGGCAGCGCGGGGGGAAATTCTGGACTGCCTTGAACGCACCGGCATTCGTAATGCGGCGAAACGGCTGAACGATTTCCCGCATCAGCTTTCCGGCGGCGAGCGCCAGCGCGTGATGATCGCGATGGCGCTGCTGACGCGCCCCGAACTGTTGATTGCGGATGAACCCACCACCGCGCTGGACGTCACGGTGCAGGCGCAAATTCTGCAACTGCTGCGCGAACTGCGCGACGAGCTGAACATGAGCCTGCTGTTTATTACGCATAACCTGGGCATCGTGAAAAAGCTCGCTGACGCGGTGGCCGTGATGCAAAACGGCCGCTGCGTCGAACAGAACAGGGCAACTGCCCTGCTGAGCGCGCCTCAGCACCCGTATACACAGCGCCTGCTCGATAGCGAACCCTCTGGCGACCCGGTTCCGCTTAACGCTGACAGCGCACCGTTGCTGAAGGTTGAGGACCTGTCGGTGTCATTCCCGATCCGCAAAGGCATTTTGCGTCGCGTGGTCGATCACAATCATGTTCTGAAAAACATGAGCTTCTCTCTGCGTCCGGGCGAGTCGCTTGGGCTTGTGGGCGAATCCGGTTCGGGCAAAAGCACCACCGGCCTGGCGCTGCTGCGCCTGATCGCCTCGCAGGGAAGCATTCTCTTTGACGGCATGCCGCTGCAAAACCTGAGCCGCCGGCAAATGCTGCCCGTCCGCCCGCGGATGCAGGTGGTCTTTCAGGATCCGAACTCTTCGCTGAACCCGCGGCTGAGCGTATTGCAGATTATTGAAGAGGGCCTGCGCGTTCATCAGCCCGCGCTGACGGCACAACAGCGTGAAATCGACGTGAAGCGGGTGATGGCGGAAGTGGGTTTAGATCCCGAGACCCGGCACCGGTATCCGGCTGAGTTTTCCGGCGGACAGCGCCAGCGTATAGCGATTGCCCGCGCGTTGATCCTGAAACCGGAGCTGATCGTGCTGGACGAGCCTACCTCTTCACTGGACCGCACCGTGCAGGCGCAAATTCTGGCGCTGCTGAAGGGGCTACAGGAAAAGCATCGGCTGGCCTATATCTTTATCAGCCACGATTTACAGGTGGTGCGTGCGCTTTGCCATCAGGTGGTGGTATTGCGGCAGGGAGAAGTCGTTGAGCAGGGAGAGTGCCAGCGCGTATTCACTGCGCCTGCGCAGGATTACACGCGCCAGCTATTGTCCGCTGACTAGCACTCAGAAAGGATATTGACCGGAGAACGGTTCGGCAATCGCCACGCCGAAGTTTTTCAGACGGCAGGTCGCAGCAAATTCATCCTGGCTGTTAACAAACAAGCACGGCTCACCTTCGCATTCCAGCACGGAGCTGTCTACTTCGATGTCCGTCAGCGCCTGGCTGAGACGTTCCATAACCGGCCACGCATTTTCATCGCTCGGGCTAAGCAGCTTGAGCGCCACCAGACAATTATCCTCCCCGGCAACGCTTTGCGGAATCGGTTCAACTTTCGAACCTGCAAAACCCGTCGACCAGCGATAGCTCTGGGGCAAGCGATGGACAATGGAGAGTTGTAATGTATTCACGTTCAGATCCCCGGAAGCAAATTTACTTCACAATTTATTTACATTTATAGTAACACATCATCGCCAACCTGCACTGTTTAGCGGATTTTATAGGCGTTGCAGGCTCGCGTCGGCGCTATATGTACCCGTTTCTGCGATCTAACTCAACCTTTTTAAATACAATGATGTGACTTTTTACATAAATAGATTTTACATAAAAGAAACAAACACCGGGTAAACGAACCGAGGGTTGGTTGATATGGGTCAACAAAAAGGCCCGTTTCGGGCCTTAAGTGCTCATTTATGCGCCGTCTTACGGGGCCGGCTGGCGTAAAGATAGAAGAGGATGGAGCAGGTCGCGCAGAGGGCAATCGCCCACAGCATCGGCCAGGCAGTATTAAACGTCGCCATTGAGAGCAGCGCCCCGACAATCGCGCCAATCCCGAAACGGAACGTCCCTGCCAGCGACGAGGCGGTGCCCGCCATATGCGGGAATTCGTCGAGGATCACCGCCATCGCGTTGGATGAGACCATCGAGACGCAGCCAACAAACGCCGCCACGCCCACCACAAGCGCCCAAAAACCGACGCCCAGCAACGCGCTCAATACCAGCCAGATAGCCATCACGAACTGGATCCACAGCCCGGCGCGGAACATATTCAGCGCCCCGACCCGCCGGACAAAGCGGCTGTTGATAATGGTCATCACAAACAGGAACACGATATTCAGCGCGAAGTAGTAACCAAAGTGCTGGGGTGACACATGGTTCAGTTCGATGTACACAAACGGCCCCGCGCTCAGGAACGAAAACATCCCGGCAAAGCTAAAGCCGCTGGCCAGCATATAGCTCAGCACGCGCTTATGGCGAAACAGCGAGGCAAAGTTGCCAAGCGTGGTGCGGACGTGAAACTTCTGACGGCGCTCGACCGGCAGCGTTTCATCGATAAAGACGAAGATCATCACCGAGGCCAGCAGCGCGGCAATCGCCAGGATCCAGAAAATCGCATGCCAGCTGAACCACACCAGCACCGCCCCGCCCACCATGGGGGCGACCAGCGGCGCAATGGTTGTGACCAGCATGACGAACGACATCATGCGTGAGAACTCTTCCTTCGGGTAGATGTCGCGCATCAGCGCGTTAATCACCACGCTTGCCGCAGCCGCAGCCAGGCCATGGAAGAAACGCATCACGATCAGCTGATCGATACTCTGCGCCAGCGCGCAG
Source organism: Enterobacter cloacae complex sp. SYL001 (assembly GCF_049237025.1). Taxonomy (NCBI): domain Bacteria; kingdom Pseudomonadati; phylum Pseudomonadota; class Gammaproteobacteria; order Enterobacterales; family Enterobacteriaceae; genus Enterobacter; species Enterobacter cloacae complex sp. SYL001. The sequence continues at coordinate 33,223 of NZ_JBMKJI010000016.1, read as the reverse complement.
GCCACCGCCGCTGCGGCAAATATCAACGTCCCGCCCAGAATAACGGGTTTGCGCCCCAGGCTGTCTGCCATTGGGCCATAAAAGAGCTGGCCGAGCGCAAAACCAAGAATGTAGGTGCTGAGCGTCATCTGTGCGCTGCCTGCCGGTACGCCAAACTGCGCGGAAATCACCGGCAGCGCGGGCAGATACATATCGATAGACAGCGGCATCAGCATGGCCAACAGGCCAAGGATAAATACGATTTTAAACGACGAGTGTGGCCTGGTGGTCACAGGGTTCTCCTGAATTTAGCGTGAAAGCAGCCCGACGCTGGCAATCTCTTCTTCCGTCAGCGGGCGATATTCCCCTGGCGCCAGGTCTGGATCGAGTTCAATCGCGCCGATACGTTCACGATGCAGCCCCACAACGTGGTTGCCCACGGCGGCAAACATCCGTTTCACCTGGTGGTAACGGCCTTCACTGATGGTCAGACGGACGTCCGTTGGGGTAATGACTTCCAGCACCGCCGGGTTTGGTCAGATCTTTTTCATTATGCAGCTGAACGCCTTTCGCGAATTGCTCTGCCGTGTCATCCGAGACCGGCGACTCAAGTGTCACCCGATAGGTTTTCTCACAGTGATGGCGCGGGGAGGTGATGCGGTGCGACCACTGACCGTCATCGGTCATCAGCACCAGGCCGGTGGTATCAATATCCAGTCGCCCTGCCGCATGCAGCTTGTGCGCCACAGGTTCGTCGAGGAAGTAGAGCACCGTCGGGTGATCCGGATCGTCCGTTGAACAGACGTAACCTTCCGGTTTGTTGAGCATGAAGTAGCGCGGGCCATTCTGCTGGGTCAGCGGGTTGCCGTCATACTCCACCTGGTGGTCAGGCTGGAGTTTAAAAGCGCTGTCTTTCACAATGTCGCCGTCCACGGTTACGCGGCTGGCGCGAATTTCACGCCCGGCAATAGCGCGGCTTACGCCGAGTTGCTGAGCGATAAACTTATCAAGTCGCATGAAATCTTTTTAGCCTTAATGGTGCTGGAAGTCGGACTACGCGTCCGAAAAAGAAGCAGTCAGAAACAGTTCAGTATAATGGTCTGGTTGCGCCACTCAAGGGAAAAAGTTTCGTGGCATACTATATGCGAGTTAACTGAATAGAGAAGCCATGACGTTCACACTACGCCCCTATCAGCAAGAAGCCGTTGATGCCACCCTCGCCTGGTTTCGCAAGCACCGGGAACCCGCCGCCATCGTGCTCCCGACCGGAGCCGGTAAAAGCCTGGTGATTGCCGAACTGGCGCGCCTGGCTCGCGGGCGCGTGCTGGTGCTGGCGCACGTAAAAGAGCTGGTGGCGCAAAACCACGCCAAATATTGCGCGCTCGGCCTGGAGGCCGATATTTTTGCCGCCGGGCTGAAGCGCAAAGAGAGCCACGGGAAAGTGGTGTTTGGCAGCGTACAGTCCGTTGCGCGCAACCTGGACCTGTTTCGCAGCGAGTTTTCCCTGCTGATTGTCGATGAGTGTCACCGCATCAGCGATGACGACGACAGCCAGTATCAGCAAATCCTCACTCATCTGAGAGAGGTGAACCCTCACTTACGCCTGCTTGGCCTGACCGCCACGCCATTTCGTCTGGGCAAGGGCTGGATTTATCAGTTTCATTATCACGGCATGGTGCGTGGCGATGAAAAGGCCCTGTTCCGCGACTGTATCTATGAGCTTCCGCTGCGCTACATGATCAAGCATGGCTATCTGACGCCACCGGAGCGGCTGGATATGCCGGTCGTGCAGTACGATTTCAGCCGCTTACAGGCGCAGAGCAACGGGCTGTTCAGCGAGGCGGATCTTAACCATGAGCTGAAAAAACAGAAGCGGATCACGCCGCATATCATCAGCCAGATTGAAGAGTTTGCGCAAACGCGCAAAGGGGTGATGATTTTTGCTGCTACCGTCGAACACGCGCGTGAAATCACGGGGCTTCTGCCCACCAACGACGCGGCGTTAATTACCGGTGAAACCCCCGGGCCGGAGCGCGACAGCCTGATTGAGGCTTTCAAAGCCCAGCAGTTCCGCTACCTGGTGAATGTCTCCGTATTAACCACCGGGTTTGACGCACCGCACGTTGACCTGATTGCGATTCTTCGCCCGACCGAATCCGTCAGCCTGTACCAGCAGATTGTCGGCCGTGGCCTGCGCCTGGCACCGGGCAAAACCGACTGTCTGATCCTCGATTATGCCGGTAATCCGCACGATCTCTACTCCCCGGAAGTGGGCACGCCAAAAGGCAAGAGCGACAACGTGCCGGTACAGGTGTTTTGTCCGGCCTGCGGGTTTGCCAACACTTTCTGGGGCAAAACTACCGCCGACGGCACGCTGATCGAACATTTTGGCCGCCGCTGTCAGGGCTGGTTTGAAGACGATGAAGGCCATCGCGAACAGTGTGATTTCCGCTTCCGCTTCAAAAACTGCCCGCAGTGCAACGCCGAGAACGATATCGCTGCCCGCCGCTGTCGGGAGTGTGACACGGTGTTGGTCGACCCGGATGACATGCTGAAAGCGGCGCTGAAACTGAAAGATGCGCTGGTGCTGCGCTGTTCCGGCATGGTCTTACAGCCCGGTGCAGATGAAAAAGGCGAGTGGCTAAAGATTACCTATTACGACGAGGACGGCGCAGACGTCAGCGAGCGGTTCAGGGTCCAGACGCCCGCCCAGCGCACCGCGTTCGAACAGCTCTTTATCCGCCCGCATACCCGCACGCCCGGCGTGCCGCTGCGCTGGATAACCGTGGCCGATATCGTGCGCCAGCAGGCGCTGCTGCGCCATCCTGATTTTGTTGTCGCCCGTAAAAAAGGGCAGTTCTGGCAGGTGCGTGAGAAGGTCTTTGACTATGAAGGACGCTTTCGCCGGGCAAACGAATTGCGCGGTTAACGGGACTTTTCGTTGATGCGCGAGCCATTTGAGTATAAAATGCCGCCCGCTTCACATCCGTGAGGCAGAACACTCACCTGCTGCTGGGTCGCCTGTAGCAGGGTTTTAAATACAGAGAGAAATCAATGTTCACTATCGAAGCAGAAGTACGTAACGTGCAGGGTAAGGGTGCGAGCCGCCGCCTGCGTAACGCTAACAAGTTCCCGGCTATCGTTTACGGTGGCGAAGCTGCTCCAGTTGCAATCGAACTGGATCACGACAAAGTGTGGAACATGCAGAACAAAGCTGAATTCTACAGCGAAGTTCTGACCATCGTTGTTGGCGGTAAAGAAGAAAAAGTGAAAGTTCAGGCTGTTCAGCGTCACCCGTTCAAGCCAAAACTGTCTCACATCGACTTCGTTCGCGCGTAATCGCAAACCTGTCGAGAAAAACCCCGCTTCTGCGGGGTTTTTTTATGGCCGCTACTTACCGCCTGAGGTGCGACGCTGGAGCTGATCGCGCAGATTCGGCGGCGTGCCTTTAATGGTCAGCGTGTCGGTCGCCGGATCCCAGAAGATACGTTCCCCGAGCAGCATGGCATCAAAGTTAATGGTTAACCCACCGCCGCTACCGGCAAATTTCGTCAGCTGACGGAGCGTACTGCGATCCGCCGGGAAGCTCTCTTCCAGCTCATAGCCTTTTTCCGCGGTAAATTCCTGGAAGCTGACTTCGCTGACGCCCGCCAGCTCTTTGGACAGCGACTCCAGCTCAATCTCTTCCCCGGCCTGTAACTGCTCGTTACAGTAGCTGTAAACCTGCTGACGCACGGTCTGACGCTCAGATTTATCCAGCTGCGCCTCAGCGGTAAAGTCATCCACCGCCTGGAGCAGACCTTTGTTCTGCGCTTTGGCGTTCAGCCCTTCACTGGCACCGAGGAAGTCCATAAAGAAATCGGCCACTTTGCGGCCCACGCGGCCTTTAAGGAAGGTCAGGTAGCGCGTCGATTCCGGATTGGTTTCCCATTCGGTTAAATCAATACGCGCCACAATATCCGCATGGTTGATATCCAGATAGTGCGTTGAGCTGATATCCAACTGCTCGTTCACACGCATGCTGCTTAAATTATTCAGCACGGTGACCAGCAGATACTCTACCGCCAGATAGCGGTAGTGGCAGAACAGGACGATACCGCCATCGGCGAAGGGATATTTCGCCAGTTCGTCACGAAGACGGCCGGTTGCAGCGCGGCTGAATGCCAGGAAATCCTCTTCGCCCTGACGTTGCAGGCGCAGGCTATCCGCCAGCTCGCTCTCTTCGCTGAACAAGCCATAGGCTTTATTTTTCGCGCTGTAGACGCGATGCAACTCCGCCATCATCTCGACAACGGTAGGCGTTGGTTCCAGTAACGAATCGCGTAGCACCACTTCAAGGGTTTGCTCATCACGCTTGATAAGCTGGTGCAAGGCAATCTGGTTGATTTCCAGACTCATGATAAACTCTCCTTTTAGACCGGGCGGTATTCAACCACCACCAACGCATGTGTGCAACAGAAGATAAAAAAGGGGAAAAAAAGCTGTTGCTACGGTAATATGTCGCCCTTCTCTCAACAAACTGATTTTGATTTATGCCACAACATTCCCGCTACAGTGACGAACACGTTGAACAACTGCTCAGTGAGCTGGTCAACGTACTGGAAAAACATAAAACGCCAACCGATCTCTCCCTGATGGTTTTGGGAAATATGGTTACCAACCTGATCAATACCAGCGTTGCTCCGGCTCAGCGTCAGGCGATCGCCAAATCTTTCGCCCAGGCTTTGCAGTCATCCGTTAGCGACGACCAGGCACACTAAGGGAAACGAACAACAGTTTATGGTGACGAATCGTCAGCGCTACCGTGAAAAAGTCTCCCAGATGGTCAGCTGGGGGCACTGGTTTGCCCTGTTCAACATTCTGTTGGCGATGGTGCTCGGCTGCCGTTATCTGTTTGTGGCGGACTGGCCAACCACGTTAACCGGGCGTATCTACTCGTGGATGAGCCTTGTTGGTCACTTTAGCTTTCTGGTCTTCGCCACCTATCTGCTGATCCTGTTCCCACTGACGTTTATCGTCATGTCGCAGCGGCTGATGCGCTTCCTGTCCGCCATTCTTGCGACGGCGGGCATGACGCTGTTGCTTATCGACAGCGAAGTCTTTACCCGGTTCCACCTGCACCTGAATCCTGTCGTCTGGGAGCTGGTGATTAACCCGGATCAGAACGAGACCGCCCGCGACTGGCAGCTGATGTTTATCAGCGTGCCGATTATCCTGCTGATCGAAATGTTGTTCGCGACGTGGAGCTGGCAAAAGCTCCGCAGCCTGACCCGACGCCGACATTATGCGAAGCCCGTCGCGGCGCTCTTTTTCGCCTCATTTATCGGTTCGCACCTGATGTATATCTGGGCAGATGCGAACTTCTACCGCCCTATTACCATGCAGCGCGCGAATCTGCCGCTCTCCTATCCGATGACGGCACGTCGTTTCCTTGAAAAACACGGTCTGCTGGACGCGCAGGAGTATCAGCGTCGTCTGGTCGAACAGGGTAATCCGGAAGCGGTCAGCGTGCAGTATCCCCTGAGCGATCTGAAATATCGCGACATGGGGCGCGGTCAGAACGTGCTGCTGATTACCGTCGATGGCCTGAACTATTCTCGCTATGAGAAGCAGATGCCTGCCCTGGCTGAATTCGCTGAGAACAACATCGTATTCACTCAGCATATGAGTTCCGGTAATTCGACCGACGCGGGTATTTTCGGTCTGTTCTACGGTATTTCACCGAGCTATATGGACGGCGTGCTGTCGGCCCGTATTCCGGCTGCATTGATTACCGGGCTTAATCAGCAGGGCTACCAGTTGGGGCTGTTCGCCTCTGATGGTTTCAACAGCTCGCTGTACCGCCAGGCGCTGCTGTCTGATTTCTCACTGCCAGCCGCGCAGAGCCAGTCTGACGATCGGACTGCTGACCAGTGGATAGACTGGCTGAAGCGCTATGCACAGGAAGATAACCGCTGGTTCTCCTGGGTTGCGTTTAACGGCACAAATCTTGATGACAGCAATCAGAAAGGCTTCGCGCGCCGCTATAGCCGTGCGGCGGGTGATGTCGATGCGCAGATCGCTCGCGTGCTGACCGCCCTGCGCGACGCGGGCAAGCTGGACAATACGGTCGTCATTATCACGGCGGGGCATGGCGTGCCGCTCGGCGACGAAGCGAAGGGCATGGACTGGTCGCGCCCGAACCTGCATGTCCCGCTGGTGATCCACTGGCCGGGCACTCCCGCGCAACGCATCAATATGCTGACCGACCATAAAGACGTCATGACCACGTTAATGCAGCGGCTGCTGCACGTTAGCACGCCGGCAATTGAATACTCGCAGGGACAAGACCTCTTTAGCGCCACGCGGCGTCATAACTGGGTCACGGCTGCTGGCGAAAACACGCTGGTGGTGACCACGCCGACGCTGTCCCTTGTGCTGAACAGCAACGGCAATTACCAGACGTACAGCCTCGAAGGTGAGAAGCTGAAAGACCAGAAACCGCAGCTCAGCTTGCTGTTGCAGGTGCTGACAGACGAGAAGCGCTTTATCGCTAACTGATTATTTATGAATCAGTTAGCGTTGCTTCCCCCTTGCAATCAAAAAGGAATCGAGTAGTATTCCTTTTATGCGTCGGCACGTAGCGCAGCCTGGTAGCGCACCGTCATGGGGTGTCGGGGGTCGGAGGTTCAAATCCTCTCGTGCCGACCAAAACTACATAAAAAAACCAGCCGCTTATGGCTGGTTTTTTATTGCCTGTCTTCGCATGCACAATGCTTAGTGCTTCTCACGCCCACCGAGAAAAAAAATCCCCAGCGGAATCGCCAGCAGGACGGTGAACACCAGACTGTAAACAAAGATCATCGCTGATTGCAGGACAAACATGCTGGTTGTCCACGCAGAGAGCGGGATGTTGTACTGCTCGATCACGCCGACAATGGTTGCTCGCCCCACGCATGCAGCAGCAATCATAAACACAACCAGTAACGCCAGCAGGAACTTGCGGCCTTCAGGTGTCTTCAGTTTTTCCCGTACCATCTCTTCTCCCTTTACAGATGAATAACAATAATTAACGCGTAAAATAACACGATCTCTGCACTGACTCCACCACAGCATTAAACACCAATAAAAGAGCATAAAAGCAGTGCTTTACTCCGTTTAAAATGAAAATGTGAGTAAATTACGCCAACCATTCACATACATTATGTTAGTCTTTCCGGGATCGTTTTAACAAAAAGGAATGACAGTGAAAAACGCACCTAAATTTGCCATCGCCCTTATCGCCGCTGCGTGCGCGAGCACCAGCGCTTTCGCCAGCGAAACCCCAAAAGAGCAGCCGCTGGAAAAAGTTGCCCCGTATCCGCAAGCGGACAAAGGGATGAAGCGCCAGGTTATTCAGCTCCCGGCTCAGCAGAATGAAGGGAATTTCAAAGTCGAGCTGTTAATCGGCCAGACGCTGGAAGTGGACTGCAACCAGCATCGTCTGGGCGGCCAACTGGAAAGCAAAACACTGGAAGGCTGGGGTTATGACTACTATGTCTTCGACAAAGTAACCTCGCCAGTCTCCACCATGATGGCGTGCCCGGACGGCAAGAAAGAGAAGAAATTTATCACCGCCTATCTGGGTGATAACAGTCTGCTGCGCTATAACAGCAAGCTGCCGATTGTCGTTTATACGCCGGAAAACGTGGATGTGAAATATCGCGTATGGAAGGCGGATGAGACGGTAGGACAAGCAGTAGTTCGTTAAAAATAAGTCGGGTGGCGCTCACGCTTACCCGACCTGGAAAGGGTGCGTTCTGGTGCCCTCACCCCAACCCTCTCCCGGTGGGAGAGGGAGAAAACACGAAAAACGGTAACGGATGTTACCGTTTTGCGTTTAGCTTACAGCGCGATATCCGCCACCGGCTTGCTTTCCGCCTGCGGCTTCAGCTCTGCCTTCGGCGCAGCATCCGCAGCCTGCGGTTTGACGTATTGCAGTTGCAGAACGCGGCTGGTGTATTCCAGCTCTTGTTCCGTGGCGTCAACGTTACCGTTCAGCTTCGTACCGTAGGATGGAATAATGGTTTTCAGCTTCGCCTGCCATTCCGGGCTGGATACTTTGTCCTTAAACACTTTTTCCATCAGGTGTAGCATGATTGGCGCAGCGGTAGACGCCCCCGGGGATGCTCCCAGCAGCGCGGCAATAGTGCCATCCTTATCGCTTACTACTTCGGTACCCAGACGCAGCACGCCGCCCTCTTTCGGATCGCGTTTGATGATCTGCACGCGCTGACCTGCCTGCCACAGACGCCAGTCTTCTTTCTTCGCCTGCGGATAGTACTCTTTCAGCGCCTCGAAGCGTTCTTCATCAGAGAGCATCACCTGGCTAATAAGGTATTTCACCAGATCGAAGTTATCCAGTCCCACGTCCATCATTGGCTTGACGTTTGACGTCGTGGTCGCGCTCAGCAGATCCCACAGGGAACCGTTTTTCAGGAACTTGGTAGAGAATGTAGCGAACGGCCCGAACAGCACCACGCGCTTACCGTCCAGCATACGGGTGTCGATATGGGGAACGGACATCGGTGGCGCACCAACAGAAGCCTGACCGTACACTTTAGCCAGATGACGGTTAACCACTTCAGGGTTTTCCGACACCAGGAACTGGCCGCCAACCGGGAAGCCGGCGTAGTCGTCCGCTTCCGGAATACCGGACTCCTGCAACAGTTTCAGCGCCGCGCCGCCAGCACCGATAAACACGAACTTCGCCTTAATCACATGCTCGGCTTCGTTGTTTTTCAGATCGGCAACGGTCACGCTCCAGCTGTTATCCGCGTTGCGCTTGAAACCACGTACTTCGGAGCTGAGTTGCAGGTTAAAGTTCTCTTTTTTCTTCAGAGAGGCCACCAGCTGACGGGTGATTTCACCGTAGTTAACGTCAGTACCAATTTCAGTGCGGGTCGCCGCCACTTTCTGGTTCGGATCGCGGCCTTCCATAACCAGCGGCGCCCACTCTTTGATTTGAGCGTGATCTTCAGAGTATTTCATCCCGCGGAACAGCGTGCTCTGTTGCAGGGCTGCGTAGCGCGCGCGCAGGAAGTTGACGTTTTGATCGCCCCACACAAAGCTCATGTGCGGAACGGTGTTGATGAAGGAGTGCGGATTGTGCAACACACCGCTGTTCACCTGGTGAGACCAGAACTGACGTGAGATCTGGAACGCTTCGTTGATCTCTACCGCCTTCTCGATACTAATGGAACCGTCCTTTTTCTGCGGCGTATAGTTCAGTTCCATAAGTGCCGAGTGCCCCGTCCCGGCGTTATTCCAGCCGTTAGAGCTTTCCTGCGCCACGCCATCAAGGCGCTCGACCATGGTCATGGACCAGTTCGGCTCTAATTCCTGAAGATATGTGCCCAGCGTGGCGCTCATGATGCCGCCACCAATTAAAAGGACATCCGTTTCCTGCTCTTTTGGTGCGTCAGCCTTCGCCGCCAGCGAGACGGCGTTCAGCCCCACGGCCAGAGAAAAGAGCACGGCAGTCATTTTTTTCATCATTTATGCCTTAGTTGAATAGTGCTTGATGCGTAGAAATTACAGGTGAAACACGCTGCGGTGGCACGGTAGCAACTTTTAAATATTGTTTAAAGGTTACGAAATTATTGTAATTGTGAAATTTAATGATGGATTGTTTGTAGGGTTTTGGCATACAGGCTGGCACCCGACGATTTTCCTGGCTATGATGCTGCACTTTGTGATCGCGCGCACGGAAGCCTGCCCCTACCAGCGAATTGTTATGTCATTACCTCACTCGTCTGTACCCCAAGAAGGCCATGTCGCCACCGTTTTACGTTCGCCTCAACGTCTGATGCGCGAAACCCTGGCCGGCGTGATTACCGCGCTGGCGCTGATCCCGGAAGTGATTTCGTTTTCCGTGGTCGCGGGCGTGGATCCGAAAGTGAGCCTTATCGCCTCCGTGGTGCTCTGTTTCGCCCTTTCCCTGCTCGGCGGGCGTCCGGCCATGGTGACGGCGGCGGCCGGTTCCGTCGCGCTGGTGATTGGCCCGATGGTCCATCAACACGGCGTACAGTACATTCTGCCCGCGGTGGTGATGGCTGGCGTGATTCAGATCCTGTTCGGCGCGCTGGGAATGGCGCGGCTGATGCGCTTTATTCCCCAGTCGGTGATGACCGGGTTTGTTAACGCCCTTGGCATTTTGATTTTCTTTGCCCAGGTGCCCCATTTCTGGAGCCGAAGCCCGCTGATAGTGGGCCTGTTCGTGCTGACGCTGCTGATTGTGCTGTGGGTGCCACGCTATATCAAAAGCGTGCCCTCCCCGCTGATTGCCATTGTGCTGCTGACTTTGTTCACCGTCACCAGCGGGCAAATCCTGCCAACGGTAGGGGATGAAGGCTCCATGAGCGGCGGTTTGCCGGGCTTTACGCAACTGCTGGTGCCGCTTAATCTGGAAACCCTGAGCATTATCTGGCCGTGCGCGCTAAGTATCGCTTTTGTTGGCCTGCTGGAATCCTTGCTGACGGCAAAACTGGTGGATGAACTGACCGTTACCCCTTCAAGCAAGCGCCGCGAGAGCATCGGTCTGGGCGTGGGGAATATTATGGCCGGGTTCTACGGCGGCATTGCGGGCTGCGCGATGATTGGGCAGACCATCGTTAACGTGGAGATGGGGAAAGGCAGAAGCCGTGTCTCCACCCTTGCGGCGGGTATCGTACTGCTTGTGCTGGTTACGGCGCTCAGCGAGGTGATGGCCAAAATCCCGATGGCGGTACTGGCGGGTATTATGGCCATTGTGGCCGTCAAGACCTTTAGCTGGCATAGCGTTCAGCCCGGAACGCTGAAAAACGCGCCGGTGGCTGAAACCGTCGTGATGCTGGTGACGGTTGTGGCAACGGTTTCCACCGGCAACCTGGCGATTGGCGTGCTGGGCGGGATTGTGATGATGTTCATCCTCCCTGCCCGACTTAAGCAAAAAGCGCTGGCTACAGAAGAAAAATCGTCGCCAGTCCAAGAAAAATAAAGAAACCGCCGGTATCGGTAATGGCGGTGATCATCACGCTCGACCCCACCGCGGGGTCGCGCCCCAGCCGGGTCATCGTCAATGGGATAATCACGCCCATCATCGCCGCCACCAGCAGGTTCAGCACCATCGCCAGCATCATGACCCCGCCCAGCGCCATATCATCGTACAGCCACCAGGTAATGCCGCCCATGATGCCGCCCCAGACCAGGCCGTTAATCAGCGCGACGCCCATCTCCCTGAAAATCAGCCACGAAAAATTACCCGGCTGAATGTTTTCCAGCGCCAGGGCGCGAACGATCATGGTGATAGTCTGGTTGCCGGTGTTCCCGCCGATCCCCGCCACAATCGGCATCAACGACGCCAGGGCCACCAGCTGGGAAATGGTATGTTCGAAGCCGTCAATAACGCGGGACGCCACGAACGCGGTGCATAAATTGATGGCGAGCCACGCCCAGCGGGTTTTGACGGCCTTGCCGACGGAGGCATGAACATCGTCTTCGGCACTGATACCGCCAAGGGCACGCAGGTCGTTATCGGTCTCTTCATAGACCACGTCAACGATCTCATCAATGGTCAGACGCCCCATCAGCTTGCCCACCGAATCCACCACCGCCGCGCTCACCAGGTCATCACGTTCGAAGGTACGCGCGGCTTTTTCGGCATCGTCTTCCGGCGAGAAGACCATCGGCTCGGTTTCCATGACCTCACTTACCCGCTGCTGGGTGCTGTTCAGCAGGATCGTTTTCAGCTCCAGCTCCCCGAGCAGGGTTTTATCCCGCGAGGTGACGAACAGTTTATCGGTGTTGTCCGGCATACTGCCCAGGCGACGAAGATAGCGCTGCACCGTACCCAGGGTGACGTCCGGACGCACGGTGATGACGCCAAACTCCATGATCGCGCCGACGCTGTTTTTCTCGTAGTGCATCACCTGACGCACGCGCGCCCGCTCCTCGGCAGCCAGGGAAGCCAGCAGGCGTCCGGTCAGGTTGCGCGGAAGATGCTGAACGAGGTAAATCTGCTCATCGATATCCAGCGTTTGCAGGGCGTCAAGAATGTCCCGATCGCTCATCTCATCGATAAGGTCATCCCAGACGTTTTCCGAGGCTTCAAGCAGCACCTGACCGCGCTCATGATCCTGCACCAGCCGCCACAGGGCGTGGCGCTCCTCGGAAGGCAATGCCTCCAGGGTGTCCGCCAGATCCGGAGGTGGTAAATGTGCAACCAGCGCACCTACCTCAGCAATATCGTCGGCCAGCGTGCCGACATCATATTGCTCAGCCAGGGTTAGCTTACCCAATAACGTTGACGTGACCGCTTTATCGGTCGTCAGGAGCCAGATGAGCCGCGCACGCTCCTGGTCACGCTGCCTGGCGCTGTTTTTCTTTAATACCGACATCAATCATAAATCCATTAAATGAGTTGGCGTTAAGCATAGCGCGGGGATATGTAAATAAGAATAAACGGCGGGTCGGGATGGAGAAAAAAACGGCATATATGAAAAATGAGTGTGCCGGGGGCCACCCGGCACAATTGCAATCAGGCCGTGCGCGCCACCGCGTCCCGTGACGCCGCATCGCGCTCATCGCCGGTCAGCTCGCTCAGTTTGCCGTCGCGCATCTCCAGCAGACGGTCGGCGTGAATGAAGTAGTGATCGTCATGGCTGATGGCAAAAATGGTTTTCCCCATCGCCTGCATCAGCGGCAGCAGGACCTGATAAAACTCGCGACGGAAGTGCGGGTCCTGATCGGCGGCCCATTCATCCAGCAGGATGATGTCGCGCTCTTCGGCCAGCGCCAGCAGCAGCGCCACGCGCTTCTTCTGCCCTTTCGACAGCTTGAGATTCAGGATTTTGCCATCCTGAAGCTCCAGCTTGTGCGACATTTGCAGGTGCGCAAGCCACTTCTCCACCAGCGCCGGATCCGCCTGCTGCCCTTCCGGGCCCAGCAGCCGGTCGAACAGCCAGACGTCGGTAAATACCGCCGAAAAGAGCTTGCGGTAGTCCTCCGGTTTCTCCGCGCTCAGCGCTTTGCCATCAAGCAAAATTTCGCCTGACTGCGGCTGATAGAGGCCCGTCAGCAGCATCGCCAGCGTGGATTTGCCGCTGCCGTTACCGCCGATCAGGAACAGCAGTTCGCCGCGGTGAATGGTCAGATTTATCGGCCCCACGGAGAAGGCGTTATCCTGATAGCGGAAGGTCACGTTACGCAGCTCAAGCGTTTGCCAGTTCGGAAAGGCCTGCGGGCGCGGGAACTCAGACTTAAACGGCGCAAGGTCGAACTTCTTCAGCTTGTTGAAGGCCACCTGTGCGCTCAGCAGCGTCGGTAGTGCGCCAACGGCCGACAGCAGCGGCGTGCGTAAAAACAGCAGCGTCAGGGAGTACGTTGCCGCCACGTTGGTATCCGCCCACCCCAGGCTGTTCGCCATCCAGAACACCAGGCCAATGGCACCCAGCATCATGATGTTGGACCAGTTCACGGCGCTCAGGTGGAACGTATCGGCGCGAATAATGTGATGACGATATTCGTGCGCATCCGGGATATAGAGATGGTTGAAGATATGTTCGGCGCGCTCGCGGTTCAGCGTCAGCTCTTTGCGCCCTTCCAGCACTGTCTGATAATCGTTATAGAGCTTGTCTTCCGTTTCGCGCAGCACCGCCATGTGCTTATAGACGCGTGATACCAGCAGGAACCCGCCCCAGATGGTAATAACAATCCACAGCGCCGTTACCGCCAGCATTTTGCTGGAGAGCCAGGCGAGATAGGCTGCCGAGCCAAAGGTCAGGATGATCCCCTGCACCAGCTCCGGCAGGCGCACAAAGGCGATGGTAATGGCGCGCACATCGCTGGTCAGCCCCGCCAGCAGAGAAGCACTTCCCAGCTGTTCGATGCGTTCCACTTGAGTATCAAGGATCCGTTTGATGAACTCGCTGCGCAGACGGAAAACGAAGTGGTGGCCGAGCGCGGTCAGCGCCAGCTGTGACCCGAGCGTGACTGCCATCAGCAGCAGCAGTAAACCCAGAAATTCCGGCAGGACGGAGAGTGACGTGTCGACCATTTCGATCAAACGCACGTTAATGAAGGCAATCAGGCCGATCCCCAGCGCCGCGCTGGCAAGGCTTAGCGCCATCACCGCGATAAAAGGCCAGCGATACTGCCGCCAGACAAGAAGAAGTAGTTGCATGCAGAGCAATCCGGACAAGAAAAATCAGCCAGCAGTGTAAACTGCCTTTCACACACATCAAGAATAATTCTTATTTTTATTCTCTGTACGCTGCCTGGCGGAACGTGAGGTTGTAGCGAAACGCCCCCGCCACCGGGTGATCGCCTGGTTTAAGTGGCTGAATACCGTGATAAAAAAGCCGTGATTCACCGCCCCAGACCACCACATCGCCATGCTCCAGCATCAGCCGTTTGAGCGGGTCGTTGCGCCGCAGGCCGCCAAACTGAAAGACAGCGGGCAGCCCAAGGGATACCGAGACAATCGGCGCGCGCAGGTCAGGCTCGTCCTTATCCTGATGCAGGGAGAGCTTTGCCCCGACGGCATAGCGGTTGATCAGACAGGCATCGGGACGAAAATCAGGATAGCCGGCCGCGACGGCGGCATCGTGACACAGCGCCTGAAACGCCTCCGGCATCGGCGGCCACGGCCTATCCGTCAGCGGGTCGTTCGCGGCATATACATAGCCCCGCTCATTCGTCGCCCATCCCAGTTCGCCGCAGTTGGTCATCGCCACGGACATGGTATACCCGCCCGGCGTGACCATATGGCGAAACGGCGAACGGGCGGTGACGGTATCAATACCGTCGAACAGCGCCGCCGCGCGGGAAAGCGCAAAACGTCTCAGGATCGTCGCCCCCGGCGCGAGCGGCTCCTGCCAGGGTTCAGCATCAGCAAAAAGATCGAGCATTATCCCTCCGGGTTGTTCGCCTCACGTTTCAACAATAGCACCTTACGCGCTGCGCCCCAGCGATAACCCGACAGCGCACCGTCGTTACGCACCACGCGGTGACAGGGGATAACTATCGCCAGTTTGTTGGCTCCGCAGGCCCCCGCCACGGCACGTACGGCATTGGGTTTACCAATGGCCTTCGCCACCTGCTGATAGCTCGCCGTTTCACCGCAGGGGATAGCCCGCAGCGCCTGCCAGACCTGCTGCTGGAAAGCGGTACCCCGGATATCCAGCGGTAACGTCAACGGCGTCGCGCGGCTGTCGACAGAGGCAATCACCTGACGAACACGCCCGGCAAATGCGCCTTCCATCGGTTCGCGGACGGCAAGCGGAAACAGTGACAGCAGCTCAGCCGTCAGCCCGGCGTCGTCATCACCCAGCAGTATTGCGCAGATCCCGCGCTCGCTTTCCGCCACCAGACAGTGGCCCAGCGAGCAGTCGCTGATGGCATAGCGGACCGCAGCCTCTCCGTTACGGTACTGTTTCGCCGTCATGCCCAGCGCGCCGTTGGCTTTACGGTAGTAGCTGCTGCCGTCCGGGAAGCCAGCGGCCAGTACGGCGTCGGTGATTTTACCGCCCTGTGCAAGCAGGCTACGCAGGCGTTGTTCACGCGCAGCCTGCTGCCATGCTTTCGGCGTCATGCCGGTGACGGATTTAAACAAGCGGTGGAAATGGAACGGACTCATGCCAACCTGCTGCGCCAGGGCCTCCAGGTTCAGCGCTGCATCCTGCTCAAGCAGTCGGCAGGCCAGCGCAACGTTGGCCTTTTTCTGCGCCATAGGGTCGACCTGGTCCGGCCTACAGCGCTTACAGGGGCGGAAACCCGCCTGCGCGGCCTGGTGAGCATCAGGATAAAAGCAGACATTTTTACGCAGCGCGTGGCGGGCACGGCAGGACGGACGACAATAAATGCCGGTCGTCTGCACGGCAAAGACAAACTGGTTATCCGCACGCGGATCGCGGGCCAGAACAGCCTGCCAGCGATCCTCATCGGTAAGATAGGTTGTGTTTTTCATCATCGGCTCCTCTTACAAGCATACGCTCAGCTTGCCTGAACGCCATCGAACAAAAACCCGCAACCTTGCTTTTTAATTTTTTTCGCTCACCAGGAAGCTGTTGAACTGCGGTGAACTCCAGGTTTTAAACCCGTCAGCCTCTTTGGTGATCATATAAACGGCCAGCCCTTCCTGACGCACCACCTCTTTGGCCTTCTCCGTGCCGAGCACCATCAATCCGGTATCCCAGGCGTCGGCTTCCAGCGCAGTTGGCGCTATCACCGTCACGGACACCAGGTTGTGGGTAATCGGGCGTCCGGTTTGCGGATCAATCACATGCGAGATACGTTTGCCATCCAGCTCGTAATAGTTGCGGTAGCTTCCGGAGGTGCTGATACCATGCCCGTTGATGTCGACAATCGCCTGCACCGCGTTCTGCTGATCGGTTGGTTTTTGGATGGCCACTCGCCACGGCCTGCCGCTGGCGTTCATGCCCCGGCTGACGAGCGCGCCCCCGACGGAAACCAGATAACGGGGAATACCTTCCTGCGCCATCAGGGCCGCGAGATGATCCGCAGCATACCCCTCGCCTACCGTGGAGAGATCCACAAACAGGTCGGGAATGTCTTTTTGCAGGTATTGCTGACCGTACTGGGAGATCACCGCCAGATGCTGTAACCCTGTACGCGCGCGGGCGTCGTCAATGGCGGCTTGATCGGGTGTGGTCACCGGCTGCTTGTTGGGGCCAAATCCCCACAGGTTCACCAGCGGCCCAACGGTCACATCCATTGCGCCGTTGGTTTTGTAGCCCACGCGCATGGCTTCCGTGACGATATCGGCCATTGCTTCGCTCACCGGCCACAGCGAGGTGCTGCTGGAGCGATTGAAACGCATCAGCGCTGAGTCATTTTTATAGGTAGAGAGTAACTGATCGTCGGCATCCAGCTGCGCCTGAATTTTACCGCGTAGTTCTTCAGCGCGGGATTTATCGATATTCATCACGCTGACGCGCCAGAAGGTCCCCATGGTTTTCCCTTCCAGCACCGTCGCGGCGGGTGCGTCGATTTTTGCGGGCTGTGTAGAAGAGTCACACGCGGTCAGGAGTAAAAAAGTCGCCAGAACGCTGGCGCGTAAAAAAGTCATATCCATTGGTTATTATCCTCATGCCAGGGCGGCAAGAGTACACTAAAACAGCGTATTTGAAGACCCTAAAAAAGCATGAAAAAAGGGGCCTGATGGCCCCTTTGTTGCAGTATGAGCAATTAGAACTGGTAAACCAGACCCAGCGCGACGATATCGTCAGTACCGATACCTGTCTGACGGGTGAAGTCATTTTCATCCAGCAGGTTGATTTTGTAATCAACATAGGTGGACATGTTTTTGTTGAAGTAGTAAGTCGCACCCACGTCAACATACTTCAGGATATCCTGATCGCCATAGTTTTCGATGTCTTTACCTTTAGACTGCAGGTAAGCCACGGATGGACGCAGGCCGAAGTCGAACTGATACTGAGCAACCACTTCGAAGTTCTGCGCTTTGTTAGCCCAGCCCTGATCGCCAACGCGGGTCGCGTTGTAAGTCTGAGTATACTGTGCAGCCAGGTAGATGTTGTTCGCGTCGTATTTCAGACCACCGGTGTAGGTCTCTGCGCGATCGCCTTCACCGTAGTAGCCCGCAGCGTTCTGGTCAGCAGTACGTTTAGAACTGGTGACTGCCGTACCGAGTGCGAAGCCTTCGCCCAGATCGTAAGTCAGAGAGCCGCCGTAGCCGTCACCGTTCTGACGCAGCGCGTCACGACCGTTGTTGGTCTGGCCTTCGCCGCTTGGGCTGCCGTTTTTACCCTGGTACTGCAACGCGAAGTTCAGACCATCAACCAGACCGAAGAAGTCCTGGTTACGGTAGGTCGCGAAGCCGTTACCACGCTGCTGCATGAAGTTGTCAGAACCGTAGGTATCGCCGCCGAACTCCGGCAGAACGTCGGTCCAGGAAGTCACATCGTAAACAACGCCGTAGTTACGACCGTAGTCGAATGAACCCGCATCAGCGAATTTCAGACCTGCGAACGCCACACGCGTCCATGAGTTGTTTTCGTTCTCACCAGAGTTACCCTGGATCTGGTATTCCCACTGGCCGTAACCGGTCAGCTGGTCGTTAACCTGAGTTTCGCCTTTGAAGCCCAGACGCATGTAGGTCTGGTCGCCGTCTGCACTGTCGTCATCAGAGAAATAGTGCAGGCCATCCACTTTACCGTACAGATCTAATTTGTTGCCGTCTTTGTTATAAATTTCAGCCGCATTTGCTGCGCCTGCCACCAGCAGAGCTGGTACCAGGAGGGACAGTACTTTAACTTTCATTTTATTAACCCTCTGTTATATGCCTTATTATTTACCACTGCTTACTGGTCAACCCTCTTAACCAGTCGGCAAGTTCATTCTCCTCAAAAATGCAGAATAATCCAACAGGAATATGATACGAAAACTTTGAAGATGTTTCACTTTACCATCAAGATGTTTCAATCTGTAAATTTCAAGGAACTTTCACAAAGCATCAAAAGTTTAAAAATATAGCACGGATAATCAAAACAAAAATATATCCTATAAAATTCAAAAGACTAACTTAAAAAAGAGTACAGCACTGAATGACAAAAAAATTCCCGTCAACACCACTAAAATAACCCTCGCTATCATCATTAACTTTATTTATTACCGTCATTCAGTTCTGAATGTCTGTTTATCCCTAATTGAACCGGATGCTCCGCATTCGGTTTTTTTTTACCTTTCTTTACGTCAACAGACATTTTATGTGCTACCCGTCTGTAATGATAACGACTATTAACTAAATCCATCGCCCGGCGTTTACAGATTTTCCTTTTCACTTTCAAAATTAATTTCTTGTTAATTCGTGCTATTTTACTGCCGTTGTAACAGCATATTTGTACATTTCACTGGGTTTTGTACATCTTTCACACGGATGACGTTGAAGCGGGTTGCGACAGATAAAAAGTCAAGGTCATACCGATAACGACGCTGGAAATTCAGTTATTACCCTTTATACTGCCCTATCCCATTACCGCGCGGCCATTACGGGTTAAACACATCGATGAGTCAGACTGAAACTACCGCCCCGAGCAAATTTTCCCTTCTACCGGGCAGCATCACCCGTTTCTTTCTTCTGTTGATCGTTGTGCTGTTAGTCACAATGGGAGTGATGGTTCAGAGCGCCGTGAATACCTGGCTTAAAGATAAAAGCTATCAAATTGTCGATATCACCCATGCGGTGCATAAGCGCATTGATACGTGGCGCTACGCGACCTGGCAAATCTACGACAATATCGCCGCCGCACCTGCCACCTCATCAGGCGAAGGGTTGCAGGAAACGCGCCTTAAGCAGGATGTGTATTACCTTGAAAAACCGCAGCGTAAGACGGAAGCCCTGATTTTCGGCTCGCATGACAGCGCAACGCTTGAGATGACGCAGCGTATCTCCTCCTATCTGGACACCCTGTGGGGCGCCGAAACCGTACCGTGGTCCATGTATTACCTGAACGGTCAGGACAACAGCATGATCCTGATCTCGACCCTGCCGCTTAAGGATCTCTCGTCGGGCTTCAAAGAGACCACCGTTGGCAGCATTGTCGATTCCCGTCGGGCAGAAATGCTGCAACAGGCCAACGCGCTGGACGAGCGCGAAAGTTTCTCGTCATTACGCCGTCTTGCCTGGCAGAATGGCCACTACTTTACGCTGCGAACCACCTTTAACCAGCCGGGCCATCTGGCGACCGTGGTTGCCTTCGATCTGCCAATTAACGATCTTATCCCGCCGGATATGCCGCTGGACAGTTTCCGACTGGAGCCAGACAACAGCACCCAAAATATGCGCACGCCGTCGGATAAAGAAGGCCCGGACAGCGTAGCGATCTCCTTTAATGGCTCGAAGATTGAGATTGCCTCATCGCTCAACTCAACCGGTATGCGGCTGGTGTGGCAGGTGCCTTTTGGCACCCTGATGCTTGATACCCTGCAAAACATTATGCTGCCGCTGCTGTTGAATATCGGCCTGCTGGCGCTGGCGCTGTTTGGCTACAGCACCTTCCGTTTCCAGTCGGGCCGCCAGAGCGACTCGACGTCGGTATCAGCCGGGACCAGCAACGAGTTGCGTGTTCTTCGTGCCCTGAATGAAGAGATTATTTCCGTGCTGCCGCTTGGGGTGCTTGTTCACGATCAGGAGGCAAACCGGACGGTGATGAGCAACAAAATTGCCGATCACCTTCTGCCGCATCTTAACCTGCAAAATATTACGGCCATGGCGGACCAGCATCAGGGCGTCATTCAGGCCACCATTAATAATGAACTGTATGAGATCCGTCAGTTCCGCAGTCAGGTCGCCTCGCGCACGCAAATCTTCATCATCCGCGATCAGGATCGCGAAGTGCTGGTGAATAAAAAGCTCAAGCAGGCGCAAAGGCTGTATGAGAAAAACCAGCATGGCCGCGCGGCGTTTATGCAAAACATTGGCGATGCCTTTAAACAGCCGCTGAAGTCACTCGCCACGCAGATTGCTGATTTAAGCACGCCGGAAAGCCGACAGCTTAGCAGCCAGGCCGACTCGCTGGTTCGTCTGGTGGACGAAATCCAGCTTGCGAACATGCTGGAGAATGACATCTGGAAGGGCACCCCTACGCTCTTCTCCATCCAGGATCTGATTGATGAGGTGGTTCCGGAAGTCCTGCCGGTGATCAAGCGCAAAGGGCTCCAGCTGCTGATCAACAACCATTTACCGGCCAACGACGAGCGTCACGGCGATCGCGATGCCCTGCGTCGCATCCTGATGATGTTGATTCAGTATGCCGTCACCACGACACAGATCGGCAAGATCACCCTTGAAGTCAGCACCGATGAGTCCACCGACGATCGTCTGACGTTCCGTATTCTGGATACGGGCGAAGGCGTCACCGTGAGCGAAATCGATAACCTGCACTTCCCGTTCCTGAACGATACCCAGCGCGACCACTACGGTAAGGCGAATGCCCTCACCTTCTGGCTCTGCGATCAGCTGGCGCGTAAGCTGGGCGGTCATCTGAACATTAAGGCGCGCGAATCCCTCGGCACCCGCTACTCCTTGCATGTTAAAATGGCGGCGAATCCTCAGGAAGAGGATGAAGAGCGTCTGCTGGATGATGTGGTGGTGATGGTGGACGTGACCTCCAGTGAGATCCGTAATATCGTCGTTCGTCAGCTGGAAAACTGGGGCGCGTCCTGCATTACCCCGGACGAAAGGCTCGCGAGTCAAGAATTTGATCTATTTTTAACTGATAATCCGTCTAATCTTACTGCCTCCGGCTTGCTTTTAAGCGATGATGAGCCAGGCGTGCGGAAAATCGGCCCTGGGCAGCTGCGCGTCAACTTTAATATGAGCAATGCAATGCAGGAAGCTGTATTACAACTGATTGAAGAGAATCTGGCGCAGGAAGAGATCCTGGAGTCACCGTTAGGCGGCGATGAAAATGCCGAACTCCATGCCAGCGGATATTATTCGCTCTTCGTTGATACAGTACCAGATGATGTTAAGCGGTTGTATACTGAGTCCGCTGCGCAGGATTTTGCAGCGCTGGCACAGACAGCACACCGGCTTAAAGGGGTGTTTGCCATGCTTAATCTGGTTCCCGGCAAGCAGTTATGTGAAACGCTGGAACATCTAATTCGTGAGAAAGATGCCTCTGGCATTGAAAAATACATCAGCGACATTGACGCTTACGTCAAGAGCTTGCTGTAGCAAGGTAGCCTTATACATGAACAATATGAACGTAATTATTGCCGATGACCATCCGATTGTACTGTTCGGTATTCGCAAATCACTTGAACAGATCGAGTGGGTGAATGTAGTCGGTGAATTTGAAGATTCCACAGCCCTTATTAACAACCTGCCTAAACTTGATGCGCACGTGCTCATTACCGATCTCTCCATGCCTGGGGATAAATACGGTGATGGGATTACGCTCATCAAATACATTAAACGCCACTTCCCGGACATTTCGATCATTGTTCTGACCATGAACAATAACCCGGCGATCCTGAGCGCCGTTCTGGATCTTGATATTGAAGGGATTGTGCTGAAACAAGGCGCACCTACCGATCTGCCTAAAGCGCTGGCGGCGCTACAGAAAGGGAAGAAATTCACGCCTGAGAGCGTCTCACGCCTGCTTGAAAAAATCAGCGCAGGTGGCTATGGCGACAAGCGTCTCTCGCCTAAAGAGAGTGAAGTTCTGCGTCTGTTCGCTGAAGGTTTCCTGGTTACTGAAATCGCCAAGAAGCTGAACCGCAGTATCAAAACCATCAGTAGCCAGAAAAAATCCGCGATGATGAAGCTGGGTGTGGATAACGATATCGCCCTGCTGAACTATCTCTCTTCCGTGACGCTGAGCGCAACGGACAAAGATTGATCGTCGCTGTCTACGCCGGGTGACCCTCGCGGTTACCCGGTCTAAAGACCCCGTAGGCCCGCGCAAGCGCAGTGCCGTCGGACACATAAAAAAGGCCCTTTCGGGCCTTTTTTATTGTCTTGCTTTTCGCACCCGCTCCGCATACACGGATAGCGTCTGCTTCAGTACATCCAGCGTGACCGGCTTCGACAGACAGCTGTCCATTCCCGACTCCAGACAGCGCTGCTTCTCCTCCGCCAGTGCGTTGGCTGTCACCCCCACCACCGGCAGCGTCAGCCCCAGCTGTCGGATACGCTGCGTCAGACGATAGCCGTCCATGTTAGGCATGTTCACATCGCTGAGCACAATATCAATATGATTCTTACTTAAGACATTCAGGGCATCCACGCCATCATTGGCCGTTTTACACTGATAGCCCAGAGAGCCAAGCTGGTCTGCGAGCAGACGACGGTTAATCGGATGATCGTCGACGACCAGAATCATCATATCGTCATTCACCGATGCCAGCTCATCAGGGGAAGCCAGCACGGTAGCGCCATCGCTGTCCTCAAGCTGTACGCTGTAAATACGCGCCAGCAAGCCCAACATCTCGTGCGGTGTCGCCACGCTGTGCACCCATACCCCGGGCGAACGCTCAATCGGAATACCGATATGACGGCGGCAGAACATCACCACGCCCCGCCCCGCCCACGCCTTGTCTGGCTCAACGTCAGTAATCAGCATGTCATCTGCGTCCGGCGTCTGGCCTTCATAGCGTGAGACCCGCACGCCGCTGCTGGTCAGCATCGAGGTCAGGAAATCATGTAAGGAGGCGTTGTGCACCGCCAGCCAGCAGTGCTTTTCGCTCAGCCCGTCGACCGTGGTTTTCACTGGATAGTGTGCCGAGTAGAGCGGGATACGGATGGTGAACTGGCTGCCCATACCCGGCTCGGTATCGACGGAGATATCCCCGTCCATCATGCTGATAAGCTTCTCGCAAATCGCCAGACCCAGCCCGGTCCCCTGGAAATTACGCTGGACGCCCGTCCCCACCTGGAAGAACGGATCGAACAGGCGAACGACCTCTTTCGCCGGAATGCCAACACCCGTGTCGCGTACGCGAATAGTCAGGTACTCCCCTGCCCGGCAGACATGCAGCACAATACAGCCGATATCGGTGAATTTGATGGCGTTGCTTAGCAGGTTCGAGATGACCTGTTGCAGACGCATCGGATCGCCATGCAGCGTCAGCGGCACATCCGGCTCGATAAAGCAGTACAGCCCCAGCTGTTTGCGCACCACCAGCGGCAGATAGTTGGCGCTGATATGGTTCATCACCTCGCGCGGGGAGAACTCACGCGGTTCTATTTTCAACTGCTCGGATTCAATTTTAGAGAAGTCGAGAATATCGCTGATAATTTTCAGCAGCAGGCTGGACGAGTTGTTCATCGCCGTCACCAGGCGGTCGACCCCTTTCGGCAGCTCTTTGGTCTGGAGAAGATCGAGGTTACCGATAATGCCGTACAGCGGCGTACGCAGCTCATGGCTGACGGTCGCGAGGAACATCGATTTCGACTGGCTGGCCTGCTCCGCCGCCTGCGCCATATCCTGCAATGACTCTTCCATCTTAACGCGCGCGGAGACGTCCACCAGCACGCAAATCGCCACGTTTTCATTGCGGTAGCGCGAATGGACGAAGCTGATTTGCAGGTTGGTGTGCGTGCTGGTCAGCACATCCACAAAGTTAACCTGTTGCCCACAGATGATCTGCGTTAACCGCTGGCGGTCTTCATGCGTGAGCATGTTCAGGTAGTTATGGGCAAGCTCGTTACTGAGGATATTTGTCCCGTCCTGAGTACGCAGGATACAGATCCCTACCGGCGCCGAGGCGACAATCTTACGGTTAAACTGCTCGTGCTCCTCCAGACGCTGAGCATCCGCTTCCGCCGGAATAAAGATCCGCCGCTCATACATTCTCGCCAGCATAAACAGCGCAACCCCTACCGCGATGTTCAACAAAATGGCGTTAAGGATCAGGATGCGAATGCGCTCCAGCACCTTGTCCACCGGCAGCGAATAGACAATGCTCAGCGATGATGGCGGCAAACTTTTCTTCAGCACCAGCTCGCGGAACCCGGAGGTATAGCCAAACCATGACCGCTCCTGCATCCAGCTGGGCTCCACCTTCAGGCGGTTTTCAGGCCCGGTAAGGGAGATGAGTGGGTGGCCGTTCTCATCCAGAATGGTCACGCCCATCGGCAGACTGCCCGGCGTGAAGAAGTTTTCCATGCGGATGGTTTGTTCAATCCCCAGCAGCGCTTGCAGACGGTTTCCGAGGTAAACCGGAGTCAGGGCATAGAAATAGCCGACGCCCATGCGCGGCCCCTGGCTTATCCAGAAGATGTTGTTCCCGCGCTCTTCCTGAGGCGCATTGCGGTATTTCACTATCCGCTCATGCAGGCTTTTCAGCGCGTCTTCGCGTTCGACGGGCATATCCCGCAGACCGAAGTCCGCCATGCAAAGATTTTCGTTGCCAATCAGGTAGACGCGGTTTAGATCGTAAGCGGCCGAAAAATTATCGCGCCAGTAGCGCATAAACCATGACAGGGACTCCAGTGAGCCACGCCAGGCTTTGCCCATCGCGGAACAATCGGAGTCCGGGAAGAGCGGTTCGAAATCAGGTACTTCGGTTTTTTCATCCCGACCGCGGAGGGCAAGAATGCCGTTCTCCGCCGTCAGTCGATTCTCAGCGATATACTTAAGCTCTTTCATCACATCAGACGTGCGCTGGATATAGCGCTGGGCCTGATCCGAGCTTAAGTTAAACTCCTGGCGGATCTCCGCTTCTTTCTGGTGTAACGCGTTAACGATGTAAAACACCGAGAGCAGTGCCACCAGCAACCATAGCAGTAGCGCAAGCGCCCGAAACAGATAGCGAGAGACTTTTAACGTGGTACGAAAGGAGACGAGGTATTTCAAAGGGGCGAGGCTCCGCCATCGGGGAAAAAAGAATGTGGTTAAGGTAGCGGTAAACGCGGCTTGTCGCAACGTTCACTTGTCTGCTTGCGCTAAACAAAAGGGCCGGAAACCGGCCCTTTATGCGTCAGGAGACGTTACTCGTCAGCGTCATCCGCTGCTTCATCATCGGTGTCCGCTTCCGGGACGATTTCATCATCCCCTTCCGCGACGCTGCCGTCGATAGAGTCGAGCTCTTCGTCATCCACCGGCTCAGCAACGCGTTGCAGACCGACGACGTTTTCATCTTCCGCAGTACGGATGAGGATAACGCCCTGGGTGTTACGACCCACCACGCTGATCTCTGACACGCGGGTACGCACCAGCGTACCGGCATCGGTGATCATCATGATCTGGTCCGCGTCGTCCACCTGTACCGCGCCAACAACGGAACCGTTGCGCTCGGTCACTTTGATGGAGATAACGCCCTGCGTGCCGCGAGACTTGGTCGGGTATTCGCTTTCCGCCGTACGTTTACCGTAGCCGTTCTGGGTGACGGTCAGGATTGCGCCTTCGCCACGCGGAACGATCAGGGAAACCACGCTGTCTTCACCCGCCAGCTTGATACCACGCACGCCGGTCGCCGTACGACCCATTGCGCGCACGGCGTTCTCTTTAAAGCGCACCACTTTACCGGCCGCAGAGAACAGCATCACTTCATCGGAACCAGAGGTCAGATCCACGCCGATCAGCTCGTCGCCTTCGTTCAGGTTCACCGCGATGATCCCGGCGGAACGTGGACGGCTGAATTCGGTCAGCGCGGTTTTCTTCACGGTACCGCTCGCGGTTGCCATAAAGACGTTCACGCCCTCTTCGTACTCGCGTACCGGCAGAATGGCGGTGATACGTTCGTTCGCTTCCAGCGGCAGCAGGTTAACGATAGGTCGACCCCGCGCGCCACGGCTCGCTTCCGGTAGCTGATAGACTTTCATCCAGTACAGACGGCCCCGGCTGGAGAAGCAGAGGATCGTGTCGTGGGTATTGGCCACCAGCAGACGGTCAATGAAGTCTTCTTCTTTAATACGCGCCGCAGATTTACCTTTACCGCCACGACGCTGTGCTTCGTAGTCGGTCAACGGCTGATACTTCACGTAACCCTGGTGAGACAGCGTCACGACCACGTCTTCGCGGTTGATCAGATCTTCAATGTTGATATCGGAGCTGTTGGCCGTGATTTCGGTGCGACGCTCGTCGCCGAACTGATCGCGAACCAGCTCCAGCTCTTCACGGATCACTTCCATCAGGCGCTCTGCGCTACCCAGGATATGCAGCAGCTCGGCAATCTGCTCCAGCAGCTCTTTGTACTCGTCGAGCAGTTTTTCATGCTCAAGGCCGGTCAGTTTCTGCAAACGCAGATCCAGAATCGCCTGGGCCTGCTGTTCAGTCAGATAGTACTGACCGTCACGCACGCCGAATTCCGGCTCCAGCCACTCAGGACGCGCAGCATCATCGCCGGCACGTTCCAGCATCGCCGCCACGTTGCCCAGATCCCATGGACGCGCAACCAGCGACGCCTTCGCTTCTGCCGGCGTCGGCGCACGGCGAATCAGCTCGATGATCGGGTCGATGTTCGCCAGCGCAACGGCCAGTGCTTCAAGGATATGGGCACGATCGCGCGCTTTGCGCAGTTCAAAGATGGTACGGCGAGTCACCACTTCACGGCGGTGACGCACAAACGCGCTCAGGATCTCTTTCAGGTTCATGATCTTCGGCTGGCCATGGTGCAGCGCAACCATGTTGATACCGAAGGAGACCTGAAGCTGAGTCTGGGAGTAAAGATTGTTCAGCACAACTTCACCCACCGCGTCGCGCTTGATTTCAATCACGATGCGCATACCGTCTTTGTCAGACTCGTCGCGCAGCGCGCTGATGCCTTCAACGCGTTTTTCTTTTACCAGCTCGGCGATTTTTTCAATCAGACGCGCTTTGTTCACCTGATACGGGATCTCGTGAACAATAATGGTTTCACGGCCGGTTTTGGCGTCCGCTTCCACTTCGGCGCGGGCACGGATGTAAATCTTGCCGCGACCGGTACGGTACGCTTCTTCAATACCGCGACGGCCGTTGATGATTGCCGCCGTCGGGAAGTCCGGGCCCGGGATGTGTTCCATCAGCCCTTCAATGCTGATGTCTTCATCGTCGATGTAGGCCAGGCAGCCGTTAATCACTTCCGTGATGTTGTGCGGCGGAATGTTGGTTGCCATACCCACTGCGATACCGGACGAACCGTTCACCAGCAGGTTTGGGATCTTCGTTGGCATAACGTCAGGAATTTTTTCCGTGCCGTCGTAGTTATCAACGAAATCAACCGTCTCTTTTTCCAGGTCAGCCATCAGCTCATGGGCAATCTTCGCCAGACGGATTTCCGTATAACGCATTGCCGCGGCGGAGTCGCCGTCGATAGAACCAAAGTTACCCTGACCATCTACCAGCATGTAACGCAGCGAGAAAGGCTGCGCCATACGGACAATGGTGTCGTACACCGCGGAATCACCATGGGGATGGTATTTACCGATTACGTCACCAACGACACGGGCAGATTTTTTGTAGGCTTTATTCCAGTCATTGCCCAATACGTTCATGGCGTATAGTACGCGACGGTGTACCGGCTTAAGGCCATCGCGGACGTCCGGCAGCGCACGGCCAACAATGACCGACATCGCATAGTCCAGATAGGAGCTTTTCAGCTCTTCCTCGATGTTAACCGGTGTAATTTCTCTCGCAAGGTCGCTCATCTAACCGCTATCCCTCTACTGTATCCCGGATTCAAAGGTCGCAAATTATAACACAGCCGCGGTGATACAGGTAAACCTATACGCTTTATTCACAGGGATTGCCTGATATACTCATTTGTCTTGCTAAATAAGGAGTAAAAGCGCCCATGAATGCCGAAAAATCCCCGGTGGCTCACAACGTTGACCACGAAGAGATTGCCAAATTTGAAGCGGTGGCGTCCCGCTGGTGGGATCTCGAAGGTGAGTTCAAACCTCTGCATCGTATTAACCCGCTACGTCTGGGCTATATCGCGGAGCGTTCCGGCGGCCTGTTCGGTAAGAAAGTGCTCGACGTCGGCTGCGGCGGCGGCATCCTGGCGGAAAGCATGGCGCGCGAAGGGGCCACCGTCACCGGTCTGGACATGGGCTTCGAACCTCTACAGGTTGCGCGTCTTCATGCGCTGGAGTCCGGCGTACAGGTAGAATATGTCCAGGAAACCGTGGAAGAGCACGCGGCTAAACATGCGCACCAGTATGACGTGGTGACCTGCATGGAGATGCTGGAGCACGTTCCCGATCCGCAGTCGGTCGTCAGCGCCTGTGCAAAACTGGTGAAACCGGGTGGACAGGTCTTCTTCTCGACCATCAACCGCAACGGCAAAGCCTGGCTGATGGCCGTGGTAGGCGCGGAATATGTGCTGCGCATGGTGCCGAAAGGGACGCACGACGTGAAGAAGTTCATCAAGCCTGCCGAACTGCTGGGCTGGGTTGACCAGACATGGCTTAAGGAGCAGCACATGACGGGTCTGCACTACAATCCTCTGACGGATAAATTCAAACTTGCCCCGGGCGTGGATGTTAACTATATGTTGCACACAACCGCCAAAAACGACTAACGTCATTCGTTATTCTTATAAAGATTGCGCGACATCATGTTGCGCAATTCTGACCTCCCGTTGAAGAAATCAGCACTCGATCAAATTTTGAATTTTTTTTCTGGAATATTGACATCTCTTCCAGGCCTTACGGTACGAGGACTTAGCCTTTTTTACCCTTTCACAACCTCAATTTAACGTCAAAATCAACCCTTGTGCTGAAAAGATTCGATACTAGAATACTCACCATATAGCGTTCTTCTTATCGCAAAACCCCTATATGTAGTATTTATCCACAGAGTTAGTCACAAGGCGGTTCTGTGGATAAGCGGGGGATATTTTTTTATTTCACGGACAGGTAAAAACCCACATGAATCAGAGTCTGCTGGTGACAAAGCGCGACGGTACTACCGAGCGTATCAATCTGGACAAAATCCATCGAGTTCTCGACTGGGCAGCAGAAGGACTGAACAACGTATCTATATCCCAGGTCGAACTGCGTTCTCACATTCAGTTCTACGACGGCATCAAAACGTCTGATATCCACGAAACCATTATCAAAGCAGCGGCAGATCTGATCTCCCGCGACGCACCGGATTATCAGTACCTCGCTGCGCGTCTGGCGATTTTCCACCTGCGTAAGAAAGCCTACGGCCAGTTCGAGCCGCCGAAGCTTTACGATCACGTAGTGAAAATGGTTGAGCTGGGCAAATACGACACGCATCTGCTGGAAGACTATACGGAAGAAGAGTTCGAGCAGATGAACGGGTTTATCGATCACTGGCGCGACATGAACTTCTCCTACGCGGCGGTGAAGCAGCTCGAAGGCAAATACCTGGTTCAGAACCGTGTGACGGGCGAAATCTACGAGAGCGCCCAGTTCCTCTATATTCTGGTGGCCGCCTGCCTGTTCTCTAATTATCCACGTGAAACCCGTCTGGACTACGTGAAGCGTTTCTACGATGCGGTCTCTACGTTCAAGATTTCTCTGCCTACGCCAATCATGTCTGGCGTGCGTACCCCTACCCGTCAGTTCAGCTCCTGCGTACTGATCGAGTGTGGTGACAGCCTGGATTCCATCAACGCGACCTCCAGCGCCATCGTGAAATACGTCTCCCAGCGTGCTGGTATCGGCATCAACGCTGGTCGTATCCGTGCGCTGGGCAGCCCGATCCGCGGCGGTGAAGCGTTCCACACCGGCTGTATCCCGTTTTACAAGCACTTCCAGACGGCAGTAAAATCCTGCTCTCAGGGCGGCGTGCGCGGTGGCGCTGCGACCCTGTTCTACCCAATGTGGCACCTGGAAGTGGAAAGCCTGCTGGTTCTGAAGAACAACCGCGGCGTGGAAGGCAACCGCGTGCGTCACATGGACTACGGCGTGCAGATCAACAAGCTGATGTACACCCGCCTGCTGAAAGGTGAAGATATCACCCTGTTCAGCCCATCCGACGTCCCGGGTCTGTACGACGCGTTCTTCGCCGATCAGGACGAATTCGAGCGTCTGTACACCAAATACGAAAAAGACGACAGCATCCGCAAGCAGCGCGTGAAGGCGGTCGATCTGTTCTCCCTGATGATGCAGGAACGTGCCTCTACCGGCCGTATCTACATCCAGAACGTTGACCACTGCAACACCCACAGCCCGTTCGATCCGGTGGTTGCGCCAGTGCGCCAGTCCAACCTGTGCCTGGAGATCGCCCTGCCGACCAAACCGCTGGACGATGTGAACGATGAAAACGGTGAAATCGCCCTGTGTACGCTCTCTGCGTTCAACCTGGGTGCGATTAAGAGCCTGGACGAGCTGGAAGAGCTGGCCGTGCTGGCGGTTCGTGCGCTCGACGCCCTGCTGGACTACCAGGATTACCCAATCCCGGCGGCAAAACGCGGCGCAATGGGCCGTCGCACTTTAGGTATCGGCGTGATCAACTTCGCCTACTGGCTGGCGAAAAACGGCAAGCGTTACTCCGACGGCAGCGCCAACAATCTGACGCACCAGACGTTCGAAGCCATTCAGTACTACCTGATGAAAGCCTCCAACGAGCTGGCGAAAGAGCAAGGCGCGTGCCCGTGGTTCAACGAAACTACCTACGCAAAAGGCATTCTGCCGATCGATACCTACAAAAAAGACCTGGATGCGATCGTCAGCGAGCCGCTGCACCTCGACTGGGAAGGCCTGCGCGAGTCCATTAAAACTCACGGCCTGCGTAACTCCACGCTCTCTGCCCTGATGCCGTCCGAGACCTCTTCGCAAATCTCCAACGCCACCAACGGTATTGAGCCACCGCGCGGCCATGTCAGCATCAAAGCGTCGAAAGACGGCGTGCTGCGTCAGGTGGTACCGGATTACGAAACGCTGGGCAACAACTACGAGCTGCTGTGGGAAATGCCAAACAACGACGGCTACCTGCAACTGGTGGGTATCATGCAGAAGTTTATCGACCAGTCGATCTCTGCCAATACCAACTACGACCCGACGCGCTTCCCGTCAGGCAAGGTTCCGATGCAGCAACTGCTGAAAGATCTGCTCACCGCCTACAAATTTGGCGTGAAAACGCTGTACTATCACAACACCCGTGATGGTGCGGAAGACGCCCAGGACGACCTGGCGCCGTCAATTCAGGACGATGGCTGCGAAAGCGGCGCATGTAAGATCTAATAAATTCCCTCACCCTAACCCTCTCCCACAGGGAGAGGGAACTCTTTCCCCCTCTCCCTGTGGGAGAGGGCCGGGGTGAGGGGAAATAACACCACAGGACTCACCGCAATGGCATATACCACCTTTTCACAGACGAAAAACGACCAGCTCAAAGAGCCGATGTTCTTCGGCCAGCCGGTCAACGTGGCACGCTACGATCAGCAAAAATATGACATCTTCGAAAAGCTGATTGAAAAGCAACTCTCTTTCTTCTGGCGTCCGGAAGAAGTTGACGTTTCCCGCGACCGTATCGATTTCCAGGCGCTGCCGGAACACGAAAAGCACATCTTCCTCAGCAACCTGAAATACCAGACGCTGCTGGACTCCATTCAGGGTCGTAGTCCGAACGTGGCGCTGCTACCGCTGATCTCGATTCCTGAGCTGGAAACCTGGGTTGAGACCTGGGCGTTCTCCGAGACGATCCACTCCCGCTCTTACACCCACATCATCCGCAACATCGTGAACGATCCGGCGGTGGTGTTTGATGATATCGTCACCAACGAACAGATCCAGAAGCGCGCCGAAGGCATTGCACACTACTATGACGAACTGATCGAGATGACCAGCTACTGGCATCTGCTGGGCGAAGGTACGCACAACGTGAACGGTAAAACCGTCACCGTAAACCTGCGGACCCTGAAAAAACAGCTCTATCTGTGCCTGATGAGCGTCAACGCCCTGGAAGCAATCCGCTTCTACGTGAGCTTCGCCTGCTCCTTCGCGTTTGCCGAGCGCAAACTGATGGAAGGCAACGCCAAAATTATCCGTCTGATTGCCCGTGACGAAGCCCTGCACCTGACCGGGACTCAGCATATGCTGAACCTGCTGCGCAGCGGTGCAGACGATCCGGAGATGGCGGAAATTGCGGAAGAGTGCAAACAGGAATGCTACGACCTGTTCGTGCTGGCGGCCCAGCAGGAGAAAGAGTGGGCAGACTACCTGTTCCGCGACGGCTCCATGATTGGCCTGAACAAAGACATTCTGTGCCAGTACGTTGAGTACATCACCAATATCCGCATGCAGGCCGTCGGTCTCGACCTGCCGTTCCAGACGCGCTCTAACCCAATCCCGTGGATCAACACCTGGCTGGTGTCCGATAACGTGCAGGTCGCGCCGCAGGAAGTGGAAGTGAGTTCTTACCTGGTCGGTCAGATTGATTCTGAAGTCAACACCGACGACCTGAGCGATTTCCAGCTCTGATGAGCCGCGTAACGCTGAGCCTTTCGGGTACAGAGGTGTTGTGCCAGGAAGAGCACCCTTCTCTGCTGGTGGCGCTTGAAGCACATCAGGTAGAAGTCGAGTACCAGTGTCGTGAAGGCTACTGCGGCTCCTGCCGCTGCCGTCTGGTCGCAGGCCAGGTAGACTGGCTGACCGAACCGCTGGCCTTTATCAGTGAAGGGGAAATTTTGCCCTGCTGCTGCCGGGCAAAAGGCGATATAGAGATCGAGATGTGATGTTGTCCTTATCCCCTCTCCCGGTGGGCTGAGGGTTCCCCACAAATTAATGCGAGCACTGAGCAATCCCCTCGCCCCTCCGGGGAGAGGGTTAGGGTGAGGGGAACATACGGCGGTGGTGGTCATTCCG